>JALOLA010000005.1 GCA_025456205.1 Acidobacteriota bacterium | reverse complement strand
TGTGCACGATCACGCTGCGCAGCCCGGCCAGGTCGGCGGCGAAGGTGGTGCGCAGCCGGCGCTTGAAGGCGAAAAAGTCGGCGCCGCTGCGCGTCATCAGCTCCACCTCCAGGTCATAGGCGCCGATGGTCTTGACCAGGAAGATCACTTCCGGCTGCAGGCGCAGCCAGGAATGGAGACGGCCCAGGGCGTCGCCCGACGGGTTCTCCAGCTGCAGGAATACCTTGCGGTAGGTCCAGCCCAGCAGCTCGTGGTCGATCTTGGCGCCGAAGCCGGCGATGGCGCCGCTGCGGCGCAGGGCGCGCAGGCGCAGCGCGGCGGTCGCCGGCAGGACGCGGCAGCGGGAGGCCAGGGCGGCCAGCGACAGGCGGCCGTTGCGGCTGAGCTCGGCCAGCAGCCGGCGGTCGATGGGGTCGATGGCCAGCGCTCCACCCTGGTTCTCGAGCACGATCGGCGCGCCCATGTCGCCCGCGGCCAGGAAGCGCCAGGGGAAAAACTCGATGCGCGTGGCCAGGGAGAAGTAGCGCTCCTGGAACAGCGAGCCGAACTGCCCCAGGATATCGTCATAAGCCGACTCGAACGCCGGCACGCCCTGGGCCCAGATCACGAACTCCAGGTCGAAGTCGCCGTCGAGCTGCGTCAGCCAGGAGACCTCGGAGCGGGTGACCAGGTGGTCGAGCAGCTCCTGTTCCCGCGCTTCGTTCAGGTGCTGGAACTTGACGAAGATGCGGAAGTGGTCGAAGCCCAGGCGGAATATGTTGGGGATGGCGAAAAACCCGGAGAGCACGCCGCGGCGCTGCAGGCCGCGCAAGCGGTAGCCCAGGCGCTGCTTGGAGAGCCCCAGCTTCTCCGCCAGTTTCGTCAGGCTCTCGCGGCCGTTGAGGCTCAACTCCTCTAAAAGGGCAAGATCGGTATCGTCGACAAATTTTCCAACATTCATTTGTTTAATTATTAGCACATTATTTTTACAATTTCCATAATTATTGATAATTATTATATTTTTGTATTATTTTTAATAATTTTCTAATATTTTCTTTTTTCAAATGGCCAAGATATGCTATATGGATACTGTGGTCGGGCATGGAGAAATGCCGGGCCGGGAGGACAGTCGCCATGAGCGAAGATCGGCGCATTCACGAGCACCCGGTGCTCCCGGTGGAAGCCGGGGAAACGGTCAAATTCTACTGGAACGGCCAGCCCCTCTCCGGGAAAAGGGGGGAAGCCCTCTCCTCGGCCCTGATCGCCGCCGGCATCGACGCCTTCGGGCGCAACGCCCATGACCACGCCTCCCAGGGCATCTTCTGCGCCAACGGCCAGTGCTCCAAGTGCCTGGTGATCGCCGACCACCGGCCGGTGAAGTCCTGCATGACCCCGCTGGCGGCGGGGATGAAGGTCAACGCCGCCGACGAGCTCCCGGCGCTGCCGGAAATCGGTGCGGCCCCGGAGATCCGCGAGATACCCGAGCTCCATACCGACGTGCTGATCATCGGCGCCGGACCGGCCGGGCTCTCGGCCGCGGTCGAGCTCGGGCGCCTCGGTGTCGCCACCCTGCTGGTCGACGACAAGCACGAGCCCGGCGGCAAGCTGGTGCTGCAGACGCACAAGTTCTTCGGCTCGGTCGAGGATTCGCAGGCCGGCACGCGCGGCATCCGCATCGGCCGCAAACTGGCCGAGGCGGTGGCCGCCGACCCGCGCGTGACGGTCTGGCCCGACAGCACCGTGCTCTACGTCTATTCCGACCGCAAGGTGGGCGTGCTGCGCCAGGGGGCCTACCGGCTGGTCGTGCCCAAGGTGGTGCTGAATGCCGCCGGCGCCCGCGAGAAGTCGCTGGTCTTCCCCGGCAACCACCTGATCGGCGTCTACGGCGCCGGCGCCTTCCAGACCCTGGTCAACCGCGACCTGGTGCGGCCGTCGAGCCGCCTGTTCATCGTCGGCGGCGGCAACGTCGGCCTGATCGCCGGCTATCACGCCATCCAGGCCGGCATCACCGTGGTGGGCCTGGCCGAGGCGCTCCCCGCCTGCGGCGGCTACAAGGTTCATGCCGACAAGCTCAAGCGCCTGGGCGTGCCCGTCTACACCTCGCACACCGTGCTGTCGGCCAACGGCAGCGAGCGCGTCGAGTCGGTGACCATCGCCAAGGTCGACGAGCGCTTCCGCCCGCTCGCCGGCACCGAGCGGACCTTCGCCTGCGACACGCTGCTGGTGGCCGTCGGCCTCGACCCCATCGCCGAGTTCACCGCCCAGGCTGAAGCGGCCGGGCTGCCCGTGTTCGCCGCCGGCGACGCCGCCGAGATCGCCGAGGCCTCCTCGGCCATGTTCAACGGCCGCATCGCCGGGCTGGCCGTCGCCCGGGCGCTGGGCGCCACTGCCGGCGAGGTCCCCGCCGCCTGGAAGGACAAGGCCGAGCTGCTCAAGTCCCACCCCGGCAAGGTCGAGCCGCAGGTCTTTCCCGAGGGCGAGGAGGGGGTGATGCCGGTGATCCACTGCCTGCAGGAGATTCCCTGCAACCCCTGCTCGACCATCTGCCCCACCAACTCCATCCAGCTAGAGAACGACCCGCTGCTGGGCCTGCCGCGCTACAAGGGCCGCTGCATCGGCTGCGCCAAGTGCCTGCTCATCTGCCCGGGCCTCGCCATCACCCTGGTGGACTACCGCCGCGACCGGGAGAACCCCATCGTCACCGTCCCCTACGAGATGTCGCACGTGCCGCTGGCCGTGGGCGGCAAGGTGCAGGCCGTCGACATCGACGGCAACCCGCTGGGCGAGTTCGAGGTGGCGGCCGTTCAGCAGAACCGCGAGAACCTCACCCGCCTGGTGCGCCTGCGCGTGCCGCGCGCCCTGGCCAAGCGCGTCGTGGCCTTCCGCGTCCAGGCCGCCGCCGACTCGCAACCCCTGCCCACGACCGTGGCCGCCGCCGACGGCGACCACGCCGCCATGGCCTGCCTGTGCGAGCGGGTGTCGGCCGCCGAGGTGCGCCGCCTGATCCGCTCGGGCATCACCGACATCAACCAGATCAAGGCCGTCACCCGCGCCGGCATGGGCGCCTGCGGCGGCAAGTCGTGCGACACCCTCATCCGCTCCATCTTCCGCCAGGAAGGGATCGACCCGGGGCGCATCGTTCCCGGCACCCGGCGGCCGCTGTTCGTCGAGGTGCCGCTCGGCACCCTGGCCGGCTCCGGCGGCGAAGGCCAGGGAGAATGACCATGGCCAAGGCGTACGATATCGTCGTCATCGGCGCCGGCTCGGTGGGCGTGCCCGCCGCCCTCGCCCTGGCCCGCGCCGGCCTGTCGGTGCTGGTGCTCGACGAAATGGCCTCTCCCGGCCAGCTGAGCAACAAGAAGGCCATCGGCGGCATCCGCGCCACCCACTCCGACTTCGGCAAGATCCGCGTCTGCCAGCGCAGCATCGAGATCTTCGCCGGCTGGAAGGAGAAGGAGGGAGACGAGATCGGCTGGCTGAGCAACGGCTACAGCTACCCCGCCTACTCCGCGGCGATGGAAAGTAAGCTGAAGGACCTGATGAAGGTGCAGCATGGCTTCGGCCTGAACATCCGCTGGGTGTCTCCCGGCGAATACAACGAGCTGGTGCCGGGCATTTCCATGTCCGGCCTGCGCGGCTCCACGTATTCCCCGGAGGACGGCAGCGCCTCGCCGCTGCTGGCGGTCAACGCCTTCTTCTTCAAGAGCATCGAAGCCGGCGCCGAGTACCGTTTCAGCGAAAAGGCGAGCGCCCTGCGCCTCGCCGCCGGCAAGATCGCGTCCGTCGTCACCGACAAGGGCGAGTACGCCTGCGGCCAGGTGATCAACGCCGCCGGCAACAGCGCCCGCGCCATCGCCCGCCTGGCCCATCTGGACGTCCCGGTCGAGCCCGACAACCACGAAGGGGCGATCACCGAGCCGGTGCAGCGCTTTTTCGGCCCCATGGTGGTCGACATCCGCCCCGAGCCCGGCTCGGCCAACTATTACTTCTACCAGAACCATGAGGGCCAGGTGGTCTTCTGCATCACGCCCGACCCGCCCATCCTCGGGGTGCTCAACGAATCGACATCGCTCTTTTTCCCGCAGGTGGCCAGGCGCATGGTCCAGCTCTACCCGCGGCTGGCCTCGCTGCGCGTGCGCCGCTCGTGGCGCGGCCAGTACCCCATGACCCCCGACGGCTTTCCCATCGTCGGCCGCGACGCCGCCGTCAGCAATTACATCCACGCCGTCGGCATGTGCGGCCAGGGCTTCATGCTCGGGCCGGGACTCGGCGAGCTGCTGACGCGCATCGCCAGGAACGAAGAGACGGAGGACGACCGCCATATCCTGCGCAGCTTCCTGCCCACGCGGGAGTTCAAGGGAGTCGAGGCGCTGAAGTAATTCTGAGACTTGGACAACGGTGGACGGTGGGAATATCCTTGGCATCAGGCACAGGGGAAGAGAAAGACAAAGGCAAAAGTAAAAAGGTAAAAGTAAGAAGTTCTTACCGTACACCGTAAACCGTCCACCGTAAACCGATTCCTTTCATTTCCTGCTGACACTGGCACTGTCACTGAAACTTTCACTTATCTGCTGAGATAAAACCCCCGGTTATCGTATTCATCCTGCAGACAAGATGGAGGTCAACATGAAAAAGCACGCCTTCCTTTTCGCGATACTGCTGGCGGCATTCCTTTGCGCCTGGGCCCAGGACCCGCCGCAGCTGCAGCCAAACACGACCCTGCTGGCCCCGCCGCGGGTCCTCATCACCGTCGCCACGCCCAATGGCGGCGAGCAGGTGCTGCGCGGCGCCCAGCAGACGATCCAATGGACGAAGATGGGCGACATCGGCCGCCCGACCGTCCAGATCAAGAAGGACGGCGTGGTCGTGCGCAGCTATCCGGCGGTCACGCCCGCGGGACCGGTGGCCGGCAAATGGAGCTGGACCTGGAACGTGCCCGCCAGCTTGGCGCTGGGCCGGGACTACAAGGTGCGCGTGGTCTCCGAGAACGGCCGCGCAGCCGACGAGAGCAACGCCAACTTCCACGTGGTCGCCAGCAAGATCGAGGTCTATATGCCGCGCGCCGGCGAGCGCTATCGCCGCGGCTCGACCATGAGCATCCATTTCCGCTGCTTCAACGTCACGCAGAACCTCAAGATCTACCAGATCAATTTTGCCAACTTCCCCATCGCCGTGAACGTGCCCCCCGACCGGGGCATCGTCGAGTGGCGCACCGTGGGCACCAGCCCCGACGGCATGACGATCTTTCCCAGCGGCTACATCGTCGTCGCCGCCATGGACGGAACGGTTCTCGGCATGAGCCATCCCTACGAGTTATACGATTAGAAGAAGACGTTAGACGATAGACGTTAGACGTTAGCAAGAAAAAGAAAAACCGCAACCAGACGTTGGACGGTAGCAAAGCCAAGAATCCATGCCCATGTTTTGGGTTCGACGTTAGAAGAAAAAGAAGTAGTCAGTAGTCAGTAGTCAGTAGATTATAGGAAGACAAGGCAAAAGTAAAAAGGCAAAAGTGAAGAAAAAGCACTTAGCGTAAGGCGGCGGGCTAAGGGAAGATGACTTTCCAATGCAAAAGTTTAAGTTTAAAATAAAAAGCTTAAAGTAAGAAATGCCATTGACCCAGAAAAGGCATTGGAAGGGCCTTCGTTTTGGAAATGGATATTCGGATCTGCATGCCCGCCAGGAGAATGCCTTTGCCCTGAGTTCCTTTCTTCACAACCACTATCACTATCACTAACACTTTTTTAGGAATTTGGTGCTTGGTGCTTGGAATTTTAGTCTTACTATTGCTTCATCTCTTCCCGTAAACCGTCAACCGTCAACCGTAAACCGATTCCTATAATTTCTTGCTGACTACTGACGTCTAACGTCTAACATCTATAGCAGTTGTTTCCCCACCGCCGCCAGTACCGAGAAAACCACGCTCCACAGGACCGACCCCGCGGCCAGCCAGGGCAGGAGCCGTCTTGGCGGCGCGCCCAGGACCAGGCCGAAGGCGGCCCCCAGCGGCGAGCCGACCAGCAGCGGCGCCAGCAGCCCCCAGCCGATGACGCCGTAGCGCCGCCAGACGCGCCAGAGCAGCCCGCGCTTCGCCTCCAGCTGCTCGCGTTTTTTCCGCTTCTGCAGCCAGGCCTTCACCCGCTCCCCGAGCAGGACGACGACCGATCCGCCGCTGACGGCGCCGGCGGCGGCGACCAGGCAGACCAGGACGGGGTCCAGGCCCATGGCCACGCCGGCGGGGGCGGCGGCCCAGAGCTCGGCGACGCCCAGGGCGAAAAGGGTGATCAGCTTCCAGAGCATTTTCCGACTCCTTGCGCGGCGCCATTGTATCCCGTTGGCGGCAGCGAGTAAACCCCGGAAGCAGCGGTTGCATTTTTTCGCATTTTGGGTTATTTTTCATATTCACCATCCCCTGGAGGTTCCATGGCCCATCGATCCATCGCCGGTTTCCTGGCCATCCTTTTCTGCTCCTGCCTCGGACCGCCCCTGGCCGCCCAGGCCGCGGAGGCCAAGAATGACCCGCTTTTTTCTATTTACTTCTGGGAGCGCGTGCGCCAGGAGAGCTGGGACAACACCCTGAGCCTCGACGATGCCGCCGGCGACTCCAGCGCCTTCCTGCGCCTGCGCACCAGCCTCGGCGCCGAATGGACGCCGAGCGGGGCGTGGCGGCTCCACCTGCGCCTGACCAACGAGAACCGCGTTTACCTGGCGCCCAAGCTCGACCCGCGGCTGAAGACCGACTTCAATATTCACGAGGTTTTTTTCGACCAGCTGTACGTCCAATGGAAGAGCCCGCGGCAACCGGGCTTGTCCCTCACCCTGGGCCGCTTCGACATGATGCTGGGCGAGGGCTTCCTGGTCATGGACGGCGGCCCGCTCGACGGCTCGCGCTCGGGCTATTTCAACGGGCTGCGGCTGGACCGCGCGTTCAAGAACAAGAGCAACCTGACCTTCTTTTTCGTGCGCCAGCGGCGCCGCGACACGCTGCTGCCCGTCGTCAACGACAGGGAGCAGGCCATGGTCGAGCAGGAAGAGCAGGGCTTCGGCTTCTACTTCAGCGGCCGCTTGAAAAAAACCGCACTCGATGCCTATCTGTTCCGCAAGGACGCCTTCGCCTTCGCCGCAATGCCCAAGGGGGCCCTGCAGGTGGCCGGCGGGCGCGTCGTCCATCCCTTCAGCGACCGGCTGGCGCTGACCGCCGAGGGCGCCCTCCAGCTCGGGACGCTCGGCGCCGGGAAGCGCCGCGGCCTGGGCGGCTATTTCCACCTCGACCACAAGCCGGGCCGGCGCTTTCCCGTGCCGGCGCAGCTGACCCTGGGCGGCATCTTTCTCAGCGGTGACGATGCGGAAACGGAACGGTTCGAAGGCTGGGACGCCGCCTTCAGCCGCTGGCCGAAATGGAGCGACTCGCTGATCTACCTGCAGGCCAGGGAGACGCGAGTGGCCGACTGGACCAACTTCACCTCCCTCTATGGCGCCCTGGTGTTCGAGCCGGCGGAGAGAGTGAAGCTGCACCTGGCCTGGCACCGCCTGGCCGCGCCGGAGCGCACGGCCCCAGCCGCGCTGCTCAGCGGCAGCGGCAAAAGCCGCGGCGACCTGCTCATCGCCAAGGCCGTCTATAACGTTTCCCCGAACCTGGCCGGCCGCCTGATATGGGAATATTTCCGCCCGGGGAACTTCTACATTGCCGGCGCCGACGCCTTCCACTGGGTGCAGTTCGAATTGTTTTTCCGCTTTTAAAACAGGAGGAATCATGCTGCTGAAGATATCGGTGATCTCGGCTTACGTGCTGATGATCGTGGTGATCGGCATCCTGCGGGGAAAAAAGACGACCACCTTCAACGAATTCTTCCTGGGCGGCGGCAACGTCGGCCCCTGGATGACGGCATTCACCTACGGCGCCGCCTATTTTTCGGCCGTGGTCTTCATCGGCTTCGCCGGCAAGGTCGGCTGGCAGTTCGGCTATTCGGGGCTGTGGATCGCCGCCGGCAACAGCCTTCTCGGAGTGCTGGCCGTCTGGTGGCTGCTGGGCGCCCGCATCAAGAAGATGTCGCAGGAGTACCAGGTGGCGACCATGGCCGAATTTTTCGAGAAGCGCTATCGCAGCAAGTTCCTCAAGATATTCTCCTCGGCGTCCATATTCGTCTTCTTCATCCCCTATTCCGCCGCCGTGTTCATCGGCCTCTCCTACCTGTTCAAGCTGAACTTCAACACCGAATACTGGCAGGCCCTGGTTTTCATGGGCTTGTTCACGGCCGTCTACATGATCCTGGGCGGCTACAATTCCATGAGCGCGATCGACGTGTTGTTCAGCGCGCTGATGATCTTCGGCAGCGGCGTGGTGATCTTCGGCGTCCTGGGCAAGGCCGGCGGCCTGGCCGCGGCCACGGCGAAGCTGGCCGCCATCGAACCGCAGCTTACGGCGGCGGTCGGCCCGCCCGGGATCTGGCCCCTGTTCTGCCTGGTGTTCCTGACCTCGGTCGCCCCCTTCGCCATGCCGCAGCTGGTGCAGAAGTTCTACGCCGTGAAGGATAAGAAGGCCATCCGCCTGGGCATGTGGATTTCCACGGCGTTCGCCGTTTTCTTTCTCAGCGTCGCCTATTTTTCCGGCAGCCTGACCCGCCTGTTCCTCACCCCCGAGAACGCCCCGGCCGCTTTTGCCGGCGGCAAGCCGGTGTTCGACAGCCTGGTGCCGGAGATGCTGATCCGCGTGATCCCCGGTTCCCTGTCGGTGTTCATCCTGCTGCTGATCCTCTCGGCCTCCATGTCCACGCTGGCGGCGCTGGTGCTGATCTCGAGCTCGGCCCTGGCCAAGGACCTTTACGCCGGCTTCATCAACCCCAAGATATCGGACCGCAGCCTGACGCGCATGATGCGCTTCCTGAGCGCCTTCTTTATCGTGCTGTCGGTGATCTTCGCATATTTCCGCCCGGCCACCATCGTCTCCATCCTGGCCATCTCCTGGGGCGCCATCGGCTCGGTTTTCCTGGGGCCGTTCGTCTGGGGCCTCCTGAGCCCAAGGGTGAACAAGCTGGGCGCTGTCTCCTCTTCGGTCCTGGGCCTGGGCGTCTGCATGACCCTGTATTTCACGGGCAGCCCCACCCCCGAGGCCGGCACCATCGGCATGCTGGTCTCGCTGGCCGTGAATCCGCTGGCCAGCATGTTAGGCAAAAGGAGCTGAAGCGTTGAAGCAAGGGTGAATGGAAATCGGCGTGGGGCGTAGGGCGTAGGGAAGAAGTAAGAGAATATGAAATAATCGGAATCGGTTGACGGTTGACGGTTTACGGTAGACGGGTGAAGAGAAATTTCACCTTACGTCTTACGCCCTACGCCCTACGCCGAGTCCCGTTCTTCCGCGTCACGCGTCACGCGTCACGCGTCACGAATTTCGCCGGGCATCAGGCCGTGAACACCGCCAGGCGGCCGGCGACGGCAAGCGCGGTAAAAGCGAAATGATCGCGGATCCATTCCAGGGTCCGCTCCTGGTAGAAAATGACGTGGGTGGTGTCGTTCGCATACGGCCACGCCGCGAGCTCGCTCCCCGGCGCATAGAGCTCGGTCTGGCAGAACAGCCTGCCGCCCCGTTCCAGCAGCGAGCGCAGCAGCCTGAATTCCCGGGCCGGATCCCGGAAGTGCTCGATCACTTCGCAGCAGACGATATAATCGTAGGCCCGCTCCAGGAGCTGCGGGCGGTCGCGGAAGAACGGATCGTACTGCGCGAGACGGTAATCCCGCTCCGCCAGCAGCCTGGAAACGACCGGGCCGGTGCCGCAGCCGAAATCCAGGCCCTGCTGCTGCGGGCGGCACTGTTCCAGCACGAGGTTCACCAGCGGCCGCACGAACGCCTGGTAGCGGGGATCGTCGACGTCGTTGCGGTGCGCCTCGTACCTCTTTTTCTCGGCCTCCGCTGAAAGGTGATGCCGCGGCGCCATGAAAACGGCGCCGCAACGGCCGCAAAGATGGTAATCCCTCTTCCTGGCCGTGCTGAAAAAAGCCGCCGGATCGCGGCAAAGGGGGCAGGGTTCATTCATCGGCGCCATGATAGCCCGGGCGCGGTGGGCGGTCAAGGGGAGGGAAAGAGAGGAAAGATCAGACCAACACGGACGGGCACGGACAAGAACAAAAATGACCTGTCCGTGCGTCAGCCCGCTTTTTTCAGCTTCTCGTCCTGCTTGCGGGCGTTGGCGTCGAGCTTCTTCTTGCGCATGCGCACGTTCTTCGGTGTGACTTCGAGCAGCTCGTCGTCCTCGATGTAGTCCAGCGCCTGCTCCAGGGAGAACTGCCGCGGCGGCGTCAGGCGCACGGCGTCGTCGGAGCCGGCGGCGCGCATGTTGGTCAGCTTCTTGCCGCGACAGACGTTGACCACCAGGTCGTTGTCCTTGCTGTGCTCGCCGACGATCATGCCGGTGTAGACCGGCACCCCGGCGCCGATGAACAGGCTGCCGCGCTCCTGCAGGCCGAACAGGCCGTAGGCCACGGAAACGCCGGGCTCGAGCACCACCAGCACCCCCTTGGTCTTGCGGTTCATCTCGCCCTTGAAGGGCTCGTAGCCCATGAAGGAGTGGTTGAGGATGCCCGTGCCGCGGGTGGAGGTCATGAAGTCGTTGTTGACGCCGATCAGGCCGCGGGCCGGGATGCGGAACTCCAGGCGCGTGTAGCCGTCGGAGCCGGGCACCAGGTGGCGCAGCTCGCCCTTGCGCTGGCCCAGCATCTCGATGACCACCCCGGCGTACTCGTCGGCGACGTCGATGACGGCCAGCTCCATGGGCTCGCAGCGCTGGCCGTTGACCAGCTTGGTGATCACCTCGGGGCGGGAGACCTGGAACTCGTAGCCCTCGCGGCGCATGTTCTCCATCAGGATGGAGAGCTGCAGGGTGCCGCGGCCCTTGAGCAGGAAGGCCTTCTTGGAGGCGGTGTCCTCCAGGCGCAGGCTGGCGTTGTTGAGGATCTCGCGGCGCAGGCGGTCGTGCAGCTGCGTCGAGGTGACGAAGCGGCCCTCCTGGCCCGCAAAGGGCGAATCGTTGACGGCGAAGGTCATGGCCAGGGTGGGCTCGTCGATGTCCATGGCCGGCAGCAGCAGCGGCTGGTCGATGTCGGCCACCGTCTCGCCCAGGTCGATGTCCTCGAGCCCGGCCAGCGAGACGATGTCGCCGGCGACGGCTTCCGGCACGCTGACGCGGCTGATGCCGTCGTAAGTAAAGATGCGCGTGACCTTGTAGGCCTTGCGGTCGCCGTTGCGCTTCAGCAGCAGCACCTCTTCGCCCTGGGTGACGGTGCCGTTGTGGATGCGGCCGGTGCCGATCTTGCCGAGATAATTGTCGTAGCTGATGGCCGAGGCCATGAACTGGAAGGGGTTGACGCGATCGCCCTCGGGCTCGGGCACGTGGCGCAGGATGGTGTCGAACAGGGGCTTCAGGCCGCGGTTCTTGTCGCCCATCTCGTAGTGGGCCACCCCTTCCTTGGCCGAGGCGTAGAGCACCGGGAAGTCGAGCTGCTTGTCGTCGGCGCCCAACTCGACGAACAGGTCGAAGATGCCGTTCAGCACCTCGTCGGGGCGGGCGTTGGGGCGGTCGATCTTGTTGATGACCACGATCGGGCGCAGCCCCTGCTCCAGCGACTTCTTCAGCACGTACTTGGTCTGCGGCATGGGCCCCTCGAAGGCGTCGACCAGCAGCAGCACCGAGTCGACCATCTTCATGATGCGCTGCACCTCGCCGCCGAAATCGGCGTGGCCCGGCGTGTCGACGATGTTGATCTTGTAGCCCTGGTATTGAAAGGCGGCGTTCTTGGAAAAGATGGTGATGCCGCGCTCGCGCTCCAGGTCGTTGGAATCCATCACGCGCTCGGCGATGTTCTGGTTGTCGCGGAACACGCCGGCCTGCTTGAGCACGGCGTCGATCAGCGTGGTCTTGCCGTGGTCGACATGGGCGATGATGGCGATATTTTTAAATTTTTTCATGGGGATTGCCGAGGCCTGTATGTTTCCAATAAGGGATCACTCTTTCCGGTTCCGACGACTGGATCAGATATCAGGACGGGCAGCTCCGTTACGCCGTCATTATACTATATTTCGCGGGGGTTGTAAATCGCGGGCATTCCCAATAAAATACAGGCTGGCCACAACGTCCCGGCCCGTCCCCATGGGCAAAGGAGTGAATCATGGGCAAGCATTTCTCCGCGTTGAAAAAAACAGTTGTCTTCATGGCGATATTCCTGTGCCTCATGGCGCCGCGACTCGCTGCCGACACGGCGCGCGAGAAGCTGGCGGCCCTGGAAAAGGCCATCGATGCCCGCCTGCTGGATTGGCAGCAGTCGCTCGACGGCCAGCGCTGGGAAGTGTACAAGCCCGGGCGCGCACTCAAGGCCGCGAATGTCCGCCTGCGCGCCAACTTCCAGGCGCCCGCGGTCTTCGCCGCCGCCAGGGTGGCGGGGACGCCGCTGCGCCTCAAAACCGTAATGAGCGCCCGCGGGTTGGTCCATGCCACGTTCTTCCTGGACGGCCGCGAGCTGGAGGGGGCCGCGTCGGTGCGGGGCGGGACGGCGACGCTGCACGGCGAGAGCGGCACCCGCGTCGAGCTGGCAAGCGACGTGCTGCTGGCGGAAAAGGCCGACGGCGCCGCCCATGTGCTGGAGATCGCGGTGGAGAACCGCGGCTTCGTTCCCGAGCGCACCGCCTACTGGCCCGAGCGCCGACGCGGCGTCCCGGTGGACGAGGGCAGCGATTTCTACCTGAATTCCGCGGAGCTGGTTTATCCCGTTGCCGGCAAAAGCCTGGCCGTTCTGCAGGACTGGCTGCGCGCCTTCCAGTTCGCCGACATCCTGCTCAACCCCGAGCTGAAGCGCTACACCTTCACCGGCAAGCCCTACGACATCCCGGACCGGCGCCGCGTGGCCAAGGATAGGCTGGAGCAACTCAACGCCGCCTTCTCCCGCGCCGTCGCCGCCCTGGACATGCCGGCGCTGGCGGCGGGGGACGGACCGCGCCTGCAGGCGTCGCTGCAGCGCTCCTATGCCGCCGCCGCCCCGATAAAGAACTACCTCAAGGAATTCAAGATCAACCTGGTGGGCAACGCCCATATCGACATCGCCTGGCTGTGGCGCATGGCCGAGACCATGGCCCTGACGAAGAACACCTACGAGACCGTAATCAGGAACATGGGCGAATATCCCGAGCTCACCTACGCCCAGAGCCAGGCCTTGACCTACGACTGGATCGAGAAGAAGCATCCCGACCTGTTCCGGGCCATCGGGGAAAAAGTGAAAAGCGGCCGCTGGGAGATCGTGGGCGGCATGTGGGTGGAGCCCGACTGCAACCTCATTTCCGGCGAGAGCTGGGCGCGCCAGCTCCTCTACGGCAAGAAGTATTTCCGCGAGAAGTTCGGCGTCGACGTGCGCATCGGCTGGAACCCCGACTCCTTCGGCTACAACTGGAACATGCCGCAGCTCTACAAGCTGGGCGGCATCGACAGCTTCATCACCCAGAAGCTGTGGTGGAACGACACCACCGTCTTCCCCCATTTCCTGTTCAACTGGCGGGGCGTCGACGGCAGCACCATCCTCACCTACATGCCGCCGCTGAGCTACGCCAGCCGGCTGCAGCTGTCGGAAGTGGCCCATGGCGTCTCCAAGTACGAGGCCACCACCGGGCTGAAGGAGAGCCTGATCCTCTACGGCCTGGGCGACCACGGCGGCGGGCCCAACCGCGAGATCCTCGACCGCGTGCGCGGCTACGGCAGGCTGGCGCTGGCGCCGAAATTCGTCCACACCACGCCCAGCCCCTTCCTGCAGGAGAAGCGCCGGCAGAAGCTCGACCTGCCGCTGTGGCAGGATGAGCTCTACCTGGAATACCACCAGGGCACCTTCACCACCCAGGGCGCCATCAAGAAGAACAACCGCCGCACCGAGGCGCTGCTGGCCGCCACCGAGAAGCTCGCCGCCATTGCCAGCCTGCTCGGGGACAAGTACCCGGCCGCCGAGCTGGAAAAGAGCTGGAAGAGCGCCCTGACCCTGCAGTTCCACGACATCCTGCCCGGCTCGAGCATCACCCCCGTTTACCGCGACGCCCTGGAGACCTACAAGGGCGTGCAGAAGGACCTGCGGCTGCTGGAGAACCGGGCGCTGGAGCGCATCAGCGGCATGGTCCTGCACGAGGATCCCCTCAGCCTGCCGCTGATCGTGTTCAACACCCTTTCCTGGCAGCGCGACGATATCGCGACCTTCCGCCATGCCGTCCCCGCCGGCTTCGCGCCGCGGCTGCTGGACGAGTCGCGGCAGGAGGTTCCCTGCGAGATCGGCGAGACCGGGGAGGACGGCAGGTCCGAGATCTCCTTCATCGCCCGGAACGTTCCGCCCCTGGGCTACCGCAGCTACTCCCTCACCACCGCTCCGCCCGCACCGGCCGTTCAAAAAAGCAAGGGTGACGGCGTCCTGGAAAACGCCGCGCTGAAGCTGGAGATCGACCTGCAGAGCGGGAACTTCAAGAGCATCTTCGCCAAGCGCCAGAACCGCGAGTTCGTGGCGCCGGGCGAGCAGGCCAACAAGCTGTGGGTCTACGAGGACCGCCCCGAGGACTGGGACGCCTGGAACATCGGCTATACCGGCCGCGGCTGGGAATTGAACAAGGCCGACAAGGTGGAGCTGGTGTCGAGCGGGCCGGTGAAGACCGTCTACCGCGTGGACAAGAGCTTCCTTGGATTCTCCAAGGAGCGTGAATACCCGACCGAGGATTTCCCCTCCTCCTTCTTCACCCAGACCATCACCCTGTACCATGACCTGGACCGCGTCGACATCCGCACCCAGGCCGACTGGTGGGAGGACCATCTTTCGCTGAAGGCCTGCTTTCCGGTCGCGGTCCGGGCCGACAAGGCGTTCTACGAGATCCCCTTCGCCGCCATCGGCCGCACCACCCGTTTTGAGACCCTCTGGGAAAAAGCGCGCTACGAAGTGCCGGCGCTGCGCTGGGCCGATCTTTCCGACGAGCAGGGAGGCCTGGCGCTGCTCAACGACGGCAAGTACGGCCACGACATCCACGACGGCGTCATGAAGCTGTCGCTGCTGCGCTCGCCCACCTGGCCCGACCCAACCGCCGACCGCGGCCGCCACGAGTTCACCTATTCCCTCTACCCCCACGCCGGAGCCTGGCACGAGAGCCAGGTTGTGCGCCGCGGCCAGGAGCTCAACCAGCCGCTGCTGGCGCGCGTCCTGGAGCGCCGGCCGCCAGGGAACCGCTCCCTGCCCGCAAGCCACAGCTTCTTCAGCGCGGACGGCTCCGGAGTCATCCTGGACGCCATCAAGCTGGCCGAAGACGGCAAGGGATTCCTGTTCCGGCTATACGAAGCCAACGGCAAGGCGGAAACGGCAACGCTGCATTTCTTCCGCACGCCCGCGCGGGCCGTTGCCACCGACCTGCTGGAGAAAGAGGGCTCGCCCCTGGAGCTGAAGGACGGCCGCCTGGAGCTTTCCTTCCGCCCCTTCGAGATCCGGTCGGTCAAGGTCCGTTTCGAGTGACCGAGGAAGGCCGTCGATGAAACAGCACCTGTTCAAGGTCAGGCAGTACCTGCTATCGGGCGTCTCCTACGCCATCCCCTTCGTGGCCTGCGGCGGCATCCTGATCGCCGTGGCCATCGCCTTCGCCCCGATGGGCCCGGGCGGGCCCGATTTTTCCGGCTCGCCGTTCCTGAAAATGCTCATGGACATCGGCAGCGCCGCCTTCTCGCTGCTGGTGCCGGTGCTGGCCGGCTACATCGCCTTCGGCATGGCCGACCGCCCGGCGCTGGTGCCGGGCTTCGTGGGCGGAGCCATCGCCCACCAGATCGGCGCCGGCTTTCTCGGCGGCCTGGCCGCCGGGCTGCTGGCCGGCGCCGTGGTGATGCTGATCAAGAAGGTGAAGGTGCCCATCTACTTCAAGCCGGTGATGCCCATCCTGGTCATCCCCGTCATCGCCTCGCTGGTCGTGGGCTTCGTCATGTTCCAGTTCATCGGCGTGCCGATCCGCGACCTGATGACCTCGATGTCGGCCTGGCTGCAGGTGATGGGCACCGGCAACCGCGTGCTGCTGGCGGCGGTGCTGGGCGCCATGATCGCCTTCGACATGGGCGGGCCGGTGAACAAGGTGGCCTTCTTCTTCAGCGCCGCCATGATCAAGGAGGGCAACTTCGCGCCCATGGGCGCCTGCGCCGCCGCCATCTGCGTGCCGCCGCTGGGCATGGGCCTGGCCACGCTGCTCGGGCGCCGGCTGTGGACGCAGCAGGAGCGCGAAGCGGGCTACGCCAGCCTGGCCATGGGCATGATCGGCATCACCGAGGGGGCCATCCCCTTCGCCGCCGCCGAGCCCGTGCGCACCATCCCCACCATCATGCTGGGATCGATGCTGGCGGCGGTGATGGCCATGCTGGGCGGGGTCGGCGGCCACGCCCCCCACGGCGGGCCCATCGTCATCCCGGTGGTGGACAACCGCCTGGCCTATGTCGCGGCCATCGCCGCCGGCACGCTGCTGGTGGCGCTGCTGGCCAACGTCCTGCGCAAGTGGACCGGGGCGCCCGGCCCGGGAGAATGACATGAAGATCGTCGCCGTGACCGCCTGCCCCACCGGCATCGCCCACACCTACATGGCGGCCGAGCAGCTGGAAAAGACCGCGAAAAAACTCGGGCACAGCATCCGCGTGGAGACCCAGGGCGCCATGGGCATCGAGAACGCACTCAGCGCCAGGGAGATCCGCGAAGCCGGGGCGGTCATCCTCGCCGCCGACATCGCCGTGCAGGGAAGCGAGCGCTTCGCCGCCCTGAAGAAGGTCGAGGTGAGCGTCGCCGAGGCCATCAAGCGTCCCGAAGCCGTCTTCGCCCGCCTTGAAAAATAAAGCGCCGCGGCCATGACCGCCATCGCCTTCGCCTTCCCCCTGGCCACCGGCCTGCACGCCCGGCCGGCCAGCCTGCTGCAGGAAGCCTGCCTGCGCTTCGACGCCGTGGTCGTCTTCCGCAACGGGCGCAGCCGCCGCCGCGCCGATGCCGGCAGTGTGCTGGAGCTGGTCGGCAGCGCCACCGTCGCCGGCGACCCCTGCCGGCTGGAGATCAGCGGTCCCCAGGAAAAGGAGGCCGCCCAGGCCCTGCGCGCTTTCCTGCGCCATGTGCTGCCGCGGGCCGATGACGCAGCGCCGGCCGCAGCCGTGGTCGCCAGCGGCTCAGAGTGGTTGCCGCCGTCCTTTCATGAGGGCTCGTCACGCTTGTTCCGGGGCCGGGCGCTGGCCCCGGGCCTGGGTCGCGGCCGCGTCGTGCGCCTGAACCGAACCCGGGCGCTGCCGGCGCGCTTTGCCGCCGGCAGAAAAGATCCGCAACTGGAACTCCGCCTCTTCCAGGAAGCCCTGGCAAAAGCCCGGGAGGAGTGGATGCGGCTGGCGGCGCTGCCGGGGAGCGCCGTGGGCGCGGCCATACTCAAGGCCCAACTCGCCATCCTCTCCGACCCCAAGTTCCATGGAACGATCGGCCACCTGATCACGGCATGGAAACTGCCGGCCGGCGCGGCCATCACCCGCGCCGCCGCCGCCCTGGCCACCGAGCTGCAGCGTTCGCCCAGCGCCTATCTGCGCGAGCGCGCCGGCGACATCCGTGAGATTGCCGCCCGCCTGGGCGAGATCGTTTATGGCGGCGCAGCGGACGCCGCTTTGCCCGCCTTGTCCGGGGCGACCATCCTGCTGGCCGGCCACTTGTCCCCCGCGGCGCTGCTGGCCCTGGACCGCCGCCGGCTGCGCGGACTGGCGCTCGGCGAGGTCGGCTTCACGGCGCACGTCGCCATCCTGGCGCGCTCCCTGGGCATTCCCGCCGTCGCGCTGCCGCCGGCGGCGCTGGCCGGGATCCAGGCCGGCGAGGAAGCGATCGTCGACGGCCGGCGCGGCCTGGTCGTGGCCGCCCCCGGCGCGGCGCTGAAGCGCTACTACCGCCTCGAGCAGGAGGCCGCCGCCCGGCGCGAGCTCCCCGGCGCAACAGGGAAACGGCCCGCGGCGCAGACCCGCGACAACCGGCGCATCGAGCTGGCGGCCAACGTCGGCAGCGCCGCCGAGCTGGAGCCCGCCTGGCGCAGCGGCGCCGGGGCCATCGGCCTGTTCCGCAGCGAAATGCTCTTTCTCGACCGCGAGGCCCCGCCCGGCGAGGACGAGCAGTATGCCGTTTACCGCCAGGCGGCGCTCTCGGCGCGGGGCCGGACGGTCATCATCCGCACCCTGGACGTCGGCGGCGACAAGCGCCTGCCCTTCCTGCGCCTGCCCGTGGAGGACAATCCCTTCCTGGGCGTCCGCGCCGTGCGCTTCTATGCAAACCACGAGGAGCTGGTCCGCACCCAGCTGCGCGCCATCCTGCGCGCCGCGGCGAACGGCCGCTGCGGCCCGCTGAAGGTCATGGTGCCGATGGTGACCGGTGTCGACGAGGTGGCGCTGGTGCGCCGGCTGCTGGCCGAAGCCGCCGCCGAGCTGCGCCGGCGCCGCGTGCCCCACGCCCGGCGCCTCGAGCTGGGCATCATGGTCGAGACGCCGGCGGCGGCGCTGGCCATCGACCTTCTGGCGCCTGCGGCCGACTTCTTCAGCATCGGCAGCAACGACCTGCTGCAGTATGTCCTGGCCGTCGATCGCGGCAATGCCGCATTGGCCTGTCTCTACGACCCGCTGCATCCGGCCTTCCTGCGCCTGCTGCAGCACGCCGCGCTGCAGGCCCGCAAGGCGAAGCGCTGGTTGGGCATCTGCGGCGAGATGGCGGGGAACAGGGAGTATCAACCGCTGCTGGTGGGCCTCGGCTTCGACGAGCTGAGCATGGTGCCGGCCATGATCCCGGTGGCCAGGGAGCGCTTGGCGCAGCTGGACAGCGGCGAATGCCGCGCCCTGCTGCGCCGCGCCCTGCGCTGCGCCGACGCCGCCGGAGTGGCGGCGCTGCTGCGGGAGTTCAACGGCCGCGGCAGCAACGGCTCGCCCAGGGTCATCGCCGCGCAGCTGGTCCGGCTCGACTCGGCCAGCCGCACGCCGGGGGAGGCCATCAAGGAACTGTGCGATATGCTGGAACTCGACAACAGGATCGCCGACGCCTCCGTCCTGGAAGAGGCCGTCTGGAAGCGCGAGGAAACCTTCGCCACCGACCTGGGCCTGGGCTTCGCCCTGCCGCATGCCAGATCCTCCGCCGTGCGCGTTGCTTCCATCGCCTTCCTGCGCCCGGCCCGGCCCATGCGCTGGAGCGTGCCCGGCAAGCCCGTCGTGCGCGGCATCCTGCTGATCGTTGTCCCGGAAAAAGGGGGCGAGGAGCACCTGCGGCTCATCGCCCGCCTGTCACGGCAGCTGATGCACGAGGATTTCCGCGCCGCGCTGCTGAAGGCGCGGGCGAAACCGGCTGTGCTGGCGGCGCTGGAAGGCTGCCTGCGCTCCCATTGATTTGCAATTATTTTTCGCCCCGCCTATAATCAGCATGCGCCCGAAAACCCGCTCCAGGGGAGTGAGAACATATGAACCACGATGCCCGTAAAAAGCCCGCCCGGACCCAGCGGCTGCTCGTCCTGGGCGCGGTGATCCTGGCGCTGCTGGCCGTCAACGTCGCCGTGCCGCGGCGCAGGGAGCGGCCGCAGCTCAGCGCCCGCACCCTCAAGGACCTGGCCGAGCTGGCCACGGTCGAGTACAGCGTGACCAAGATCGTCTCCTACAAGGACGTGGCCTGGTACGGCGACCGCAAGATCCTTTTCGAGACGGCGGCCACGGTCAAGGCCGGCATCGACCTCAACGAGCTGACCGACCACGACATCCAGCTGCAGGACGGCAAGGCGGTGACCGTCACCCTGCCGCGGCCGAAGATCCTCCTCTTCAACATGAAGCCCGAGCACATGCGCGAGATCTTCAACGAGTCGGGCATCCTGCGCAGCGACTTTTCCAACGAGGAGAAGGACGGCCTGCTCAGCCAGGGCGAGAAGGACATCCGCGCCAAGGTGGCGCGCATGGACATCCTCGAGCGCGCCGCGCGCAACGCCCGCATCCTGGTCGAGTCGTGGCTGAAGAAGATGGGCTTCGCGACCGTGCGCGTGGCCTTCAAGGGGGGGCGGACATGAAAAAGCTGCTGTCCGTCCTCAATATCGCCGCCCTGCTGGCCATCCTGCTGCTGCTCTACAACCCGCTGGCCAGGATCGGCCTCCTGCCCTCGCTGCCCGCCCTGTTCCGCGGCGGCACGGCGCATATCGAGGAGACGCCGGTGATCATCCAGCAGGTGAAGAACATCGCCCAGATGTTCACCCAGACCTACTACGACGAATACGTCTATGATACCGGCGTCGTGCGCACGCCGGTCTTCAGCCAGAACAAGCGGCTGATCTTCATCGCCAAGGGCGAGGTGATCGCCGGCTTCGACCTGTCGGAGCTGAACGAGAAGTCGATCATCCGCCGCGAAAAGTCCATCGTGGTCAAGCTGCCGCCGGCGCGCATCCTCGACGTGGTCATCAACCCCAGCGGCTTCGAGACCTTCATCGAGGAGGGCGAGATCACCTTCGAGGAGAGCAAGAAGTTCCACGAGGACGCCCGGCGCATCTTCGAGCGCAACGCCCGCGACAAGGGCATCCTCAAGAACAGCGCCGAGCAGGGGCGCGAGACGCTGGAGAAGTTCTTCCGCCTGCTGGGCTTCGAGACGGTGGACATCATCATCCCTGAGAGCCGTTAAGAAGGAAATAACCGAATTCTCAGTGGTAGTGATAGTGGTAGTGGTTGTAAAGCCAAGGCAATGAATATGGACGAGCTATTGGTGTCAGTTACAGTGGCAGTAGCAGCAGGAGCGCTGACAGGCCTCAGTGGTAGTGATAGTGGTAGTGGTCGTAAAGCCAAGGCGATGAACTTGGGCGAGATAGTAGTGTCAGGGACACCCTGAAGGCCCCTGGCGACGTTGCCGTTCAGAATGAATCAGACAATGGATCCTGCCAACAAGATGTCGGCCGGGGAAAAGCTCTGGAACCGCGATTTTTTCATCCTGTGGCAGGGCCAGCTGGTCTCGGCCCTGGGCGATGTCATCTATTCCATAGCCCTGGGTTTCTGGATTCTGGCCAAAACAGGCTCCACGGCCCTCATGGGCGCCCTGCTGGCGGCCGCCTCCCTGCCGCGGGTGCTGGCTTCCCCCTTCGCCGGCGTGCTGGTCGACCGCTGCGACCGCAAGCGCCTGCTGATCCTCACGGACACGGTCCGCGGCCTGGCCGTGGCCCTGGTCGGAGTGGCCGCGCTGCTGGGTTTCGTCCGCACCTGGATGCTGTTCGCAACCGCCATCGTGATCGGCCTGGGCGGCGCATTCTTCAACCCGGCGGTGGCCAGCTCCCTTCCCGACATCGTCAGGCGCGACAAGCTCGTGCAGGCCAATTCAGTCTTTCATATGATCTACACGCTGTCGGGCCTGGCGGGGAATTCGGCCGGCGGCATCCTGTTCAAAGTCCTGGGGGCTCCGGTCATGTTCCTTTTCAACGGCCTCTCCTACCTCTTTTCAGCCCTGGCCATTCCCTTCGTAAAGATCCCCAGGATCGAAGCCAGGAAGGAGCGCTCCCATTTCTTTTCCGACATGAAGGAGGGCTTCTCCTTCGTCTGGCGCTTCATCGGCCTGCGCCACCTGCTGGCGTTCGCCGCCATCATGAATTTTTTCGCTTCCATGGGCGTCATGCTCATCCTGCCGCTCTTCGAGCGCCAGCGCCACCTGGGGCCCGCCCTTTACGGCCTGGTCATGGCCTGCTTCACCGGCGGTCTCCTGGCCGGCCTGCTCTTTTCGTCTCTCGTGCACATTCGGCCATCCAAGCGCTTCCGGCTCTTCGCGGCCTGCGGCTTCATCTCCTCGTTCAGCATGATCCTGTTTCCCCTCTTCCTTTACTTCCCGCTCATGGCGCTGCTGGCCTTCGTGGGCGGCGTGGCTTCGGCGCTGCTCAACACCTTCATGGCCAGCGTCATCCAGTTCACCGTGCCCCAGGAGATGCGCGGCAAAGTGTTCGGCATCCTGGGCAGCATCAGCACGGGCCTCATGCCCCTGGCCATGGTGATGGGCGGCATACTGGCCGAGTTTATCCCCATCCGCATCCTGATCTCGGTCAGCTTCGCGGTCACCATCCTGCTGTACATTCCCCTTTTCGCGAGTGCCGCTTTCCGCCGCACCATCACCTTCGATCCCGCCACCCAGACCACGGCGGACCTCATCGCCTTCAGCGCGAAGCAGTCCTAGCTCAAAAAAAAACCGGACGGGGAGAGAGGGGCACGAAAAAGAGTCTGGGCCACTCCATGTGGGATGCCCGATAAGTGCTGAGAAACGGCAAGAGGTCAATCTTTTACTGTCTCGATAAATTGCTGTTACTAACACTACGATTTTGCTCGTTAGAGCTACAGTTCGGCCACCAACGCTTTCTTCTCTGACTTTTGCCTTTTTACTTTTGCCTTTTGCCTTTGTCTATCAACATCGAACGTCGAACATTGAACTTCGAGCCTCGTTCTAGCCTTTGAGCTCCTGCAGGTAGGCGTTCAGGTTCCTGCGGCGCTCGGCGATGGGGCGGCCGCTGGCGCTGCCGCGCTGCAGGGCGAACTCCACCAGGCTGAAAAGGACCTCCTCGTAGCTGAGGCCGGCGCGGCCGGCCGAGCGGATGAAGCCGGCCTCGGGCGACAGGTCGGGGTTGGGATTGACATCGATGACGTGGGGGATGTCGCGCTTGCTCAGGCGGAAATCCACCCGGGCGTAGTCCCGGCAGTCGAGGGCATTGAAGGCGGCCAGCGCCGTCTTCTCGATCAGCGCCCGCAGCTCCGCGTCCACCGGCGCCGGGCACACCGGAACCGTCCCCTTGTAATAGGCGCTGTTCGGCGCCCACTTGGCCTCGTAGGTGACGATGCGCGGCAGACCCTCCGGCAGCCCGTCGTAGGCGATCTCGGAGAGCGGCAGCACGCGGTCGCCGAACACGGCGGCGCTGATCTCGCGGCCGGGCAGGCACTCCTCGATGAGCACGTCCTGGCGGAAGGCGCGGAAAAGGAAATCAAGCTGCGCCTGCAGGCCGGAGAGATCGTTGACCACCGAGTTCTCCGAGATGCCGATGCTGGCGTCCTCCCTGTTCAGTTTCAGGATGAGGGGGAATTTCAGCTTGAGCTCCGCCTCCTGCGGCTTGCGGTTGAGCCGGGCCAGCGCGTAGCGCGGCGTCCTGACCCCCAGGGACCTCAGGATCTGCTTGGTCTTGAGCTTGTCCAGGCAGTTGCCCAGGGTCAGCGCCTTGCTGCCGGTGAACTCGATGTCCAGGATCTCGAAGGCTCCGGCGATGTGGCTCTCGAAATTGACGTCGCCGGCCAGCGCCTCGACGAAGTTGAGGATGACGTCGGGGGCGTGCTGCAGGATGCGCCGCAGCGCCTTGGAAAAGTCGCGGCTGAAAGGCAGGCATTCCACCTGCTCGAAACGGCGCTGCAGGATCGCCTGCATATGGAGCACCTGGGCGACCAGCCCCGGGTCGGAGGTGTCCTCGGGCTCGGCGCCGTCCGCCCGGTCCTTGCCGCTGTAGTTCTCGTAGATGCCCAACGGTTCGTTGTAGCAGATCAGTATCTTTTCGTGCCGCATCGTTCATCCTAGCAATTCTGCCGGAAAAACGCCACCGGAAACTTCACTAAAAAAGTTTTTTCCCCCAGTCGGCGGCCACGGCGAACTCCATGCAGCGGCGAAAGATGGCATAGTCGAAATCCGGCGGCTGGGCGCCGCCGGTGGCCCGGTCGGCATTCTCCCGGGAAAAATCCCTGCAATCGGCGATATAGGGGCGATAGGGCCTGATGAACAGGTCGAAGAGCTCCTCGGCCGGGTTGCGCATCCGCGCCGCGCCCGCCGCACCGATGACCACTTCGACGCCGCTGAGGCCCAGGAAACGCTCCGCGAACTCCGCCAGCCGCGTCATGCTCGCGGGCCGGCGGCTGGTGAGGTGATAGATGGCGCCGTCTTCCGGTCGCTCAAGGATGGCCAGGGCCGCCGCCGTGAAATAATCCACCGAGACCAGGTTGATCTTCCCCTCGCGGGGGATGAAGATGCGGATGGGGAGGCGCAGGCCCCCGCCGTCCTCCAGGCGGATGCCGGAGGCGGCGGACCTTTTGCCGCCGTTCTCCCTGATGTCGGCGAGGTAAATGTCCCGCAGCTGCAGCAGGGAGCGGACCGGGTGGTAGAGGGCGTTGAAGCGCAGCGAGCGCCCCGTGCGCGCGTCCCCGTAGACGATGGCGGGGCGGATGATGGTGAAGGGGAGGCCATGGGCGCGGCACGTTGCGCTGACCGCCTTCTCGGCCAGCGCCTTGCTCTCTTCGTAGGGGTTGTTGAAGCGCAGCGAGCGCACCGGCGCCTCGCGGCAATCGCTGTGGTCGATGCCCGCGGCATAGGCCGAGCTGAGAAGATGAAAGCAGCGCGCACGGCTGCGGAGGGCCAGCTCCAGGATCCCCGCCAGGCCGGTGACGTTGGCGGCCATCACCGCTGCGCGGTTCTTCTCGGCGAAGCGGGTATCCGAAGCGCAATGGATGATGGCCAGGCCGCGGCGGCGCAGGCGCTCGTATTCCCCCGAGCCGAGCCCCAGCCCGGGTTTCAGGAAATCGGTTTCCAGGAATTCCAGCTGCGCCTCGCGGCGCTGCATGCCGAACCAGCCCAGCAGGCGGCGGATCCTATCCGCGAGTGATTCCCCGCCGGCCGGCCGGCCGGCGATGACCAGGCGCCGCCCGCGGGCCAGGAGCTCCGCCATGAGGTGGCCGCCCAGGAAACCCGTGGCGCCGGTGAGCAGGCAGGGCCCGTCCCCCGGCGCGTCGCCGCGCTTCATCGCCCGGCCGCGGCTCCCGGGTAGAGGAAGCTTTCCTTGCGGCTGAAGCCCTGGCGGAACACGTGGCGGATCCAGGTCACCGTACCGGTGGCCGCAGTGAATTTTTCGATCATCATCCCGGCCTCGCCCATGGCCTGGCGCATCCTGCTCTTTTCGTCCTCGTCGTTCTGGTCGAGGTAATAGTCGTATTCGAACACGCAGCGCTTGCCGTTGTCCAGGGGGGTGATGAAGCCGAAATCGTTCTTCAGCCCGTGTCGCTCCGCGATGCGCCTGAACTCGCCGTCGATCTCGGCGACCAGGCGCTCGTCGATCGGCAGGTAGATGATCCAGGCCACCACGTGCTTCTCCCGCCCCATGCGGGCGCTGACGATGCGGAACATGTTCAGCCAGAGCGGGTCGGTCATCTCCGGCCGCGAGTAGAGCGCTGCGAAGAACGGCCGCAGCTCCGGGTCGACATCGCGCACCAGCTGGGCCGGCGACGGCGCCAGCGCCGCCTCGGCCAGGTCGGGGAAATGGTCCAGCCCCAGGTAGGAGAACGGCTCGTCATCGCTGAGCTCGCCGATGAGCTCGAGCCAGCGGGCCGAGACGAGCGACGGCAGCCCCAGGTTCAGGATGCGCATCAGGCGGCTGTCGAACCCGGGATGACCCATTTTTTTCACGGCGGCCAGGGCGTGGGCGTCCCCGATCACCAGCACCAGGTAGGCGATCTTCAGCTTGTCCCGGAAGGCGTCCTTCACCCCGGCGGCGAGCGCCCGGGTGGGCGACAGGAAGGTCGAGATGTATTCACCGCCCAGGACGGCGACGGCCAGCCCGATGCGGCGCATGGCGAGCTCGCGCGCAAAAGCCAGGGCGCGGTCGAGCGCGGCGAAAGGGACGAACACGGAGCTTTCGTCGTCGGTGACCGGATGGAGGCGGATGGCGGCCGACGTGCATATCCCCGGCAGCGGGGCATCCTCGCGGCGAAAGCCGAAGAGGTTGGGCGCCGCCGGATCGCCCAGCCGGAACACTTCACCGGCGGGAGCGACGAATTCCGCGTCGATGCAGTTGTCGGCGGCGGTGCCATAGCTGGCCGAGAAGGTCGAGAATATGCCCGAGCACATGATGTTGGCGCATACCAGCGCCGCCGGCTCGGCGACGTTCACCCGCAGGCCGCGCGCCAGGGCCTCCCTCTGCAGGTCGAAGGCGGCGACGCCGGCGCCCACCCAAACCAGCCAGTTCTTCTCGTCGAACGCGATGGCCTTCATCCGGCCCATGTCGATCACCGCCCCGGCGCTCATGACGAAGCCCATGACGCTGGAGCCGTTCCCGCGCACCGCGTAAGGGACGCTGTGGCGGTTCAGCAGCCTGACCACGGCCGCGACCTCGGCCGTCGATCCCGGCATGACGACGTAGCCGGGCATGCGCGGCTCGGCCACCGGGCAGGGATCATGGGCATAGGTCAGGGCGATGGCGCGGTCGTTGGTCGCCCAATCGTTGCCCACGATCTGCCGCAATTCATCAAGGATAACGTCTTTTTCGGGAGCAAGCACCTCGCCGCCTCCGGCCAGGTGCAGCCGGATATGCTCCTTCAGCGCGCGCATGACGGCCGTTGGCCGCATCTCGGTCACGAAATAGCACTGGTAATCGCAGCGACCGCAGAGGTCGCAGCTATCGGCGATCTCGACGCAGGCCGGCGTGACCGGGATGCGCTTCTCGGCCAGGGCGGCATAGAGGTCCATCCGGCCCTGGGGATAGAAGCTGACGTACTGCTTCTCCAGCCCCGAGCGGCAGACCCCGGAGCCCAGGAAATCGATCTTGCACATGGCATAATGCCGGCAGTTCTTCGCCGTTCTCAGCACGTCGTTCATCGGGGTTTCCTTCCGGCGCATTCCCGGCCGGGCGCCATTTCGAAATCGGATCAGGCGGATATGGGGCGGACCGGCCTAGAAGTTCAAAGCCAGCCCGGCGGCGAGATAATGGATCCAGGCGAAATTGTAGACCTCGTCGACATCGGCCCCGCCCTCGACGAAGCGATAGCCGATCCGCAGCTGCGCCCGCGGCGAGAGCCGCCAGTTCAGCGCCAGCAGCACATCCTCGGCGCGCCCCTGCTTGGCGGCGGCGGCATCGGCTTCCAGCAGCAGGCCCAGCTTGCTGTTCCAGTCCCAGGCCAGGCGCAGGTGCAGCAGCGGCACGAAGCCGACGTTGGTCTTGCTGGCGGCAAGCTCCGGCGTGGCCAGCGCGATCTCGGCATCGCGGACCTTGGCGGTGAAGCCGATGTCAAGGCGCAGGCGCGATCGATCCACCAGGCGATAGCGGTAGGTGAGGCGGTAGGAGTTGAACGTGTAGATGCCGTCGACCTCGCTTCCGCGCGGGAAGAGCACTCCCGAGAAATTCACGTCCGCCGGCAGCGCGCCCTGGGCCTTGAGGGTCAGCGGGGCGTAGAGCAGCGACAGCTCGTGCCGGCGGGATAACGCATAGGAGAGCCGGAGCCGATAATAGGCCTTGGCAGCGATGTCCAGGTCCTCGGAAAGGGAAACCAGGGTGCCGCCGACATTGGGAATGCGCGCATCGTTGTAGCCCGAGAAGACGGCTCCCCCTTCCAGTTCAGCGGTCCAGCGTCCGGGCCGGCCATCCTCCGCCAGGATGGCCGGCGCGAGGATCAGGATGGACAGGACAAGGATGATCGACATTTTCATGGTTCCCTCCGCCTGAATTATACCTGCTCTGGTGTTCCTTTGCAAGCCGGCAACGCCGGGTTGTCCCAAGAGCGATTCTCGCGTACAATGGGGCAACGAAACCATGAGCAAGAAGTTCCTGTTGTTCGATATCGACGGCACGCTGGTCCATGCCGGCGGCGCCGGCCGCCGGGCGCTGAACGCGGCGCTGGCCGAGGCCGGCGTCAAGGAGGAAGCGGTGCGCCCGATCTCCTTCGCCGGCAGGACCGACCGCCAGATCGTCCTCTCCGCCCTGCGCGCTTCCGGCTTTTCCGGCAACGATCTCCCCGCCCTGCTGGCCCAGGTGCTCGATTCCTACGTGCGGCGCCTGGCCGCGAACCTGGCCGGGCAACCGGTGCGCGTCTACCCCCTGGCCGGCGAGCTGCTGCGGGCCTGCTGCGGCCGCCCGGACCTGGAGCCGGCCCTGCTCACCGGCAACATCCCGCAGGGAGCCCGCCTGAAGCTCGAGTCCGCGGGCCTGTGGGGCCATTTCGCCTGGGGGGTGTTCGGCGACCATTCCGAAGAGCGCGAAGAATTGGCCAGGGAGGCGCAAAGGCGCATCGGCTCAGGCAACGGCGGCATCGATGCCCGCGACGTCTTCGTCATCGGCGACACCACGGCCGATATCGCCTGCGGCCGGGCCATCGGGGCCACGACCGTGGCCATGATCTCTGATTTCGAGTGCGAGGAGAACCTGCGGGCGGCGGCGCCGGACCATCTGCTGCGGGATTTCCGGCCTCTGTTCGGGCTGTTGGGCCTGCCCCTGCCTGCGGAAGCGCCCTGAAGCGGAAAACCTAACGCGCCGGCTGCGGCAGCGGGTCGGCCTGGAAGCGGCGGGCGATCTCCTGCAGTTCGGCCAGGTTTTCGGGGAAGCGCTCCTTGAGCGAATTCAGTTTTTTCATGGCGGCCTCATATTCGCCCTTCAAATTCTCGAACAGGGCCTGGGCCCTTTCATAATCTTCGCGCAGCGAGTCCCGGCGCAGGTTCCAGGCCTTGCCGGCCTCGCTGCGCAGGAGCACGAAGCGCTGGCGCGCCTGCAGGTAATCCTGCTGCAGGCCGGCGAACTTCCCTTCGATCGTCCTGACGTACTCGTCCTTCAGCGTGACCAGGCTCTGGATGAAGGCCGCCTCATACTCGTGCTTCAGGCCGTCCAGCAGCTCGGCCACGGGAACGATGCTCTCCACGCGATGGGCGTTGGCGCCGCAGAAAGCGAAGCCCTGGTCGAGCAGTCCCCGGCGGGCATTGTCCAGGGCGATCGAGATGCAGTAATCGGCATGCTGGATGTCGCACTGTTCCAGGCAGCGCCAGGCGCAGCGCTTGACGTTGCGCACGCCGGCGGCGGCGTTGTCAAGGAAATGGTTGCGGATGGCGCGGCCCGGCAGCCCCACCGGGCTCTTGATGATGGCGATGTCCCCGGGACGGCAGGAAACGTACGCCTCCTTGAAGCGGCGGTCAGCGTCGCATTCGTCGGTGGCCACGAAACGCGTGGCCATCTGCACTCCCTGCGCGCCCAGCTGCAGGAAGCGCAGGATGTCCTCGCCGGTATAGATGCCGCCGGCGGCGATGACCGGGATCTTCTTGTGAAAGGCCTCCTCGTAGCGGGCCAGGGCGGCGACGACCTGCGGCACCAGGACCTCGAGCTGCTGGTCGGCATCCTGGAGCCTGTCGGCCCTGAAGCCGAGATGCCCGCCGGCGAGCGGCCCCTCGACCACCACGGCATCGGGAATGTCCTGGTAGGCCTTTTCCCAGTACTTGAAGATGAGGTCGGCGGCGCGGCCGGAGGAGACAATGGGGATGACCATGACGCCGGCGGCGCGGATCCTGGCCACGGGGATGTTCTTGATCGGCAGCCCGGCGCCCATGAACAAGGCATCGGCCCTTTCCTCGATGCAGGCATCCAGGAGCTGCTGGAAATCGTTGGCCGCCACCATGATGTTGACGCCGATCAGCCCCGAGGTCTTCGCCCTGGCCTTGCGCAGCTCGGAGCGCATGGCGCGGATGTTGGCGGCGCGGCCGTCCGCGAAGTAATCGGGCTCGATCATGCCGATGCCATTGGCGGCGATGACCCCGATGCCGCCCTGCCCGGCCACGGCCGCCGCCAGGCCGGAGAGGGATATGCCGACCCCCATGCCGCCCTGGATGATGGGCAGTGCCGCCGTGCGCTTGCCGATGGTCAACTTGGGCATTTTAAAGAATATCATGCGTCCTCCCGTCAATCGATCGCCTCAGGACGAGAAATCCCCGGGACAATGGATCGCTCATTTATCGCCGAACCAGATCCTTATTTCGTTAAAAAAGGCAGTGAAAATAGTATACAACCCTTTTTTACAAAAAGCAAATCAAAAATACAGCGCCAGGGGATGCCGTCCCAATTTGAAACAAGCAAATATAAATATCCTTTGTAGTAGGTGATCTTCGTTGACCGACCGCCTGTCCCAATTTGGAACAGAGGGCCCGGGCTGGAAACCCTTTGTTGACAAGGCTTTTTGCAGGCCCGCCCGGCGCCTTGTCCAAAATTGGGACAAACCCTGCCAATGCCGCCAGCCGGCCGCACCCGCAGAACCATCTACCCACAACGGTTTCCGCAGGTCATCCGCTTTTGGCACGATTCTTGCTAATTCAATGCCATGAAGACCAAGACCCTATTCTATTGCCCGGCCTGTGAAGAGGAACTGCTCTTCGAGGAAGAGTACGACGAGCGCCTCGATTTCGTCTACCAGCCCCCCTGCGAGCTGCCGCGGATCTGTCCCCGCTGCGGACAGGCGCGCTTCAAGCCGGACTGCATCACGGTCATGGAGCTGTACCCGGAAGCATGCTGCGCCCAGCCGGCGGGGACATGATCCCCAAGCACCGCCCATGAAGATCGACCACATCTTCGCCGCCGCCAATTTCAATGTCCCGGCCAAGGTCGACTGGGCGAGAAGGGAGGCGATCTACCTGCTCAAGATCATGGAGGCCGACCCGAATTTAATGCTGGCCGAACGCTTCGGCGGCGACATGTCGCCCGCCGCCCTGGAATCGTTCTTCCGGCGCCGCGAGCGCAGCGAGAAGGTCTGCCATACCCTGCGTTACCTGCTGGCCTTCCTCTCCCACGTCCCGGCCGGCGCCGAGGTCCGCGAGGAACCTGTCAATCCCGCCGAGCAGTTCCGCAACTTCATCCGCTTCCAGGCCGACCTGCTGCTCGAGGATGACGTCAGGAACGCCGTTTTCCAGGAAACGAACCACAAAGGCAACGAGCGCGCCGGGACGGTCTGGGATTTCCAGGAGCAGGTCATCATCCTGAACCGCAAGCTGAGGAACATGATCGCCCATGAGATCGACAGCGTGGCCGGCAGCATCTCCCTGCAATGCCGCGCCCTCGAGGAACTGTGCCGCTTCTGGTTCGGCGTACGCAATCACGACATCCGCCGCACCCGGCGCAGCGACATCTTCATGTACCTGCTGGCCCAGCTGGTGCGGGAACGCTGCTGGCGGGTCACCTAGCCCCGGTTTCCGCCGCTTCATGGCGGAAATTCCCTGCCGTCTGTTATCTCCCCGCGGGGGTGCGCTCACGGCATGTCCCATTCCAGGCCTCGCCCCCGCTTTTCCCGGCTCGATCCAGGCCGCTGATCCGCGCCGTTGCCGGCGGATGCAGCCGGCGGACCGGCGGGCTTGGGAAAATCGCCGTTTTTTCGCGGGGCGGTTGAAAAAACGGGGAGATTAACTTATTATCATTGACAATGAACATTGTGGCCCGCTTGCTGATCTTACTGCTGGCAGGGACAGCTTTCGCCGCCGACAACTCCATTATCTACCTGCGCCCGGCCGACGCCCTCAACCTGAATCCCTGGCAGGCCGAGGACCTGTATTCCACCGAGATCGCCGTCAACGTGTTCGAAGGGCTGGTGCGCTTCAAGAAAGGCACGACCGGGGTCGAGCCCTGCCTGGCCACGGCCTGGAGCATCCATGACGGGGGCAAGCGCTGGCGCTTCATCCTGCGCCGCGGCGTGCGCTTCCATGACGGCAGCGCCTTCGACTCGCGCGCCGTCCTGCACATGTTCCAGAGCCGGCTGCAAAAAAAGCAGCGCATCTACCAGCGCCTGAGTTCCCTGTTCTCCTGCATCACCGCCGTGCGCAGCCTGGACGCCTACGGCGTGGAGATCTCCCTGGACCGCCCCTACGCGCCCTTCCTGGTCGCCCTGGCCGACTCGGCCGCGTCCATCCAGCCGCCCCGCCCCGCCCCGGCGGGGGAGTTCCGCCCGGTCGGCACCGGCCCCTTTCGCTTCGCCAGCTGGTCGAAGGGCCGCTCCCTGATCCTGGGCCGCAACCCCGACTACTGGGGCGGCACGGTCAGGCTGGAGAAGATCATTTTCAAGGTCATGCCCGACCCGCTGGGGCGGCTGCTGCAGATCCGCAACCACAGCGCCGACATGGCGGCAGTGCAGTCGGGCAAGGAATACGAGGAGCTGTCGCGGCGCAGCGATATCGCCATCCTGAGCAACCCGTCCATCTCCACCCATTACCTGGGTTTCAACACGCGCCGCGCGCCCTTCGACCGCAAGGAGGTCCGCGCCGCCTTCCTGCATATCATGCACAAGGGGAACATGGTCAAGCAGATCTTCCAGAACCTGGCCGAGCCGGCCTTCACCCCCCTGCCGCGGCCGCTGTTCCCGAAAATGAAGGTCCAGCCGGTGAACAGCTTCAACCTGGATGTCGCCCGCTCGCTGCTGAAGATGGCCGGCCTGGCCGACGGCTTCTCCTGCTCGCTGTATTTCGCCGAAGGCCAGCAAGGCATCCAGGAGATCGCCGACCTGCTGGCGATCATGGCCCGCAAGGTCAACATCTTAATCCGCAAGGTCCGGCTGCCATTCCCCCAGCTGGTGAACGCCGCCAACCGCGGCGAACACGATATTCTCCTCATGGGCTGGACCACCGGCCCCGACCCCGATTTTTTCCTCTACCCGCTGTTCACTTTCTCCCCCGGCAACCGCAACCGCTTCTTCTATGAGAACCCCGAGCTGACCCGCCTGCTCGACGAAGGCAAGTCCATGATGGACGCCGGGCAGCGCGAGCGCATCTACATGCAGGCCCTGGCCGTTCTGAAAAAGGACGTGCCCTGGATCCCGCTGTTCCACCTGATCGACAACCTGGCCTGCAACCGCAGGGTGCGCGGCATTTCCTTCACGCCGCTGGGACAGGTGGTGTTCCGGGAGGTATCCAAGGAGTCAACGACATGAATATAAAAAGCACAAGGCCGGCGTGGCTGAGCCTGCTGCTGCTGGCCCTGGCGGCGCCGCTGCTGGCCGGAAGCGTGGTTCGCGCCGGCAGCACGCGCGAGCCCCAGACTCTCGATCCGGCACGCGTCTGGGACGATTCCTCGTCCTTCTACGTCCTCAACATATTCGACACCCTGGTGCGCCTGGACCCGGTCACCATGAAGATCGTGCCTTCCCTGGCCGTTTCCTGGGAGACCGGCGCCGACGGCCGCACCTGGACCTTCCAGCTGCGCCGCGGCGTGCGTTTCCATGACGGCACCCCCTTCGACGCCGACGCCGTGGTGTTCACTTTCCAGCGCCAGCTGCAGCTTTCCGGCCCCGACAGCCCGAGCGACTCCCCCCTGTTTTCCGAGATATTCACCTACCTCAGGGCGGTGCGCAAGGCGGGCCCCTACCAGGTGCAATTCATCCTCTCCGAGCCTTTTTCCCCTTTCCTGTCCTCGCTGACCGTCGACTGCGCCGCCATCGTTTCCCCGGCGGCGGTGAAGAAGCACGGCGCCGCTTTCACGACCCACCCGATCGGGACCGGCCCCTACAAGCTGAGTTCCTGGCAGCGGAACAAACGCCTGGTACTGGCCGCCAACGCCGACTACTGGCGCGGCCGGCCGGCCATCGACGAATACATCGACACCATCGAGCCCCAGGTCGAGCTGCTGAGCAAATATTTTCAGGACGGCATGCTGGACATCCTGTCCACCTATTCGATCTCCAAGATGGTCTCGTACCGCAAGCAGGACTGGGTGCAGGTCGTCGCCGCCCCGCTCTACTCGGTGACCTACGTGGTCATCAATGCCGCGCGGCCGGCCCTGAAAAGCCGCGGCGTGCGCCAGGCCCTGTGCCATGCCTGGGACCCGCGCGCCCTGACGCTGGTATTCCAGGACTACGTGCTGCCCATCCACTCGCTGCTGCCTCCGGGGCTGGCCGCGGGCGGGAGCGCGACGCCGCCCCTGGATTTCTCCCTGGCCAGGGCCCAGGCCCTGCTCAAGAAGGAGGGGGGCGCCGCCGGGCGTGAGCTGGAGATGCTGCTGCAGCGGGACGACGGCCTGCTCTTCCAGCTGCTTTCCATATACGCCAGGAACCTGAAGCAGGCCGGGGTGAGGGTGAAGCTCATCCGCCTGGACACCAGGGAATACGCCCGCCGCGTCGCCAGCGGCGACTATGACCTGGCCTACTCGGGATGGATCGCCGACTATCCCGACGCCGACAGCATGCTTTTTCCCCAGCTTTCGCAGAAGCTGCAGCAGCAGGGATTCGCCAATATCGCCGCCAGCGGCCGCCAGGACCTGCTGGACCTCCTGGTCGCGGCCCGCCGCGAGGGCGACGCCCACAAGCGCCAGGCCATCTACCGCGAGGTGGACCGCGCCTTCGTCACCGACGGCCTGGTCCTGCCGCTGTACCAGGACAAGCGGGTCGTCATCTTCAACCGCAAACTGGCCAACATCCGGCCCGGGCCCCTGGGCAAGATCGCCCTCTTTGAGCTGCGGATGAGATGAAGATCCAGACCAAGCTCCTCCTGTCCCTGATCTTCATCGCCGTCCTCTCCATCGTCATCACCCTCAATTTTTCCATCCTCTCCATCTCCAAGCGCTATGAAAAGACGGCGCAGGAGGAGATCGCCGGGGCCAGGAAGGTGGCCGAGAGCGTTTTCCTGGAGAACCTGGGCGACCTGGTGCGCAAGGCGCTGTTCCTGTCGGAGCTGAAGGAGATCATCGAGAACACCGACAACCTCGACGACCTGGCCATGGCCCTGGAATTCAAGAACTTCTTCTTTTCCAATACCAACATCAAGATACTGGACCCGGCCGGCCGCATCGTTCTGACCCACGACAACTCATCGGCCAGCTACATCTCGGCCGCCAACCAGGAAAAGGTGACCTTCCTGAACACGAAGCGCGACCCGCTGATCCGCGAGGCCGGCGTCTTCCTCGTCGAAGGCAACCTGTGCCTCGCCGCCATCTCCCCCATCATCGACCAGGAGACCTTCGGGCTCAAGGGCTTCACCATGCTCGAGATCCCCTTCAACCTGGAGTTCGCCGACCAGATCAAGGAGAAATGCAAGGCCGAGATCATGCTCTATGCCGAGGGCAAGCCCATCACCTCCACCCTGACCGACGGCAACGGCGAGATGGTCTTTCCCCTGGCGGCCCACATGCGCTCGCGGCAGGCCGTGCGCTTCCTGAGCGGGGGCGACCGCTACCTCCTTGAGTCGTTCGCCGTGGAGGACTTCGGCAAGCAGCAGGTCGGCGAGATCTTCGTCGGCGTCGACATCGAGAACATCATGGCGGCCAAGCAGGTCAGCATCAGCAGCCTGCTCTACCTGTCGCTGCTGATCGGCCTGATCGTCATCCTGACCAGCGTCGTGCTGGGCCGGCGCCTCACGTCGCCCATCACCAAGCTGGCCCACGGGGCCGAGGCCATCGCCGGCGGCAACCTCGACGTGCACATGAGCCTCGACTCGCGGGACGAGATCGGAGAGCTGGCCAACGTCTTCAACAAGATGTCCGACTCGCTGAAGGTCCAGCGCGACGAGATCCGCGAGCTGCAGCAGTTCTTCGAGAAGATCGTCGAGCATTCGCCCTCGGCCATCATCATCGGCAACGAGAGCGCCGAGGTGATCGCCATGAACCCGGCGGCCGAGAAGCTGCTGGAGCGGCCGATCACCGAGCTGAAGGACAGGCCGCTGTTCGAGTCGCTGCCGGCGCTCGCGCCGCTGAAGGAGGACTACGTCAAGGTGCTGCTGAGCGGCACTCCCTGCTTCCACGACAGCTACTCGCTGGTCCACGAGCGGGGCGGCGAGAAGACCCTGCGCCTCACCCTGTACAAGATCCCCCTGCCCGCCACCCCGGCCGCCGTCCTGCAGATCGAGGACATCAGCGAAAAGTTCGAGCTCGAGGAGAAGCTGGTCCACGCCCAGAAGCTCGGCACCCTCGGCGAGCTGCTCAGCCGCTTCACCCACGAGTTCAACAACCTGATGACCAGCCTGCTGGGCCACCTGACCATGCTGAAGAAGGAGATCGGCGATGGCCACCCCCACTTCAAGCGCACGCTGCTGATCGAGGACGTGGCCCTGCGCGCCCACCACCTGGGCAAGGACATCCTGGACTTCTCGCGCAAGGAAAAACTGAAAAAAGAGGTGCTGAACGTCCGCGACGCGGTCGAGACGGTGCTCAACCTGCTGGGCCGGACCGTCCTCAGGCGCATCGAGGTCGAGAATCAGCTCACGGGCGGCGACCTGGCCGTGCTGATGAACAAGGAGAAGTTCCTGCTGGCTCTCTTCAACATCCTGATCAACGCCAGGGACGCCATCCTGGCGGCGCAGCGCGAGCCGGGGCTGATCCGCATCAGCAGCGACCGCATCTTCGTCCCCAAGGCGCAGCAGAACTTCGTGCGCATCCGCGTCACCGACAACGGCACCGGCATCGACGAGAAGATCATCGGCAAGATCTTCGAGCCCTTCTTCACCACCAAGGGCGAAAAAGGGACCGGCCAGGGCCTGACCACCGTCAAGGAGATCATCGAGGAGAACTCGGGCTGGATCGAGATCGACGCCAAGAAAGGCTCCGGCACATCGTTCATCCTCTTCCTCCCCGAGCACGCCATCTGAGCCCGCGTCGGTTGACAATGGCCGGGCAACGGGTTACCATGCCGGCATACATGAAAGCCTGGAAGATATTGCTTTTCTGCGCCCTGTCGGCGTTCTTCGTCTGGCTTTTCCTGCAGAGCATCGATCTTGCCGAGATCGCCGTTGCCTGGCGCTCCATTCCCCTGCACTACCCGCTGCTGTTCCTGCTGCTGGCGCTGCCGCAGTACGCCGTGCGCGCGCTGCGCTGGGGGCTGCTGCTGCGCCCATTCAAGGAGCGCGTCCCCTTCCGCAGCCTGTGGAACTTCTCCCTGATCGGCTTCATGATCTCCTACCTGCTGCCGGGGCGCCTGGGCGAGGTGGCCCGGCCGGTGCTGCTGGCCGAGAAAGAAGGCCTGCGCAAGAGCCAGGCCATCGCCACCATCGTCAACGAGAGGCTGTTCGACCTGCTGACGGTGCTCACGCTGCTGGCCCTCTACCTGGCTGCCGGGGCCGGCAGCCCCTCCCCGGTCCTGCGCCAGCTGCGCGCGGCGGCCATCCTGCTGCTGCCGCTGGTCTTCCTGGTGTTCTTCCTGGTGGTGCTGGCCAATCACCCGCGTGTCTTCCCCTGGACGGAGAAGCTGGCGCGGGGAGCGTCCCGGCTCCTGCCCGGTCGCTGGCGCGAGCCGGTTGTCGGCTTCACCCTGCACTTCGTGCGCGCGCTGCGCCTGGACCTGGGCTGGAGGGGCATCGCGGCCGTGGCCGGCTGCTCGCTGCTGCACTGGGGCATCATCGCCTTCTCCTACGGGGTGCTGATGCGGGGATTCAGCGGCATTGCCCTGTCCCCGGCCGACGTCGTCCCCTACCTGGCCGTGGTCTTCGTCTCGGCGGCGGTGCCCACGCCGGGCATGGCCGGCAGCCTGGACCTGGCGTCCAAGTACGCCCTGACCGGGCTGTTCGCCGTGTCCGCGGGCACGGCGGTGGCCTTCACCATCCTGTTCCACTTCCTGCTGCTGCTGGCGCCCATCGCCCTGGGACTGCTGGCCTTATGGCACGAGGGGCTGAGCTTCAGGTCCCTCGGCCGCCTGGGGAGAAAAGATGAACTGCCCGCAATGCGCTGAGATCGCCGACAAGGTGATCGAGACCCGCGAGAGCAAGGACGGCCTCTATATCCGCCGCCGCCGCGAATGCCTGCACTGCGGCAAGCGCTTCACCACCTACGAGAAGATCGAGGACATCCCGCTGATGGTGGTGAAGAAGGACGGACGGCGCGAGCCCTTCGACATGGACAAGATCCGCAAGGGGCTGTACCGCGCCCTGGAAAAGCGGCCGGTGCAGACCAAGCAGATCGAGCAGCTGGCCCGGCAGGTGGAGGAGTTCTTTTCCCGCTCCGACCGCGAGGTGCCCACCTTCAAGATCGGCAGCATGATCATGGAAAAGCTGAAGAAGATGGACAAGGTGGCCTATGTGCGCTTCGCCTCGGTCTACCTGGAATTCAAGAGCCTGGAGGAGTTCCTCGCCGAGCTGCAGGGTCTCTTGAAAAAGGAGGAATGATGGCCAAGAAGAACTTCCCATTTTTCGAGGTCGAGATCAGCAAGAACTACCCGTCGGGCATCAGCACGCACATCGACTGGAAGCCCAGCACCAATATCGTGGAGACGCGCAATTCGCTGGTCATCGAGATGGAGCTGCCGGGGGTGGCCAAGAGCGATGTGTCCATCACCCTGCTCAACAACCAGGAACTGATCGTCAAGGGGCTCAAGAAGCAGCCGCGGCTGGAGCAGCCGTCCGTGACCTACTACCTCTTCGAGAGGGAGTTCGGCACCTTCTTCAAGAAGATCGTCATCGATTTTCCCCTGGATACGACCTCGGTGCGCTCGATCATGGAGAACGGCGTCCTGACCATCGAGGTGCGCAAGCGCGACGAGTCCAAGATCGCCGTCGAGATCAAGTAAGAGGGAAAGCATGGCCGAAGAAAAAAACAACAACGCCCCCGGCGCGGACAAGGACGAGAAGCTGGACAAGATCAAGATCCCGGAAAGCCTGCCGGTGCTCGTGCTGCGCGACATCGTGGTATTCCCCTACATGATCGTCCCCCTCTACGTCGGCCGCCCCAAGTCCAAGAAAGCCGTCGATGCCGCACTGAACGGCGACCGCCTGATCCTGCTGCTCACCCAGAAGGACATGAACGTGGAGGACCCCGGCCAGGACCAGCTCTTCGGCTTTGGCACCGTGGCCCTGATCGTGCGCATGCTCAAGCTGCCCGACGGGCGCATGCGCGTGCTGGTCCAGGGCATCTCGCGCGTGCGCGTGCAGGCGCTCCACGACGACGGCAAGATCCTGCAGGCCGAGGTCACGCCGGTGGAGGACGAGGAGCCGGACGCGCTGACGCTGGAGAACAGGGCCATGATCAAGAACGTGCGCCAGAAGTTCGAGCGGGCCGGCAAGCTGGGCAAGCAGATCTCCAACGAGATCCTGGTGATCGCCGAGAACATCGAGGAGCCCGGCAAGCTGGCCGACATCATCGCCTCCAACCTGGAGCTGAAGATCGAGGACTCGCAGCGCATCCTGGAGGAGGTCAACTCGCTGCGGCGCCTGGGCAAGGTCCACGATTTCCTGAACTACGAGATCGAGATGCTCAACATGCAGAACCAGATCAACCTCAAGGCCCAGGGCGAGATGGACAAGAACCAGAAGGAATACTTCCTGCGCCAGCAGCTGAAGGCCATCCGCAAGGAGCTGGGCGAGGACTCCGAGAACCAGGAGGAGATCAACGGCTACCTCAAGAAGCTGGAAGAGGCGCGCATGCCCGAGGCGGCCCGCAAGGAGACCGAGAAGAACATCGAGCGCCTGAAGAAGATGCACCCCGAGTCGGCCGAGAGCTCCGTCATCCGCACCTATCTCGACTGGATGTTCGACCTGCCCTGGGCCGCGGCCGGCAAGGACAACATGAACCTGAAGCGGGCGCGCTCCATTCTCAACCAGGACCATTTCGGACTGGAGAAGGTCAAGGAGCGCATCCTGGAATACCTGAGCGTGCGCAAGCTGACGACCAAGGCCCACGGCCCGATCCTGTGCTTCGTCGGCCCGCCCGGCGTCGGCAAGACCTCGCTGGGCAAGTCGATCGCCCGCGCCCTGAACAAGAAGTTCGTGCGCATCTCGCTGGGCGGCGTGCGCGACGAGGCCGAGATCCGCGGCCACCGCCGCACCTACGTCGGCGCCCTGCCCGGCAAGATCATCCAGGAGCTGAAGAACGCCGGCAGCAGCAATCCGGTGTTCATGATGGACGAGGTGGACAAGATCGGCATGGACTTCCGCGGCGACCCGTCGTCGGCCCTGCTGGAGGTCCTCGACCCCGAGCAGAACAACTCCTTCACCGACCATTACCTCGGCGTGCCCTTCGACCTCTCCAAGGTGCTGTTCATCACCACCGCCAACCTGCTGGAGCCGATCCAGCCGGCCTTCCGCGACCGCATGGAGGTCATCGAGATCCATGGCTACAACGAGGAGGAGAAGATCGAGATCGCCCGCCGCCACCTGATCCCGCGCCAGCTCGAGGCCAACGGCCTGACGGCGCGCCTCATCGAGTTCACCCCCGGGGCGCTGAAGAACATCATCGCCCTCTATACGCGCGAGGCCGGAGTGCGCAACCTGGAGCGCGAGATCGGCGGCATCTGCCGCAAGGTGGCCCACAAGGTCGCCCTGGGCGAGCGCAAGCTGTTCAAGGTCACCAGCCGCAACCTGGAAAAGTACGCCGGCATCCCCAAGCTGTTCCGCGACCAGCTGCTGGAGGAGGACTCGGTGGGCGTGGCCACCGGCATGGCCTGGACGCCCTACGGCGGCGACATCCTGTTCATCGAGGTGCGCCTGATCCCGGGCAAGGGAACGCTGATCCTGACCGGGTCGCTGGGCGACGTCATGAAGGAGTCGGCCAGCGCCGCCCTGAGCCTGATCAAGGCATCGTCGGCCGAGCTGCAGCTGGCCATTGAGAAGTTCGAGAAGAGCGACATCCACATCCACATCCCCGAGGGCGGCATCCCCAAGGACGGTCCCTCGGCCGGCATCACCCTGGCCACGGCGCTGATCTCGGCCTTTACCGGCACCGCCGTCAAGCGCGAGATCGCCATGACCGGCGAGATCACCCTGCGCGGCAAGGTCCTGCCCGTGGGCGGTATCAAGGAGAAGGTGCTGGCGGCGCGCCGCGCCGGCATCCGCACCATCATCATGCCCGAGAAGAACAAGAAGGACCTGACCGAGCTCAAGGCCGGCCATATCCAGAGCATGCAGTTCCTCTTCGTCAGCGACTTCAAGGAAGCGGTGAACGCCGCCCTGGTGCGGAAGATCTTCTGATGGACGAGCGGCGCTTCGTCGACTTCCTGGAGAAAAAATTTCCCTTCCGCCGCGGCCTGGGCATCGGCGACGATGCCTCGGTGGTGCGCTGCGGCAAGTCCTTCCAGCTGATCAGCACCGACCTGCTGGTCGAGGACGTCCATTTTCGCCTCAGCGACGTTCCGCTGGCGGCCCTGGCGGAAAAAGCGCTGGCGGTCAACGTGTCCGACATCGCCGCCATGGGCGGCCGGGCGCAATACTTCTACCTGGGCCTGGGCTTTCCTCCCCGCCTGGGGGCGAGCGCCCTGCGCCGTTTCTTCTCCGGCCTTTCGCGCGCCGCCCGCCGCTGGGAAGTGGAGCTCGCCGGCGGTGACTATTCGCGCTCGCGGCAGATGCTCATCGCCATCACCATCGTCGGTGCCAGCGCCCGACCGGTCCGGCGCAGCGGCGCCCGCGCCGGCGACTGGGTGGGCATCACCGGGCCGACGGGCGAGTCGGCGCTGGGGCTGAAGCTGCTGCTGGCCGGCGAGACGCGCTCGCCCTTCATCCTCCGCCACCAGCACCCCCGGCCGCAATGCGAGAAAGGCCTGCGCCTTTCCGCCCACGCCAGCGCCATGATCGACGTCTCCGACGGCCTGCTCCTCGACCTCTCGCGCCTGCTGCGCGCCTCGGGCGTCGGCGCCGAGATCGACTATGAGAAGCTGCCCATGGCGCCCGGCTTCCGCCGCCTCTGCCGGCAGCGGCGCTTTAGCGAGCGCGACCTGGTCCTGGCCGGCGGCGAGGACTACCAGCTGCTGTTCACCGTTCCGCCGCAACAGGAGCCCCGCCTGCGCCGGACGGGAACGGCCTACCACCTGATCGGCAGGGTCAGCGCCAGGCGCGGGCTGCGCCTGCGCGAGAACGGCCGGCCCCTGAGGGTCACCAAACTCGGCTTTGACCACTTCAGCGCCGCCCCGGGGAGATAAAAATGAAGATCATCAAAAAAAGCTCCTACCGGCCGCAGCCGCACGTCTGCGTCGTGATCCCCGTTTTCAAGGGCGCGGCGCTGGCGGAGCTGTGGCAAGAATTCCCCGAGCTGGAATATCCCGCCCGGCAGAAGAGGATCAAGGGCGAGATCGGCGAGGCCCTCGCCTGCCATTCCCTGGAGCAGCGGCGGCTTTTTCTGCTGGTCGGGGCCGGGAAGCCGGGCCGCCTGGCCGATGCCCGCCGGCTGGCCTGCCGGACCATGACGCTGCTGCGCGAGCACCTCGCCACCCGGGCGCTGCTCTACTTCGCCGCCCCGCTGCCCTATCCTCCCGAGTACCTGCGCAACCTCGTCGATTACCTGCACCTGAACAACTACCGCTTCGACCGCTACCGCAAGAAAAAGAGCAAGCCCGTCGAGCGCATCGAGCTGGCCTTCAAGAAGCGCGTCTCCTGGAGCGGCGCCGAATGGCCGGAACGGGCGATCGTTCTGGAGGAAGCGCGGCTGGCGCGCGACCTGGTCAACGAGATCCCGGCCAGGGCCAACCCCGACGCCATGGTGCAGGCCTTCGCCGCCGCCGCCGGCCGGCATGGCCTGAAGCTCGAGGCCTGGCGCCGCCCGGAGCTGGAAGCCAACGGCATGAGCGGCCTGCTGGCCGTGGGCGCATCCTCGTGCTGCGAGCCGGCCCTGCTCACCCTGACCCATGAGCCCCGTGACTTCTCGCGCACCGTGGTCCTGGTCGGCAAGGGCATCACCTTCGACGCCGGCGGCCTGAACCTGAAGCCCGGCAACAGCATGGAGGAGATGAAGTGCGACATGGCCGGAGCGGCAGCCGTCCTGGGGGCGCTGAGCGCCGTCGCCCGCCTGCGCCTGCCGCTGAAGGTCATCGGCCTGGCGCCGCTCACCGAGAACCTGCCCGGGCGCCGCGCCTACAAGCCCGGCGACATCATCACCTACGCCAACAAGAAGACGGTGGAAGTTGTCAACACCGACGCCGAGGGCCGGCTGATCCTGGCCGACGCCCTGATCGTCGCCGCCCGCTTGAAGCCCGACATGATCATCGAGCTCTCCACCCTCACCGGCGCCATCGTCACCGCCCTGGGCGACTCCTATGCCGGGCTCTTCTGTCGCAACCGCAGGCTGAGCGCCGGCCTGCTGCAGGCGGCGGAGTCCAGCGGCGAGCTGCTCTGGGAGATGCCCCTGCCCGGCGAGTACCGGGAGAGCATCGCTTCCAAAGTGGCCGATCTGAAGAACGCCAACTACAATGGCGCCTCGTCGATCAAGGCCGGGCTGTTCCTGAGCGAGTTCACGGGCAGGGTCCCCTTCGCCCATATCGATATCGCCGGCACCGCCTTCCTGAGCAAGCCGAATTTCTGCCTGAACAGCGAGGGCGCCACCGGCTTCGGCGTGCGCTTATTGGTCGAGTTCCTTCAGAACCTGGGCTGACTCCACCAACAGGGGATGGAGGGGCGGCCGTCTCCCCAGCTCAGCGATTTCCGCTCGCCGTAACCGCGAAAGATGTTGAGGCGATCTTGACATCGTCAAGGTACAGGGAAACGAAGTACGAGCCGGGCTGCCAGAAATTGCCCTGGTCGTTCCCCCAGCCCGAATCATAATATGTTTCCTTGGCGCCCGCCGGCATCGCAAACTGGTTTTTATGCCGGGCGATTTCCCGCCCGTCGCTCCGGCACCACACGGTCTCGACAGTCAGCGTCCTGGGGGCCTTGAGCGCTGGGTGGACCAGCTGCAGTTGCCAATTGATGTAGCGCGTGTCCTGGGCGGAGAACTCATCCCGGAACCTGCGTTCTGCGATGACAGGCGGGTTCCTTTCGCCGGCAAATAAGGCGAATCTCACGATATCGGCATTCAGGTAGGGTATGCACTGGATCTTGCCGCCCTTCTTGCCCATGACCTCGAAGGAATCCCTGGCGACTTCCTGCCCGTTGATTGACAGCGCGAGCGTGTAGGTCCCCGGTTTCCAGAAACCCGGTTTGTCCGCTCCCCAGCCATATGGATGATTGGTGTCGGTCCAATCCTTCTCCAGGTGGCTTTTCCAGGACGGTCTGGCCAATTCCTTCCCCTGCGCGTCGACCAGGAGGGCGGATATCTGGAAATCCACCCGGCGTCGGGGAGCAGGGTGCTGGAGACGCAGTTCCCAGTTGATGTAGCGGGCCTCGTCCGCGGAGAATCGTGTGCGGTATTGCCTTTTTGCAAACAGCGTCTCACCTTTGGCGCTCTCGAAAAAGCGAATGCCCGCCGGCACCGCCTGCAGCCCCCCGATGACCGGGATTTGCCGCTTCGGATCGACCCGCCGCTTCGCCTCGGGTTCGCGCAGCCAATGCGGCGGAATCAAATCACGAGACTGAAAAATTTGCGGAATCGAGACCGACCCCCGTTTTGCCGTCGCCATCTGTCCGGGCCGGACGATAATGCGGCGGTTCGTGCGCGGTTCGATCAGCTCTGGGGCGCCCTCCAGGGTGAAGATCTCGACCTGGCCCCGGCCGCCGCGGATATAGACCCTGGAGTTCAAGCGGACATAGATCAGGTCGTCATAGATCGTGTCTCCCGCTCCCAGGTTGAACAGGGACACGACGGGGCCGCCGCTGGGTATTTTAAAGCTCAGCAGCCATTCGAGCGCCTGCTCCTTGGCCTCGTCTATCCCCTGCTCGAAAAGCATCTGGCAGGCTTGGCCGAAGAAGTCTCTCCATTTCTCCCGCCATTTCCCCGAGGTGGCGCGCGAGGCGCCAACAATGAATTCTCCCGACATATTGACCGTGCCCGGCCGGGGGTCCCAGATCGCCTCCCCCTTCAAACCGCTCTGCCATTCCAGCACGACGCGGCTTGTTCCGGAAGACATGACCTTGATGAACTCATCGGTGCTACATCGATTCATCTCGCCCGAACGCCAGAACTCCCGAATCCGTGCCCGGTCGCGCTCCCCCCACAACGAGATCTTGTCTCCCTCGTAGACGAAGCGACTCGACGCCTTTTCCCAGCGGAGGGACTCGCCGGCATAGGGATCGGGCTGCCATTGCCCAAAAATGACCGAGAGATCCTTCAGGAGGTCGGGATTCTTGCGCGGGTGCGCCTTGCCGCCGGACTTGACGCGCACGCCGCCCGTCGCGGTCGCCGGCTCGATGCGCATGACCGCGACGTTGCCTGAGGTTTCCTTGATCTCGGCCACCGGCCGCTGCACCTGCATGGTCAGGCGCAGCCGGTCCTCGTAATCGAGGGAACCATGAGCGCCGCTGCGGAAGCGGGAATCCCGCAGCACAACCGAGACGGCGTAGGTCCCCGGCTGGACGATGTCGCCCTGGAAGTCGAGCAACAGCTGGTCCCCCTGCTGGCGCAGACCTCTCTCGCCGGGGCGGAGCGTCCAGATCAAGTCGTTTCGGTTCTGGCCGGAGCGAGCCATTACGGTAAACGCGATATCGCCGGGCCGAAATGCGCCGATGTCCTGGTACTCGGCGCGGGCCGAGACGCGGAACTGCGCCTTCTCGCGGACGAGGTGACGCTGCTCGACGACCATCTCGGCCAGCCTGGGCGGCTGCCGTTCTTCACGGACCGGCGGCACGATCCGTTGCTGAGAGGTTATGGCCTTCTTCTTCCACTCGTCGCAGGCCTTGGCCGCCTCCCCTACAGCTTCCTGCCAGTGCCTTCCCAGCCTTAAAAAGCGCGAAAACCCCAGCGACTGCCATTTCGCTTGTCCGTATACCCGGATATAGATCGAATCGAAAGCATCGTTGTTTCCAACGTGAACGATCAGCCTGAGCCCCTGCTCCTCCCTCACCAGCCAGCCGGCCTTATCGGGATTCGCCGGATCGCGGTACTCGATGATCTTGCAGGTGTAACCCTCATCGGCGGACAACCGTCCCTGGCCGGCAAACAGAAAAAGGACGACAATTAAAATCCCTGAGATCAGCGCCAGCGGCACCAAACCGCATCGAGTTTTTTTCATGATTTCCTCCCCGCCTTGGTTTCCCGGTTGCTGCGGGGCCGGGACGGGCGTTCCAGACCGCATTTACGAAGACTGTAGCGGGACGGCCCGAAATTGTCAAGGCGGAAACGGGTTGACTCGCGCCTGTCGTTTTACTACAATCCTTGTTATCTGGAAGCGGACCGTACTGCGACCCGCAGGGAGGGAAGATGAAGAAGATCGCAGCCATGGCATTTTTCTTTTTCACGCTGGCCGCAGTGCCGGCAACCACCCCCCCTGATCGCAGTGGGGCCTTCGCGGACTGGCCGCTGGATAGCAAGCTGGAGACGGCCCTGGTCCGCCTGCAAGCGGCGTCCGGCGCGGCGAAAAGTGATCGGGAACAGCAGGGCTACGCCGAGGCCCTTGATCTGGTACGCCGCGCCAAGGGGGAATATCTGGCTTTCCGGGGAGCGGAAGCACCGATACATTCCGGCTCCACCGACCCAGCCGATTGCCCGTTCGGGCTGATGAAAGTAATGCGCATCTGCGCGGAAGGGCTCATCCAATCCAATGCCGAGTGGCAGCGTTCTCCGCGGTCGCCGCAGCTGTCGGCCGCCGCGGCCCAACAGGCGACGAACGCTATCCTGGCTGCGGAACAGGCGTTCCAACAGGCGACAGGAATCGTGGATGGGCTCCAGGGGTGGACCACGCATACCGGGCACAACGGCATGATCGTCCGCTGCCCCCCGGAATTCAAGGTGCGCCCGAACAAAAATTTCCCGCTGGCGCTCCATGTCCAAGACGCGCTCGAAAAGGATGAGCGGGTCGTGCTGATCACCTGGAAGTACATGCCCTCCGACCTGACGGAGTGGCAGTTCCAGGAGAAGGCCATCCATGCTCATAAAAATAATTTTGCCGATTTCCAGCTCCTGGAATCCTGGCAGCAATGGCCGGGAGTGCCCGGGCACTGGTTCTGGTATCGCTATCGGTGGGAGGGGCAGGACATCACGGCATTGATCTATCAGAACGCCTTCGGGCCGCTGCCATGGGAACTGCGCTATTTGGCGGTCGCGGATCGATTCAACGGCGAGGAGTGCGAGGAGATCGTCCGCTCCTTACGGCGCGACGGGTAGGCAGGCTTCCTCCCGGATCGAAGGCGTCAGTTGAAATCATTTCACGCAAAAGATATAGTGATACAACAGAGATGGCGATTTCAAAATAGTCTGGAGAGTCGACGGATGCAGTCAATCGCAAGGGATCGGCAGATGACCTATGGCCGACGGCAACAGCCATTGCCCGGTCTATTGCGTCGATTCGCGGTTGCCATGAGCCACCCACTGCCTGCCGTACGCCGAGTTCTTTTATGAATTTTGGGAGAGCAATATGAACGAACTATTCAGCGTCCATTCCCTGGTCCGCGGCTTCACATACGAAGGCACCGCCTACGAGGAGGTCAAGGTCACCTGGTTTGTGGTCGAGCGCCCGGCCCCCCTTGTTCCCTACGCGGAAGCGATCCAGGACTACGGCCAGCTCAATGAAAAGGAACGGGCTTTCCCCGAGGAGCATATCAACGAGCAGTTCAGCCGCCAGGAAGCGGAGGCTCTGAAAAAGCACCTCGACCGCCGGCCGGAAGTGACGACCCGCATCGAGGCGGTCGAGCTCCCGGTCATGGCCAACGCCAGCGGCTGCCGGCGGCTGCCGCGCGGCAACGGCAATGATTTCATCGGGCTCTTCCGCGAGAAGGGCTATGCGCTGCCCTTCAAGGTGGAAGGATACTTCAGCGTCCGCTTCGCCGAGCCCAGGGTCATGGGCGACGACCGCGCCACGGTGGCCGTGCGCCGCGGCTAGCCCCCGTGCGCGGCGGCATGCACCAGCAGACAGGCAAGGAGGTACCATGCTCACGATCGACCTGAGAGGCAGGAACGCCCTGGTGACCGGGGCCAGCCGGGGCATCGGCAGGGCCATCGCCGCGCAACTGGCCGAGGCGGGCGCCCGCGTGGCGGCCCACTATTCCACCCACGCCATCGCCCCCGCGGACTTTCCCGGGCAGGTCCAGGCCTTCCAGGCCGACCTGGCCTCCCCCGGCCAGGCCCGGGACCTTTTCCGCCGCGTGGCGCGCGAGTTCTCCGGCCTGGACATCCTGGTCAACAATGCCGGCTTCGCCCTCGACTCGCCGCTGGAACTCGATGACGACCGCTGGCTGGCCGACTGGCAGGGCATCATGGCCGTCAACCTGACCGCCTGCGGCATCCTCTGCCGCGAGGCCGTGCGCCACTTCCAGGGCCGCGGCGGCGGCCGCATCATCAACATCGCCTCCAGGGCCGCTTTCCGCGGCGACGTGCCCGCCTACCTGGCCTACGCCGCCTCCAAGGGCGGGGTGGTCTCCCTGACGCGCTCCCTGGCCCGCGGCTTCGGCAAGGACAACATCCAGGCCTTCGTCATCGCCCCCGGCTTCACGCGCACGCAAATGGCCCAGCAGTTCATCGACCTGCACGGCGAGGACCTGGTGCTGAAGGACATCGCCCTGGAGCGGCTGACCGAGCCCGGGGACATCGCTCCCACCGTCGCTTTCCTGGCCAGCGGCCTGGCCGACCACGCCACCGGCTCCACCATCGACATCAACGCGGCAAGTTACGTGCATTAGATGGAACAGGCCTCGGCGTAAGGCTCACGGCGTAGGGCGCAAGGGCAGAATCAAAGCCCGTTTCTCAGTGATGCGAATCCTGCCCATGTGTAATAGAAAATGAAAAATTCGCTCTTGAATTCTTTTTCTTACCTTATGCCTTACGCCTGACACCTTACGCCTAATTCTTTAGGCTCGAACAATTGACAAATAACCTTTTTGATACTATATAAGTTAATGGAACGATTCGTCGAAGTGAACCTTGTCGGGCTGATCATGGACCAGATCTCCAAGTCTCCGGTCATGGTGCTCAAGGCCCTGGACCAGAAAAAGGTCATCCCCATCTGGATCGGCATGAACGAGGCCAACGCCATCGCCATGGAGCTGGAGAACGTCTGCTCGCCCCGGCCCATGACCCATGACCTGATGAAGAACATCATGTGCGACCTCGAGGCCATCCTGGCCAAGGTGATCATCACCGACATCGTCGAGAACACCTATTACGCCGAGCTGCACATCGAGAGGGACGGCAAGGAGAGGATCATCGACTGCCGGCCCTCGGACGCCGTGGCCCTGGCCCTGAAGAACCGGGCCAAGATCTACGTGTCGCGGCAGGTGCTGGAGACCTCGGTCCTGGCGGACATGTTCAGCAACATCCTCAGCGGCGAGGACAAGATTGATTCCTGGTTCGATTCCCTGTCGGCGGACGACTTCGGCGAGATCGAGCAGTAGCGCTCTTTCCTGAATAAAAAAAGTTCGAAGTTCGATGTTCGATGTTCGAAGTTGAAAGGCAATGAAACGATCCTGATGAATTGAAAAAGGATTTAGTTCGAGCCTGAACCAGTATCGAGGAGCGAATTCAGGAAAACGCTCGCTCGGTTCTTTTTACGTCGAACGTCGAACTTCGAACATCGAACCTATTCTTCGGTTTTGGCCCTTTGCCAGAGCTCCTCCATCTCCGCCAATGACGCCTGACCGATCTCCCTGCCCTGCCGGAGCAGCTCCGCCTCGATGAAGCGGAAGCGGCAGGTGAACTTGCGGTTGGCGCGCGCCAGGGCGAACTCGGGATTGATCTGCAGCAGCCGCGCCACATTGGCCACGGCGAACAGCAGGTCGCCGATCTCGTCCTCGGCCTCGTGCCGGCGGTTGCCCGCGATCTCGGCGCGCAGCTCGGCGACCTCCTCGCTGACCTTGTCGAGGGCCTTGGCGGCGTCGTCCCAGTCAAAGCCGACCCCCGAAGCCTGGGAGGCGATGCGGTTGGCCAGCAGCAGGGAGGGCATCGAAAGCGGGTAGTCGGAGATCACGCTCTGCTTGTTCTTCTCGGCGACCTTGATCTGCTCCCAGTTGGCCTTGACCTCGTCGGCGCCGCTGACCGTGACGCTGCCGAATATGTGGGGATGGCGGCGGACCAGCTTGCCGGCGATGCCGTCGATCACGTCCGCGATGGTGAATGTGCCCTCTTCGGCGGCGATCTGGGCCAGGAAAACGATCTGCAGCAGCAGGTCGCCCATCTCCTCCCGGACCGCGGCCGCGTCGCCGCCGTCGATGGCCTCGATCAGCTCGTGGGCCTCCTCCAGGACATACTCCTTCAGCGAGGCGGGCGTCTGCTTCAGGTCCCAGGGGCAACCGCGGCGGGGGTGGCGCAGCTTCTTCATGATGCGGACCAGCTTGCTGAATTCTTTCATTTTCGTCCCCGGGATCGGCGCTCCATAGGATATCATAGCGGCAATCCACCGCCATGGCAAGGGCCGGGGCCGGCCGGCCTATTGACTTTGAAGAAGTCCCGGCCTTGTGATATAGTTATCGGCATGGGAATCGGCAAAATCTACCCGGAAAAAAGGGACATCCGCGCCATCGCCGTCCTGCTGGCCGCCCAGGGCATGATCCGCCTGGGAGAGATCCCCGACCCCCTCAGCGGGGAAGCCGCCCTGGACGCCGAGGGGGCCCGCTTTTTCATCGACCTGCTCCAGGAACTGCGGCGCAGGACGGCGCCAAACCTGCGTTCCGATGAAGCGGCTTTCCTGGACGACATGATCGGGAACCTGCAGGAGCTGTTCGCCAGGAAAACGGGAGCGGCGCATGCCTAGGAGAATGCTCGGCACCGCCGCCGCCCTGGTGCTGCTGCTGTCCGGCGCCCTCGCCGCCGCCAGCCCCTGGGGCAGCCTGAAAAAGATCTACTTCTACGAGGCCAGCGGCAACCTGGGCGAGGTGCGGCGCAACCTGGAGCGCCTGGACGCCGAGGGCCTGCCCCCCAACGACAAGATCGAACTGATGAGGAAACTGGCCGAGCTGGGCGACCGCAGCTACCTGAAGAACGACGACGCCCTGGCCGAGGCGTTCTACAGGAAAGCGCTGAGCATCTCCCCCCAGGACTCCTGGCCGCTGTACAACAAGCTGGAAAAGATCTCCCGGCGCCGCGGGGGCGTCATCTGGCGCTTCGCCAACGTGGCGCGGCAATTCGCCCAGGTGACGCGCAGTTTTCCCGCCTCGCTGCTCCTGCTGGGCGGCTTCTTCAGCGCCCTCATGTTCTCCGGGCTGCTGCTCTTCTTCCTGGTCGCCGTTGCCCTGACCATCCGCTACTTCAAGCTGGCCGCCCATGACTTCATCCTCGAGGGCCGCTCGCGCTTCAACATGCTGAAGCTGCTGTTGCTGCTGCTGCTCGTGCTCTGGCCGCTGCTGGTCACCGGCGGCTGGGCGCTCTACCCGTTCCTGCTGTGCGGCCTCCTCTGGGGCTATCTCAACCACGACGAGCGCGTCAACGTCAAGCGCATCCAGGTCCTGCTGCTGCTGCTGGCATTGCTCTACAGCATCGGCCAGTACCTGGAAAAAAGCATGCTCAGCCCTGGCTTCCAGGCCGTCCAGCAGCTCTATTCCGGCCAGCTGTTTCCCGCCGAAACCTACGGCCGCTTCGACAACGAGATGAAGGTCATGCAGGCCTACGCTTATTACCACCACGACCAGCCCGACGCCGCCCTGGACGTCCTCCTGGAAACGGGCAGCGCCTACGGCACCCCCCTCAAGTACAACCTGCTGGGGGACATCCATTTCGAGAGGGGGAACATCCCCCAGAGCATCCAGTATTACCGACAGTCGCTCAGCCTGGACGACCGCAACCCGCTGACGCTGAAGAACTTCACCGTGGCCCTGCTGAAGAACAACGACCCCGACCTGTTCCTCTTTTACAGCAAGAACTATCCGCAGATCAGCCGCTTCAAGGACAAGGTCTCCGTCCTGCAGAAGGACCGCCTCCCGGAAAAGATCCTGTGGCGCCGACTGCTGAACTATTCCTGGCAAAAGTTCCATTTCTGGCATTTCCTTGAGGTGACGGCCGGCGAGTTCCTGCGCTTCCCGGTGCTGCTGGCCATCCTGGTCATGCTGACATACATCTCGCTGCTGAAGAAGTTCTTCCCGGGGCTGGGCCAGAGCATCTTCTGCAGCAAGTGCGGCAAGATCATCCGCAAGATGTCGATCGAGCAGGCGCAGTCGCACGCCCTGTGCGAGGAATGCTACCAGCTGTTCCTGATCAAGGACCCCATCTTCCTGGAGGCGAAGCTGCTCAAGGAGCGGGAGATCGCCCGGCAATTCCGCCTGAAGAACTCGCTGCTGCTGTCCGTCTGCCTGGTCGTGCCGGGCTTCATACTGAATTTCCGGGACAAGGGCCGGGTCTTCGCGCCCCTGTTCCTCCTCTGGTCCGTCGTCGCCGGCCTTTTCCTGGTCAACACCCTGAACTTCAAGGGCGTGTTCGGCGCCGTGCCCATGTTCCTGAACATCATCGGGCTCGCGGCCATCGTTCTGTACCTGGCCGTTACCGCCTATTCGCTGAAGGGGAATCCCGATGGCTTTTAAGGGAACGCTGCGCGAATTCAAGGTCCCGGACATCCTGCAGCTGATCTCGCTGCAGAAAAAGACCGGCATCCTGACCTTCAACAGCCAGGAAGGGTTCATCACCCTGATCTTCGAGGACGGCTTCATCATCGGCATCGACGCCTTCCCCAAGAAACTGGAGATGCGCGTGGGCAACGTCTTCGTCAAGCAGGAGATCATCAGCGAGGAGATGCTGCAGCGGGCGCTGGCCATCCAGAAGCGGACCAACCAGAAGGTCGGCGAGATCCTGATCGGCATGGGGCTGATCGACGAGAAGATCATCCCCGAGGTGCTCAGGATCCAGGCCACCCAGATCGTGCTCTCGCTGTTCAACTGGAAGAAGGGCGAATACAACTTCAAGGTGCTGGACTACGTCGACAAGGAGCTGCGGCTGCTCTCCCCCATCGCCGTGGACAACCTGATCATGGAAGGGGTGCAGATGCTCGACGAGTGGCCGCTGATCAAGAAGGTCATTCCCGACGAGGGCATCATCTTCGAGCCGGTGTCCCTGAGCAGCAAGAAGGTCGCGCTGATCTCGGAATACGACGACGACCTGCAGAACAAGGACGCCGACACGCTCTACATGACCGAGACCGAGGTCAACCTGCTCAAGCACATCAACGGCAGGAACACGGTCAAGGACATCGTGGAGATGGGCCAGTTCACCGAGTACAAGATCTACAAGAACCTGTACAACCTCTTCAACAAGGGGCTGATGCAGAAAAAGCTGAAGACCGAGATCCAGGAGATCCAGGAAAAGAAGCTCTTCGAGGACCTGGAGCACGACAACGCCCGCAAGCTCAGCCGCCTGGGCCAGTTCCTGCTGGCGGCGCTGGCCCTGCTCCTGCTGCTGACCTTCTTCACGCCGCTGCGGCCCTTCAACGACAAGAACATGCTGCTGAAGGCGCAGCTGTACCGCGACCGCCTGCCGATCTCCCAGCCCGCGCGCTGACCGGCGATGAGACTGCGCACCCGCCTGGAGAGGCTCGCCGGCCCCAGCGCCGTGGCCATCGGCAACTTCGACGGCTTTCATGCCGGCCACCGCCGCATCATCGAGACGCTGACGGCCGAGGCGCAACGGCGCTCCCTGGCGGCAGTGGTCCTCACCTTCCGCCCCCACCCGCGCGTGTTCTTCGGCCAGCCCATCCGCCTGATCAGCACCGACGCCCAACGCCTGGAAAGCCTGAGGCGCCAGGCGCTGGACCGCCTATTTTTCATCGACTTCGCCGCCGTGGCCGCCTGCCCGGCCCGTGACTTCGTCGCCGACATCCTGCTGCGCACCCTGCGCTTGAGCGTCCTGGTCGTCGGCGGCGATTTCCGCTTCGGCCGCGACCGCGAGGGCGACCTGGCCACCCTGCGGCGCGAGACCGGCGGCCGCTTCACCCTCATCCAGGCCCCCGACGTCGAGATCGACGGCTGCCGGGTGGCCAGCTCCCTGATCCGCAAGCAGCTTGCCGCCGGGGCCGTCCGCCAGGCCGGGCGCCTGCTGGAAAAGCCCTATTTCATCGACGGCCGGGTGGTGCGCGGGGCGGGCCGCGGCCGCACGCTCGGCTTTCCGACACTGAACATCGCCAGCGAGAACGCCATCCTGCCTCCCGGCGTGTTCCATACCCGGGTGGACATCGCCGGCGCCTCCTACCCCGCCCTCACCAACATCGGCTGCGCCCCGACCTTCGGCCAGGCCGCCCAGGGCCCGCGCATCGAAACGCACCTGCCCGGCTTCCGGCGCATGGTCTACGGCCGCAAGGTCCGCCTGCACTTCATCGACAAGATCCGCGACGAGAGAAAATTCGCCGGCGCCGGCGAATTGGCGGAGCAGATCCGCCGCGACATCGCTTCCCTGGCCATTTGACAAAGCAGGGCTTTTTTGTTACAGTTTCCCTAAGCCTTTCCCAAGACCGAACCAGGAGTCACCATCATGAATCACGAAAAAGCGGATATGGAAAACAAGCCCGCTTCCGAGGCCGGCGGCGTCCCGGCCCCCGCCACGACGGAGGACCATCCGCTGCTGCGCCGCTTCCAGGTTTCGCTGGGCCGCGAGGAGATCGCCCGCGCCATCGACCTGCTGGCCGAGGAATACAGCCATAAAATGAAAATGCCCGGCTTCCGCCAGGGCAAAGTGCCGGTGGACGTGGTGAAAAAAGTGCACCAGCAGGCCCTGCGCGACGAGGTCATCCAGCAGGCGGTGAGCAAGCTGGCCTTCGCCCGCATCGAGCAGGACAAGCTGGCCATCGCCGGCGAGCCCTACGTGGAAAAGATGGATGACCGCGGCGCGGAAGGCTTCCTGGCCGATATCGCCGTCGAGGTCCTGCCCGAGGTCGACCTGCCCGAACTGGACGGCCTGCGCGTCGAGATCCCGGCCGCCGCCCTGAAGGGCGAGGCGTTCGACGAAGCGCAGCAGATCGAGCGCGTGCTCGAGGGCAACAAGAGGTCGCTGCCGGTGCAGGGGCGGCCCGTGGCCGCCGACGACCTGGTGCTGCTCATGGTGCAGTCCTCCGAGGCGGCCAGCAAGAGGAAATGGCCCCGCCAGGAGACCTATTTCATGATGAAGGCCGAGAATCCCTCGGAGATCGCCGGCTTGTACGACGCCCTGCTGGGCAAGCAGGGCGGCGAGAGCTTCACGCTGCAGGCCGACTACCCCGCCGACGCCAAGAAAAAGGCCTGGTCCGGGAAGAGGATCGAGCACCAGGTGGAGATCAAGGCGATCTACGAGCTGAAAAAACCCGCGCTGGACGAGGAATTCCTCCAGTCGCTGGGTTTGAAAAGCGTTGAGGAGTTCAAGCGCCAGCTGAAGGAGGAGCACCAGCACCACCAGGAGCACCGCCGCGACGAGGCGCTGCTGGACGGCATCTTCGAGAAGCTGCTGGCCGCCAGCAGTTTCCCGGTGCCGCGCTCCCTGCAGGAGCAGGAGGTGACCCGCCGCCTGACCCAGAACCGCCAGCCCCTGAACTTCAAGGACGATGAAGAGAAGGCCAGGTTCAAGGAACTGATCTTCGCTCAGGCCGAAAAGGCGGTGCGCCTGTCGCTGATCCTGGACCGGGTACGCGAGAAGTACCAGCTCGCCGTCAACGACGCCGACCTGGAGAAGGAGTACGCCCACCTGGCGCAGCACCACCACGTGGCGGAGAAGGAGATCCGCAAGTACTACGGCGAGGAGAAAAAGGCGGCCGAGTTGAGGGACCACCTGCTCCAGGTCAAGATCAACGAGTTCCTGAAGGGAAAAATCAAGGTAAAAGAGGTATAACATGCCACTGATCCCCATGGTCATCGAGCAGGCCGGGAACGTCGAACGGGCCTACGACATCTATTCCCGGCTGTTGAAGGATTCGGTCATCTTCCTCGGCTCGCCGATCGACGACAACGTGGCCAACGTCACCATCGCCCAGCTGCTGTTCCTCGAGGCCGAGGACCCGGAGAAGGACGTTTCCATCTACATCAACTCCCCCGGCGGCATCATCAGCTCCGGCATGGCCATCTACGACACCATGCGCTTCATCAAGAACGACGTGGTGACCATCTGCATCGGCCAGGCCGCCTCCATGGCCGCCCTCCTGCTCGCCGGCGGCAGCAAGGGCAAGCGCTTCGCCCTGCCCAACTCCAAGGTGATCATCCACCAGCCGCTCGGGGGCTTCGAGGGCCAGGCCACCGATATCATGATCCAGGCCGAGGAGATGCGCAAGGTGAAGGAGAAGACGATCGAGATCCTCTCCTTCCACACCGGGCAGAAGCCGGAAAAGGTCGCCCAGGACATCGAGCGCGACTACATCATGTCCCCGGACGAGGCCTTGAAGTACGGCATCATCGACTCGGTGATCGTCGACCGCAAGAAGGAGCGCAAAGCGAGCAAATGAAGGAAGAAAAGGAAGCCCGCTGCAGCTTCTGCGGCATTCCCCAGTCGCGGGCGGTCAAGCTGATCGCCGGGCCCGGGGTATACATCTGCGACGAGTGCACCAAGACCGCCTACAACCTGATCTTCAGCGGCGGCGAAGCCCCGAAGCCCGCCGCCAGCGGCAAGAAGCTGAAGCTGCTCACCCCGGTCGAGATCAAGGGCAAGCTCGACGAGTATATCATCTCCCAGGACGCGGCCAAGAAAAAGCTGGCCGTGGCCGTCTACAACCACTACAAGCGCATCGGCCACAACCAGAACCTGGCCAAGGTCGACATCCGCAAGAGCAACGTCCTGCTCATCGGGCCGACCGGCACCGGCAAGACGCTGCTGGCCGAAACCCTGGCCAAGGTGCTGGACGTGCCCTTCGCCATGGCCGACGCCACCACCCTGACCGAGGCGGGATACGTCGGCGAGGACGTGGAGAACATCCTGCTCAAGCTCTACCAGGCCGCCGGCGAGAACAAGGAGCTGGCCGAGAAGGGCATCGTCTACATCGACGAGCTGGACAAGATCTCGCGCAAGAGCGAGAACCCGTCCATCACCCGCGACGTCTCCGGCGAAGGGGTGCAGCAGGCGCTGCTCAAGATCGTCGAGGGCACCGTGGCCAACGTGCCGCCGCTGGGCGGGCGCAAGCACCCTTACCAGGAATTCCTCAAGATCGACACCAAGAACATCCTCTTCATCGCCGGCGGCGCCTTCGTCGGCCTGGACAAGATCATCCAGCGGCGCCTGAAGAAGAACGTCATCGGCTTCTCCACCGCCAAGGAGAAGGCGCGGGCCTTCCGCGCCGACATCTTCGAGCAGGCGCAGCCCGACGACCTGATCCGCTTCGGCCTCATCCCCGAGCTGGTCGGGCGCTTCTCGGTCATGGGCGTGCTCAATGAGCTCGACAAGGACCAGCTCTACCGCATCCTGCTGGAGCCCAAGGACGCCCTCACCAAGCAGTTCAAGGCCCTGCTCAAGATGGACGGCGTCGACCTGGAGTTCTCCAAAGAAGCCCTGGAGATGATCACCGCCCAGGCCGTCGCCCGCGGCGTCGGTGCCCGCGGGCTGCGCGCCATCTTCGAGGAGATCATGCTCGACCTGATGTTCGAGATCCCCTCGCGCAAGGAGTCGGTCGGCAAGGTGCTGATCGACGGCACATTCCTCAAAGACAAAAAATGGATCGCCTGAACGCCAAGGAGCTGGTCCTGCCCCTGATCCCCCTGCGCGAGCTCGTGGCCTTCCCCACCGTCATCGTGCCCATCCTGGTCGGCCGCGACAAGTCCGTCAACGCCCTGAAGGCCTCGCTGGCCGAGTTCGGCGGCTACCTCTTCCTGGCCGCGCAGAAGAACCAGGTCACCGAAACCCCGCTGCCCGAGGAGATGTACGAGACCGGCACCATCGCCAAGATCGAGAAATCGGCCGAACAGAGCAACGGCAGCTACCGCATCGTCATCCAGGGCCTGAAGCGCGGCCGCATCGTGCAGTACCTCGACGGCCGCGACTTCCACCTGGTGCGCCTCGAGGCCCTGGAGGAGCGCGCCGAGCCCGGCAAGAACCTGCTGGAGCTGTCGCGCAACCTCATCGCCCTGTTCGAGGAATACATCAACCTCAAGCGCGTGCGCCTGCCCGGCATCATGACCCGGCTCAAGCCCAGCCAGCTCTCCGACGCCTCCGACATCATCATCTCCATCATCAACCTGCCCCTGAAGATCAAGCAGTCGCTGCTGGAGGAGACCGACACCTACGCCCGCGGCGTCCGCGTCTACAACATCCTCAAGAAGGACGTCCTGCAGCTGCGCAGCCAGCGCGACATCGAGCCCAAGCTCAAGCGCGAGGAGGGCCAGGAGACCGACTACGAGGAGTACAAGAAGAAGATCGCGGCGGCGCTGCTGCCGGACTACGTCAAGGCCCGCGCCGACGAGGAGCTGGAGCGCCTGGCGGCCATGCCGCCCTTTTCGGCCGAGGGCACCGTCTCGCGCTATTACCTCGACTGGCTGCTGGCCATCCCCTGGAAGAAGTTCAAGAAGGAGAACAAGGATATCCGCCGGGCGGCGCAGATCCTCGACGAGGACCACTACGGCCTGCGCAAGGTCAAGGAGCGCATCCTGGACTACCTGGCCGTGCGCCTCCTGGTCAAGAGGGCGGAGGGCGAGATCCTCTGCTTCGTCGGCCCGCCGGGAGTGGGCAAGAGCTCGCTGTGCAAGTCCATCGCCCGCGCCCTGGACCGCAAGTTCGTCCGCGTCTCGCTGGGCGGCGTCAAGGACGAGGCGGAGATCCGCGGCCACCGCCGCACCTACATCGGCTCCTACCCCGGCCAGATCGTCAAGGGCCTGAAGAAGGCGGGCAGCATGAACCCGGTGTTCCTGCTCGACGAGATCGACAAGCTGAACTCGGATTTCCGCGGCGACCCGGCCTCGGCGCTGCTGGAAGCCCTCGACCCCGAGCAGAATTCCGAGTTCAGTGACCACTACCTGGACCTGGAGCTGGACCTTTCCCAGGTCTTCTTCATCACCACGGCCAATTTTTCCGAGAACATCCCGCCGGCGCTCCTCGACCGCATGGAGGTCATCGAGCTCCCCGGCTACACCGAGAGGGAGAAGCTGGAGATCGCCAAGAACTTCCTGCTGAAGAAGCAGGCGGAGAAGAACGGCTTCTCCGCCGATGAGATCCGCATCGCCGACGACGTGCTGCTCGCCGTGATCAACGAATACACGCGCGAGGCCGGGGTGCGCAACCTGGAGCGCGAGATCGCGGTCATCATGCGCAAGACGGCCCGCGGCATCATTGAGTCCGGCCGCAAGACCCGCGACAAGGAAGCCCGGGGCATCGACCGCGCCCTGCTGCAGAAGTACCTGGGCATCCCCAAGTACAGCAACCAGAAGATCTTCGAGCGCAGCGAGATCGGCGTGGCCATCGGCCTGGCCTGGACGGCGGCCGGCGGCGACATCCTGGTGGTGGAGGCGCGCATGCTCAAGGGCAAGGGCGACCTGATCCTCACCGGGCGCCTGGGCGAGGTGATGAAGGAATCCTCCTCGGCCGCCTTCAGCTACACCAAGCTGAAGCTGTTCGAGCTCGAACTGGACACCGAGGAGCTGCGCCACTACGACATCCACCTGCACATCCCCGAGGGCGCCGTGCCCAAGGAGGGCCCGTCGGCCGGGGTCACCCTCGCCGTTTCGCTGCTTTCCCTGCTGACCGGCATCCCGGTGCGCCCCGACTACGCCATGACCGGCGAGATCACCCTGCGCGGCAAGATCCTGCCCGTGGGCGGCATCAAGGAAAAGATCATCGCCGCCCACCGCTACGGCATCCGCAACATCCTCATCCCCTCGGAGAACGAAAAGGATTTCCATGAGGACATCCCCGAGGAGCTGAAGAGCGACATCCGCATCCACCCGGTCGACACCATGGACGAGCTCCTGGAGATCGTCCTTGAGCACCCGATCAAGATCAAGAACATCAGGAGCAAGGTCATCCGTCCCCTGCAAGAAGCCAGCCTGCAGTAAACGACCGTTTTTCGAGCATGAACATAAAAAGATCCGAACTCGCCGGCACTTTCTTCAACGCCAGCCAGCTGCCGGCCGACCCGCACCCCAAGGTGCTGTTCTTCGGCCGCTCCAACGTGGGCAAGTCCTCGCTGATCAACGCGCTGCTGGAGCGGCGCCTGGCCAAGACCAGCTCCATGCCCGGCAAGACGCTGAGCGTCAATTATTACCGCGTCGACGGCAGGCTGGTCTTCGCCGATCTGCCCGGCTACGGCTACGCCCGGGTGTCCAAGGGCGAGAGCGTCCGCGTGCGCAAGCTCATCGCCGATTTCCTGGCCCGGGTGGAGAACGTCAAGCTGGCCGTCATGCTCATCGACTCGCGGCACGGCTTCCTGCCCCCCGACCTGGAGACGCTGGCCCAGATCGTCGAAAAAAATTTCCCCATCTTGACAATCCTGACCAAGAGTGATAAGATTTCCTTTTCGCAACAACGGGACCTCATCGCGCAATTCAAAAACAAATTCGGGCTGCTCGCCATTTCCTTCTCGATCAAATCACCGGCGGGCAAAAGCGAGATTTGGCGGCGGATCAAAGAGGCCATCAAGGAGTGAACATGTATTCATTGAAAGACCTGCAAGCCATGAAAGCGCTGGAGCTGAAAAAACTGGTCAAGGAAATGGAGATCGATGACAAGGACGTCAGCGACAAGAACTCCCTGTTCTTCAAGGTGCTGGACGCCCAGGCCCGCGCCAGCGGCAAGCTCTTCGCCGAGGGCGTCATCGAAGTGCACAGCGAGGGCTACGGCTTCCTGCGCTTCCAGGAATACGCCTACCTGACCAGCCCGGAGGACATCTACGTTTCCCCTTCCCAGGTGAACAAGTTCGACCTGCGCACCGGCGACACGGTGTCGGGCTCGGTGCGCCCGCCCAAGACCGGGGAGAAGTACTTCGCCCTGCTGAGCGTGGAGGCGGTCAACAACGAGGACCCCGAGACGGTCAACGAGAAGCGGCGCAACGTCCGCTTCGAGAAGCTGACGCCGCTCTACCCCGACGAGAAGATCAACCTCGAGACCGGCACGGACAACATGTCCGGCCGGGTGATGAACCTGCTCACCCCCATCGGCAAGGGGCAGCGCGGCCTGATCGTGGCCGCCCCGCGCACCGGCAAGACCATGATCCTGCAGAGCATCGCCAAGTCCATCGAGGTCAATCACCCGGAGGTCAACCTCATCGTCCTGCTCATCGACGAGCGTCCCGAGGAAGTCACCGACATGAGCCGCAACGTCAAGGGCGAGGTCATCGCCTCCACCTTCGACGAGATCCCCCTGCGCCACACCAAGGTGGCTGACATCGTGCTCGAGAAGGCCAAGCGCATGGTGGAGATGGGCAAGGACGTGGTCATCCTGCTCGACTCGATCACCCGCCTGGCCCGCGCCCATAACGCCATCACGCCGGCATCCGGCAAGGTGCTCTCGGGCGGCATCGACGCCAATGCCCTGAACAAGCCCAAGAAGTTCTTCGGCGCCGCCAGGAACATCGAGGGCGGCGGCAGCCTGACCATCCTGGCCACGGCCATCGTCGATTCCGGCAGCCGCATGGATGAGGTCATCTTCGAAGAATTCAAGGGCACCGGCAACATGGAGATCAACCTCGACCGCCGCCTCGCCGACAAGCGCGTCTTCCCGGCCATCGACCTGTTCCGCTCCGGCACGCGCAAGGAAGAGCTGCTGATCGAGCGCGATGAGCTGAGCAAGATCTGGGTACTGCGCAAGGTGCTGGCGCAGATGTCCGAGGTCGAGGCCATGGAACTGCTGGTGGACAAGCTCTCCAAGACCAAGTCCAACGCCGAGTTCATCAACATGATGTCAAAGGGGATGTAAAACCCCGAAGAAGACGTTAGATGTCAGACATTAGACGTTAGCAAGAGTAAAAAAGACGTTAACTGAGCCTTTACCGATTCCTATCCGAAAATAATAAGATCGCTCTCTCTTGCTAACTACTAACGTCTAACGTCTGCCGTCTTTTTTTTTTCCAAGACTTCTGCTATTCCTGCCTGGATCTCCCCCATCACCGTTTCCCAAGAGTAATAGCGCTGCACATGCTCCAGGCCTCTCTCGCCCAGCCGCTGCCGCAGCGCCGGGCGGCGCTGGATGCGCCTGAACCCGGCCAGGAATTCCTCCACGCCGTCGTAGGCCAGCCCGGCGTTCGAGGCTTCGACGTGCTCCAGCAGGACAGGGAAGCGGCGGTCGACCAGCGCCGGCGTGCGCGCGGCGAAGGATTCGAGCGTGGCGAGCGAGAGGCTCTCCCGCGCCGCAGGCTGCACGGAAAGGAGGGCGCCCTGGAAGGCGGCCAAGCGCTCGTCCCCGCGCAGGACGCCCAGGCATTTCACCCCCTGGAACGCGGGCAGGTCCATGCGCTTCTCGCCGATCAGCACCAGGTCGACAAAGGCCTCCTGGCGGACGGCCCGATGATGGTCGAACAGCGCCTCCAGCCCCCGCCCGGGCTCGATGCGGCCGGCATAGAGCAGGTAGGGCGCGATCAGCTGGAAGCGGCGGCGCAAGGGCGCCTCGTCGACGGCGGCACGGGTTTCCACCCCGATGCGCACCAGGCGCATCCTTCCCGGCGGCGCGAATTGCCGCTGCACCACGTCCATCTCGGCTCCGGTCAGGAAAAAAAGGGCGCGCGGGCGGATCCAGACCCCGGCCGTGGCCGGCGGGCAGGCGGGGAGCCCGTCCTGGACGAGGGGGAAGAGGATGACCGGCTTGCTCAGCGCCGGGATCCCCTCCAGGGCGGCCGGCGCGGAGCAGGAGAAAAAAAGGAAGAGGTCGATCTCCCGCTGGGCAGCGACGAGCCCCGCCACCAGGTCCGGCGAATCCGGCCCGGCGCCAACGGTCGGGAAGCGCCTGACGCGCACCCCCTGCAACAGCGATTCCCCGCTGGGGTGCTCGTTGCCCCAGGCGAGAGGGTCCCTGGCGCAGGTGGTGAAAACGGTCGTCCGCGCTCCCAGTCTCCGCAAGCGCTCGGCCACGTTGCGGGCCAGGGTCCCGGCGGCGCCGGTCACGTCTTTGCCGTAGCGCTGGATGACGACGCCGACGGAGATCATCGACCTACAGCCGGCTCAACATGTCCAGCAGCACCGCGGGATCGGACTGCCGGCGGTAGCTCTCGATGCGGGCGGCGGCCCTGGCCTGCAGCTGCCGGCGCAGCGGCTCGCTCTCCAGCACCTGCTCCACCAGGCCGGCGGCGCGCGCCGGATCCTTGTCGCGCAGCAGGATCCCGGCCCCGCCCAGGGTCTCCGCCACCGCCGCGGCATCGTAGGCCAGCACCGGCACCTGGAAATAGCAGCTTTCCAGCAGCGGCAGGCAGAATCCCTCGTGCTCGCTCATGGAGAGGAACACGTCCGCCAGCCGGTACACCGCCAGGAATTCATCGCCGGGCAGGTGGCCGGTGAACAGGACGTCCTCGGACGTCAGCAAAAAGCGCGCGGCCAGGTCGGAAACGGCATGGAAATACTTCGGCAGCGAACGGGTGTTGCCGACCACGATCAGGCGCACGGCGGGCGAGATGTACTTCTTGTAGAAGAACACCACCCGCACCAGGTCCTCGATCTTCTTGTTGGGCATGATGCGGCCGGCGAACACGATGTTCCGGCGCTCGTTTTTGAGCAGCTCCATGTAGGCCCGGCTGGGCTCGCCGCCATAGTCGTCCAGGTCGACGATCAGGGGGAAGGTGTGGACGTTGGCAAAACCCAGCGCGCGCAGCTCGTCGGCATTGTAGGTGGAATCGCCGACGGCCAGGTCGAACGCCTGGTTCAGCCTCTGCAGCTGTTCCCGTCCGGCCGTGGTGAAGCGGGTGAAAAAATCAGAATAGCCGGCAAAAAAATGGGCCGGGGTGACGTTATGGTAGATCAGGGCCTTCTTGCCCTTCAGTCCCGCAAAGAAATCGCTCAGGGCCGAGGGCACGGCAAAATGCAGGATCTTCACGGAATGCGGGTCGAGCTGGTACTCGGCGAAGGCCACGGCCTTGTCCTTCAGGCAGTCATCGCGCGTCATCGCCACCAGACGGCTTTCGATGCCGCGGCTGAGCAGGAAGCGGTGCAGGGCCCAGGCGGAATTGCCGACCGCATCGCCGAAATGAAAGGCCGGCAGGAACTGTTCGACTGTCATGGCTCCCTTGTAGCAGAAAAAGCACGGGCGGTCAACCCGGAAGCGGCCGCTGGACGCGGCCGTTGCCTTGAAATGCGCGGGCGTTTCGGGTACACTGGGGCGCCGACGGGAGGCCCCATCGCCGCATTCGTCATTCTCGTGATCGCCCTGCTGTTCGTCCTGCTGATCCGGACCAAGACCCACCCGGCGTTCCTTTTCGCCGCCGCGCTGTTCGTCTTCTTTGTTTCCGGGCTGATCCCGGCCGGGCAGCTGCTCGCGCAATTCATCAACCCGGCGCTGGTGACCCTGGTCCTGATCCTGCAGGCCGCTGCGGTGATCGAGAAGACGCCCCTCAGCGACTGGCTGAGCCGCCTGGTCCTCGTCGGCCATTCGCTGCCGCGCACACTGGCCCGCCTGTGCCTGAGCATATTCCCACTCTCGGCCTTCCTGAACAACACCGCCGTGGTGGCCTCGTTCCTCGCGCCGTTGAAGAACAATCGCCATTTTCCCCCGGCCAAGCTGCTGCTGCCTCTATCCTATGCCGCCATCATCGGCGGCACCGTCACCCTGGTCGGAACCTCGACCAACCTGATCGTCAACGGCCTGGCCCTGGAAGCGGGGTTGAATGGCCTGGGGCTTTTCCAGTTCGCCTGGGTGGGACTGCCCCTCTGCCTGGGCGGGTTCATCTACATCACCTTTTTTTCCAGGTGGCTGCTGCCGGCAGGCGCGGCGGCCGCTGAGATCAGCCGCGACAATTATTTCCTGGAAGCCCGGGTGCTGGAAGGGTCAGCACATATCGGCAGGAGCGTCGCCGCCAACAAGTTCCGCAACCTGCAGAGCCTCTTCCTGGCCGAGCTGATCCGCGGCGACCGGCTGCTCTCCCCGGTCAGCCCCGGAGAGGTCATCCAGGCCGGGGACATCCTGGTGTTCGTAGGCGACGTGCACAAGGTGAAGGACATCGACCGCTTCGACCGCCTGGCCATCTTCACCGAGGAGAACATCGGGCTGCTGAAGAAGAACCTGCGCGAAGTGGTCCTTTCCCACACGTCCTCGCTGCTCGGCCAGAAAGTGAAAACGGCTGATTTCAGGGCCAAGTTCGATGCCGCGGTGGTGGCCGTGCGCCGGGGCAGCAAGAGGCTGTCGGGCAAGATCGGCTCGATCCGCCTGGAGGCGGGCGACACGCTGCTGCTGGCCGTCGGCCCCGATTTCGGCCGCGGGGAAAACCTGCGCAATGATTTTTTCCTGGTCAACAAGGTCCGCCTGCAGAAGCAGCTCTCCAGGACCAGCAGCGTCCTGGCCGTGACGCTGTTCGCGGCCGCCATCCTGGCCAGCGCCCTGGAGCTGCTGCCGCTGCTCACGTCCCTGGCAGTGCTGCTTTTCGCCTATGTCGCGCTGGGATTCTTCCGCTTCGAGGACCTGCGCAACAACGCCAACCTGGACATCGTCCTGCTCGTGGGCTCAGCTCTCGGCATCTCCAAGGTCATGCTCGCCAGCGGCGCTTCGGAGCTGATCGCCAGGGGCGTTCTCTTCCCCTTCCAGGGGCGGGGCGCATTCGCCGCCATGGCCGGCGTCTACCTGCTTTCGGTGCTGCTTACCCAGCTGGTGACCAACAACGCCGCGGCGGCGCTGGCGTTTCCCCTGGCCTTTTCCACCGCCTCCTCGTTGCAGGTCGATCCCCTGCCCTTCGTCATGGCCGTGGCCTACGGGGCCAGCGCCTCCTTTCTCACGCCCCACGGCTACCAGACCAACCTGATGGTCTATGGGCCGGGGAACTACCGCTTCGCCGACTACATGAAGGCCGGCCTGCCGCTCCTGGTCGTCTACAGCGTGATCACGCTGGTGCTGCTGCCGGTTTTTTTCAAGTTCTGACGGCCGCGGGAAAGGTCAGCCGCTACATACGCTCGTTCCGCCGCGGCGACGAATGCGCCGCGGCCCTAGCGGGAGGGTTGAAAAGAAAACCGGGCCGGCCAGCGGCCGGCCCGGTCGGTATGGATCGTTCGTGGAGCGGGATCAGAAACCGCCCAGGCCGCCGGCCAGGCCGGACATGCTGCCCAGGGCAATGCGGCTGACGATGAAGCCCACCAGCCAGTAAATGACGATCAGGGCCACGATGGACACGGCGAAATAAGGCATCAACTTGTCGCCGGCCGGCGCCTTGATCTTCTGCAGGCCCATGTACATGAGGTACAGGGAGTAGATGCTGGCCACGAGCATCAGGATGGATAGGGCCGGGATGATGCCCAGGATGCCCGCCACCCAGATCGGCGTGTACGAGAAGACCGCGATCTTGACCGCGGCGACCAGGTCCTTGCCGCAACCGAAGGTCGGGGCCAGGGTGTCGATGATGAAAGCAAGCAAAAACACGCCGCCCAGGGACAGGACATACGACAGGATCGCCCAGACCAGGGCGGTGCCGACGGGCCAGCGGAAGGTGCCGAAGCCGCCGAACGACATGCCGATGACGACATAGCCGATGAAGCCGGCGACGGCGGGGATGGCGGCCAGGATCATGGCATACTTGGTGAACATATCGACGATGGTCAGGTTCTCGCCCTTGATCACGTCCCATTCCTTTGCCGGTGCCAGGATGATGCTTTTTGCTCTTTCTACCAGATTCATCTTTTCCTCCTATGAATTCGATTCAAACATTGATACCGTAAAAAAGGGCAAAAGTCAATCGCGAGCCGCCAGGGCCAGCAGCCAGGAAAAAGGGAAGAGAGAGGGAAGACAAAGGGAAAGGCAGAGGGAAGGCAAAGTGGGAAAGAAATCTCGCACGGCAGGGCTTTTCCCCCTCTCTCTTCCCTTGCCCCTTCCTTGACCTGAGCCCGTTTCCCACATATAATAAAGCCATAAGGAGATCAACATGTTCGGAAGCTTGGGAATCTGGGAAATACTGCTGATCGTGGTCGTCATCGCCCTGCTCTTCGGCGGCAAGAAGCTCCCTGAACTGGGCAAGGGCCTGGGCCAGGGGATCAAGAACTTCAAGAACGCCGTCAAAGGCACCACTGCCGACAAGGACGAAGAAAGCTCGAAGGATGAGAAGGGTAATTGAAGACCTGGTAGAAAAGAGGAAAATCAGGCAGGAAGAGCTGAACGCCAGTCTGCGCGACCTGGCCGCAGCCATCGAGAAGCCGGGATTCCTCAGGAAAGGCGGTAAAAAAGCCAGGGAGAGCCTTGCCCGCTTCCAGGAGGCGCTGACCGGGTACGTGACCGCCCAGGACAAGGAGTGGGACGCGTACGCCAGCAACCACGCCACCATGGTCTTCAAGTCGCTGGAATGGAAGATCGGCAAGCTTGAGGCCGAGTATTCCAACGTCAAGACCCTGCTGGTCCATTTCGCCGAGCTGGAGGGCAAGCTGGCCCGCCTGCTGGCCGAGCTGGACCAGCGGGCGACCCCCGCCGCCGTCGACGAGCTGCGCGCCATCCAGGAGCAGCTGGCGCCCATGCAGTACGCCGATTTCGAGAAGCGCTTCCGCGGCGACAGCGAGGAGATCGCGGCCCGCCTGTCCAGGTACCTGCCGCTCTTCCCTGCCGGCGGCGAGGTCCTGGACATCGGCTGCGGCCGCGGGGAATTCATGGCCCTGCTGCAGCAGGGAGGCCGCCGGCCCCTGGGCCTGGACCTCTCCGACTCCATGCTCGAGGAAGCCCGCGCGCGCGGCCTCGTTTGCCTCAAGGCCGATGCCCTGGAATTCCTCGCCGCGCGACCGCCGGCGTCGCTCGACGGCATCTTTTCCTCCCAGGTCATCGAGCATTTCGAGCCCGGCTATCTGCGCCGCGTCGTCGCCGAGTCTTTCCGCGTCCTGCGTCCGGGGGCAGTGCTCCTGCTGGAGACCATCAACCCGCTGAGCCTCTTCGCCCTGAGCCGCATCTATTTCCTCGACCCCACCCATCAGCGCCCCCTGCACCCGGAGTACATGCGCTACCTGCTGGAGGCGTCGGGCTTCAGCGCCGTGGAGGTGCTCTTCGGCGCCGAGCCGGTCGAAGAAAAACTCGTTGAAGCCGATGCCGCCGCTCCCCAGGCGCTGTCTTTCAACACCAACGTCGACCGCCTGAACCGCCTGCTGTTCTCGCCGAGCGAATACGCGATCAAGGCAATACGGCCATGAACGTCCTGGGCATCGACATCGGGGCCGGCACCATCAAGTCCGCCGTATTTTCCGCCAGCGGCCAAACCCTGGTCAGCGCCGAGGCGGAGACGGCCCGCGATTACCCCGCGCTGAAAGCCCAGTTGCTGGCGATCATGGCATCCCTGGGAAAGCCTCACGGGGTCGGCGCCGTCGGCATCGGCGTGCCGGGGTTCATCGCCGCCGGCGACGGCACCATCGTGAGATCGCCCAACATGCGCTTTCTCGACGGCATCGCCCTGCAAAAGGAGCTCGCCGACGCTACGGACCTGCGCGTGCTCGTGGAAAACGACGCCAACGCCGCCGCCCTGGGCGAGTTTTTGGCACTGGCCGCTCCGGTCCCGGCCCCCCAGGGGGATGGCGGCAATCCAGTCCGCCCAGCCAGTTTTGTGCACCTGACCCTGGGCAGCGGCATCGGCTCGGGCATCATCCTCAACGGGCGCATCTGGCGCGGCGCCGGCGGCTTTGCCGCCGAACTGGGCCATCTGCTGGTCAACAGCCAGGGCCGCGACTGCGGCTGCGGCAACCGCGGCTGCGCCGAGACCGAGAGCTCCGAGGCCGGGATCGTCCAGAGCTACCAGGAGTTCGCCGGCTCACCGTACCCGCTCCGCTCCCGCGACGTGTTCGACCGGCTGCAGCGGGGCGACGAGGCCGCTTGCCGGGCTTTCCGGCGTGCCGGCGTGTTCCTGGGCGTGCTGCTGGCCCAGATCGTCTACGCCCTCAATCCGGAGCTCATCAGCATCGGCGGCGGCGTGGCCGCCTGCGGCGACGCGCTGCTTGGTCCCGCCCGCGAGGAGCTGGCCCGCCGGGTGGTCGCCCGGGCCTGCGCCGGAACGACGATCGCGCCGGCCCGGCTGGGCAACGATGCCGGCAAAGCCGGCGCGGCCGCCCTGGCCCGCCAGGAAACCACATGAAGAACATTCGCAATTTTTCCATCATCGCCCATATCGACCACGGCAAGACGACCCTGTCCGACCGCCTGCTGGAGATCACCCACGCCATCGCCAAGCGCGACATGCAGGAGCAGGTGCTCGACTCCATGGACCTGGAGCGCGAGCGCGGCATCACCATCAAGTCCCATTTCGTGCGCCTGGAATACCGCGACCCCGGCGGCGAGGAATACCTGCTGAACCTGATCGACACGCCAGGCCACATCGACTTCACCTACGAGGTGTCGCGCTCCCTGGCCGCCTGCGAGGGCGCCCTGCTGGTCATCGACTCCACCCAGGGCGTCGAGGCCCAGACCGTGGCCAACACCTACCTGGCCATGGAGAACGACCTCACCCTGATCCCGGTGCTGAACAAGATCGACCTGCCGAACAACGAGCTGGAGAAGTCACTGGAGCAGATGGAGAACATCCTGGGCATCCCGCGCGAGGAAGCGCTGATGGTGTCGGCCAAGACCGGGCTGGGCATCGACCAGCTCATCCCGGCCATCATCGAGCGCATCCCGGCTCCCGGCGGCGACCCCGGCCGGCCCCTCAAGGCGCTGATCTTCGACTCCTGGTTCGACTCCTACCGCGGCGTGATCATCCTGATCAAGATCATCGACGGCGTCATGAGGAAGGGCGACAAGATCAAGTTCCTCTCCAACGGCGCCGAGTACGAGATCAGCGAGGTCGGCGTCAACACCCCCAAGCCCAAACCGCTGGATTCCCTGGAAGCCGGCGAGGTGGGCTACATGATGGCCAGCATCAAGAAGATCTCCGAGGTCAAGATCGGCGACACGGTCACCCTGGCCCGCCAGACCGGGGTGGAGCCCCTGCCCGGCTTCAAGGAGCCCCTGCCCATGGTGTTCGCCGGCTTCTACCCTTCCGAGGGCACCAGCCACGAGGAGCTGCGCGAGTCGATCGAGAAGCTCACCCTGAACGACTCCTCGCTGACCTACGAGCCCGAGTCGTCGCCGGCCCTGGGCATCGGCTTCCGCTGCGGCTTCCTGGGACTGCTGCACAAGGAGATCGTCCAGGAGCGCCTGGAGCGGGAGTATTCCCTGTCGATCATCACCACCGCTCCCTCGGTGCGCTACCGCATCACATCGAGCAAGGGCGATACCTACGAGATCGAGTCGCCGGCCCATCTGCCCAGCCCGCAGTATTACAAGAAGATCGAGGAGCCGTACATCGAGGCCATCGTCATCACCCCCGACGAATTCCTGGGCAACGTCCTGAAGCTGCTGCAGAGCCGCCGCGGCGTCCACCGCAAGATGGAATACATGGGGCCGCAGCGCGTCTACCTGACCTACGACCTGCCGCTGGCCGAGGTGCTCTACGATTTCTTCAACAAGCTGAAATCCATCTCGCAGGGCTACGCCTCCTTCGACTACGAGCTGAAGGACTACCGCGAATCACCGCTGGTCAAGCTCGAGATCCTGATCAACCAGGACCCGGTCGACGCCCTGGCGGTCATCGTGCACAAGGACAAGGCCTGCAACGTCGGCAACCTGCTGACCAGCAAGATGAAGGAAGTGATCCCGCGCCAGCTTTTCGAGGTGGTCATCCAGGCGGCCATCAACAATCGCGTCATCGCCAAGACCGTGGTCAAGGCGCTGCGCAAGAACGTCCTGGCCAAGTGCTACGGCGGCGACATCTCGCGCAAGATGAAGCTGCTGGAGAAGCAGAAGAAGGGCAAGAAGCGCATGAAGCGCATCGGCAAGATCGACA
>JALOLA010000098.1 GCA_025456205.1 Acidobacteriota bacterium | reverse complement strand
GATCCAGGACAGCTCCTACGCCTACCAGAAGGAGATCGACAGCGGCGAGCAGGTGATCGTCGGCCAGAACCAGTTCCAGGTCGAGGAGGACCTCTCGCATTTGAAGACGCTCAAGGTCTCGCCCGAGGGCGAAGCGCTGCAGAACCAGCGCCTGCAAAAAACCAGGAAAGAGCGCGACAACGCCGCCGTGAAGAAGGCGCTGGCCAGGGTGAAGGAAACCGCCGCCGCCGACGGCAACCTCATGCCGCCGATCCTGGAAGCGGTCAAGGCCTATGCCACCCTGCAGGAGATCTGCGACCAGATGCGCGCCGTCTTCGGCGAATACAAGGAAAAGATCGTCATCTAATATAAAAGACGAACTGCGTAATTCGTGAGTCGTGAGTCGTAATTCGAAAAGACAATTTCATGAATAGTTAAAAGTGATTATTCTTGCGGTTTACGAATTACGTCTTGCGAATCACGGAGCTCTGGCATTTCTTGCCCTTTTTCTGAAATACTGCTAAAATCATCCTCATGAAGACGTTCTTCACGGTCGACGGCCTGGAAATCACGGATGAAAAATTCTTCCTGATCGCCGGGCCCTGCGTCATCGAGGACGAGGGGCTTACCCGCGAGATCGCCGTCGAAGTCAAGAAGATCACCGCCGAGCTCGGCATCCCCTTCATCTTCAAGGCCTCCTTCGACAAGGCCAACCGCTCATCGCTGCAGTCGGCGCGCGGCCCCGGCCTGGCGAAGGGGCTGCCCATACTGGCCCGCATCAAGGAAGGGGCCGGCGTTCCCGTCCTCTCCGACATCCACGAGCCCTGGCAGGCCGCCCAGGTCGCCCCGGTCCTCTCCGTCATCCAGATCCCGGCCTTCCTCAGCCGCCAGACCGACCTGCTGCTGGCCGCCGCCGCCACCGGACTGCCGCTGAACATCAAAAAGAGCCAGATGATGAGCCCCACCGACATCCGCCTGGCGGTGGACAAGGTCGCCGGCGCCGGCAATTCGCGCGTCATGCTCACCGAGCGCGGCACCTTCTTCGGCTACAACAACCTGGTGGTCGACTTTCGCTCCATCCCGCTGATGAAGGAGAGCGGCTGCCCGGTGGTCATGGACGCCACCCACTCGGTGCAGCGCCCCAGCTCCGCCGCCGGCGTCTCGGGCGGTGACCCGCGCTTCATTCCGCTCATGGCCGCCGCCGGCATCACCTCCGGCGCCAACGGCGTCTTCCTCGAGGTGCACCCCCGTCCCGAGCAGGCCCTCTCGGACGGCAAGAATTCCCTGCCCCTGAGCGAGCTTCGCCCCCTTTTAATCCGCCTGCAGAAGTTGTATAATCTCGCTTGATGGGCAGCATTGAAACGGGAAAAAAGGTTCTGCAGACCGAAGCCAACGCCATTTTAAAAGCCCTCAACCGCATCGACCAGCGCTTCGCCGACGCCGTCGACATCCTCTTCCACTGCCGCGGCCAGATCGTCGTCGCCGGCATGGGCAAGTCGGGCCTGGTCGGGCGCAAGATCGCGGCCACCATGACCTCGACCGGCAGCCCGGCCGTGTTCCTGCACCCGGCCGAGGCCATCCACGGCGATATCGGCATCATCCACCCCGAGGACGTGGTCATCGTCCTCTCCACCTCCGGGGAGACCGGCGAGGTCACGCGCATGCTCGACTACATCAAGCGCCTGGGCATCAAGCTGGTCGCCCTGGTCGGCAACCCGCGCTCGACCCTGGCGCGCCAGAGCGATGTCTTCATCGACTGCAGCGTCGAGAAAGAGGCCTGCCCGACCGGCCTCGTGCCCTCGGCATCCTCCACGCTGGCCCTGGCGGTGGGCGACGCCCTCTCCATCGCCCTGATGGAGAAGCGCGGCTTCAGCGAGGAGGATTTCCGCTATTTCCACCCCGGCGGCCAGATCGGCAAGAGGCTGCTCAAGGTCAAGCACCTGATGCACAAGGGGAAGCAGCTGCCCGTCGCCGACGTCGCCGCGCGCATGAAGGGCGTGATCCGCGTCATCAACGAGAAAAAATTCGGTGTGGCCATCGTGGTCCGCGATGGCGACCGCGTGGCCGGCATCATAACCGACGGCGACCTGCGCCGCCTCTTCCTGAAGGGGACGGACTTCGCCCGGACCAGCGCCTCGTCCTGCATGACCGCTGCGCCGCTGTGCATCAGCGAGGAAAAGATGGCGGTGGAGGCCCTGAAGATCATGGAGGACCGGGCGGTAACCTCGCTGGTCGTCGTCGACGAAAAGAACCGGCTGCGCGGACTCCTGCACCTGCACGACCTATGGAGAACGGAGATGATATGATGGACCAGAAAGAGTTGGCCAAAAAGATCAAGATGATCATCATGGACGTGGACGGGACGCTGTCGGACGGGCGCTTTTTCATGATGCCCAACGGCCAGTCCATCAAGTCGTTCGACGTCAAGGACGGCACCGGGGTCATTTTCGCCCGCCTGGCCGGCATCAAGACGGCGATCATCACCGGCAAGACCTCCAAGCAGGTGAAGAAACGGGCCGAGGAGCTGCAGGTCGACGAGTACTACGAGGGCGTCTACAACAAGACCATCCCCTTCTTCGAGCTGCTCAAGAAATATGGCCTGGAAAAAGAAGAAGTGGCCTATATCGGCGACGACATCGGCGACGCGGAAGTGATGGGCATGGTCGGCTTCGCCGCCGCCGTCGGCGACGCCCATCCCCTGATCAAGCGCGTCTCCCATTACATCGCCAAGCGCTACGGCGGCCGCGGCGCCGTGCGCGAGGTCATCGATTTCATCCTCGACGTCCAGGAGCAATGGACGACCATTTTCGCCGAGCTGAAAAAATCCAGCGACTGGGAGGAGATCTTCAAGGAGATCAATTCTTAAGACGGTTTACGGTGCACGGTTGACGGTAGACGGTTAAAAAGGCAAAAGTAAAAAGGCAATAGTAAGAGATAAAGCACCAAATTCCAAAACCCAAGAAAGTGTTAGTGTTAGTGATAGTGTTAGCGAAGACACTAAAACGATCTCTAAAAAATTTCTGTTATTTCTTGCTAACACTAATACTTAGATCAAATTCATTTATTGCTCAGCTCAACACGAACACTCTCTTTGTTTTGGTCATTTGGACATTGGTGCTTGGAGCTTGTTTGGAATTTGGATTTTGGAATTTGGAATTTTATTTCTTACGATATCCTTTTCTACCGTTAACCGTTGACCGTCTACCGTAAACCGCGACTTACTTCTCTTGCTTCCCCATAAGGTTCGCCCCCAGGTCCCTGATCAGCGCCTCCATCTCCTCGCCCTGGCCCACGCCGCCCCAGACACGCCCTTCATGCCAGGAGACGCTCACCGGGCCGTTGTAGGGATCGTTGATGAGCAGGTTCCCCGGGGCGACCGCGCCGGCGAAACCCTTGTCCAGGGCGGCCCAGCGCCGCAGCAGGGCAGCCGGGTCCGCCGGCGTCATCAGGAACAGGCGAAAGCGCTTCCCTGCCCGCTCGTAATCGGCCACAAAGGCCGGGCCCAGGAAATCGAGGCCCAGGAAATTGCCCAGGAAATAACGCTCGGAACGGGCGATGCGGCCTGCGGCGGGGAATGCGGCCAGCGCCGGGGGCAGGGTGTTGCTGCCATTGATGGCCCCGGCGATCTTTTCGGCCAGGGACTTCAGCACCCCGGCGCCCGCGCCGCCCAGGTCGAAGCTGTTCAGTTTGACGTAGCAGGCGTCGCTGATGAAATTCAGCACCCCTTCCTCGGCATAGCCCTCGCTGCCGATGGCCAGGTAATCGCCGGCCAGGGGCTTTTCCGAGCCATAGATGCCGAAGGCGTTCTCCGGCGTGCCGTGGAAGTAGATCTCGGCGATGAGCGCCTGGCGCTCCTTGTTGACGTAATTCTGCACGGCCAGGCGTTCGAAGCCATAGGCCATAAAGTTCTCGGCGGCGCCGTTGATGTGCTCGTAGAGGTTCTCCGGCCCGAACAGCTGCATGGCTCCGTCCTTGCTCCAGCCCTCCAGCCCGGGGAACAAGGCCGCCGGATCGAGCGCCGGCGCCGCAGCGGCGCCCAACGACGGGGCGATGATGAACGTCAGCAGCCCCCAAAATGCCAGTGCCTGTTTTTTCATGCGGCCTCCCCGGTAATTGTTCAAAACGTTCATCCCTCTATCCTCCATGCCCGCCCGGCAGGTGCGCGGGCTACTCGGCCAGGCGGCGCCAGACCTTCAGCGCCTTGACCGTCGCGGCCACGTCATGGACGCGCAGGATGGCGGCGCCGTTGCGGGCGGCGACCAGGTTGGCGGCGATGGTCTCGGCCTCGCGCTTTTCGGGGGCCTTCTCGCCGCCCAGCAGGCCGAGGAACGACTTGCGCGAGAGCCCGACCAGCAGGGGCAGGTCGAAGCCGGCGAAGCGCTTCAGGTTGCGGATGATGGTGATATTGTCCTCCAGCCGCTTGCCGAAGCCGATGCCGGGGTCGAGGATGATCTTCTCCTTCTTGACGCCGCGGCCCAGGGCGTAGTCGATGCGCTCCTGGAAGTAGTCGCTGACCTCGGCGAGGACGTCGGCGTAGGACGGGTCGCGCTGCATCGTCTCCGGCGTGCCGAGGATGTGCATCAGCACCACCGGCACGTTCAGCTCGGCCACAACCGTGGCCATGCGCTCGCTGAAGCGGAAGGCCGAGATGTCGTTGACGATGTCGGCGCCGCCTTCATCCACGGCCAGGCGCGCCACCTCCTCCTTGTTGGTGTCGATCGAGACCAGGACGCCCGTCTCTTCCTTGATGCGGGCGATCATCGGCAGCACGCGGTCGATCTCCTCGTCCAGGCCGATGGGGGCCGCGCCGGGGCGGGTGCTCTCGCCGCCGACGTCGATGATGTCGGCGCCGGCCTCAGCCATGGCATGGGCGTGGGCCAGGGCGGCGGCGGGCTCGAAGAAGCGCCCGGCGTCGGAAAAGGAATCGGGGGTGACGTTGAGGATGCCCATGACCAGCGGGTCGGCCTTTTCCAGGAAGCCGTTGCGCAGGTAGAGCTTCATTTTTTCACCCGCGCCGCCCGCTTCTGCTCGCGGCGAAAAAGGGCCAGCCCCTGCTCGCGGGTGCGGAAGGCGCCGTCGAGCTGCAGCTCGTAGAGGCGCTTGAGGTGCGCGCCCATCTGCCGGCCGGCGGGAACGCCCAGGGCCAGCAGGTCGCGCCCGAGCAGCAGCGGCCGCATCGTCTCCTGGCTGATGCGGAACTCCTCCTTCCTGGCCTGGAACCAGAGGGCGATCTCGTCCAGCTTGCGGAAGGCGAGCGGACGGGCCGCGCGCGAGCGGCGGTCGGCGAAGTCGAGCAGCAGCAGCAGCCGGTCCTCGCCGTCCATGTCCTTGACGGCGCGGGCGATGGCCTTGAAGGTGATCTCGTCACGGTTGCGGTAGAGCTCGAAGATGCGGTGGTGCTGCTGGATCAGCTTGAGCACGATGCGGCGCAGCGGGAAGCCCTGGCGGCTGTCGGCGCGCAGGCGC
>JALOLA010000049.1 GCA_025456205.1 Acidobacteriota bacterium | reverse complement strand
TCAGCTATATCCCCTCGACCTTCGTCATCGACCGCCAGGGGAAGATCGCGGCCACCCAGCTGCGCGGCAGCGAGCTCAGGAACAAGATAGCGGAGCTGCTGCAGTAGCTCCCCGCCTAGCGGATCTTGACCTCGACGTCCAGCCCCTCGATGCGCCGGCTGATGTAGAAGGTCTTCAGCATGACGAACCCTGAATTGTGCGACTTGGCGAATACCTCGCAGAACGAGTTGCGCCAGTCCTGCCTGTAGCGTTCGAAGGCCGCCGCCGAGGTCGCCCGGTAGCCGAAGCCGGCGTTCAGGGTGATCCTTTCGCTGACCCCGCCCGGGGGCAGCGCCCGGCGCAGCGCCATGCGGTATCCCTCGCCGATGACCTTGCCCGTGTCCATGAAGCGGAACACGCCCAGGAGAAAGACATAGCTCAAGTCCTTCTGCGAGACGTTGCGCACGCGGAAGGAGAGCTCCGGGACCAGGATGACGCCCTGGAAATCCTCGTCGTTCACCTTCTCGTTGACCTTCCACTGGCTGGAGATATCGAAGATTTCCACCGCCCCGCGCAGCTCGGCGGCGGTCATGGACGTGTTCACCACGGCCTGCTTGTACACCAGGACGAAGACCGCCATGACCAGCACCAGCACCGCCCAAAGCCAGAACTTGGAGTTCTGCCAGAACGGCTTCGTATATTCCTGCAGGATCTCTTCGCCTTGCTTGCCGCCAGGATCGGCGCCGGCGGCGTTGTTTTTTTTGTTTTGCACCATGGGCTTCCTTTTCGGGAGGATTATACCACACCTGGCCGGCGCTGCGGCGTCCGGCGGCGGAAAAAGCGGGCGGGCGGCCCGGGAGCGGCCATTGACAAGAGGAGCGAATTGTACTAAAATTCCCGAATGAAAGATATCCCCGGCAGCGACTGGTTCATCGTCAACAGCAAACCCAAACAGGAATTCGACAGCGAAAAGCACCTGCGCGCGCTGGGGATCGACGTCTACCTGCCGGTATACAACAAGAAGGTCAAGAAGAACAGGATCAAGGTCGACCGCGTCACGCCCCTTTTCAGCGGCTACCTGTTCGCCCGCTTCGACATCGACTGCGACTACCAGAAGGTGCGCTATACCCGGGGCGTGAAGGGACTGCTGGGCGGCAACGAATGCCTGTGGACCATCGCCGACGAGAAGATCCAGGACATCCGCTCCCGGGAGTGCAACGGGCTGGTCCAGCTGCGCAGCCGGGACGCCCGCTTCCGCCAGGGCGACCGCATCCTCATCGACGAGGGCGATTTCGAGGGCTGGGAAGGGATATTCCAGGAGGAGCTCCCCGACCGCGAGCGGGCCATCATCCTGCTGACCAACGTCAAGTTCTCCAGCAAGCTCATCCTGCCCAAGAAATACCTGGTCGTGCACCGCTAACCATTCGGAAAATTCCATAGAAGGAGCACCACATGAAAGGAGTAACGGTTTGGTTCACCGGCCTTCCCTGTTCCGGGAAGACCACATTGGCCCTGAAACTCAGCGGCGAGCTGAAGAAGCGCGGCATCCTCTGCGAGGACCTGGACGGCGACGTCACCCGCAAGTACCTCAGCAAGGGGCTGGGGTTTTCCAAGGAGGACCGCGATGAGAATATCCGCCGCGTCGGCTTCGTCTGCTCCCTGCTGACCAAGCACGGGGCGGTCACCACGGCGGCGTTCGTTTCGCCCTACCGCAGCATCCGCGCCGAGATCCGCCAGATGATCGGCAATTTCGTCGAGGTGTACGTCAAGTGCTCGCTGGACCAGTGCATCGAGCGCGACGTCAAGGGCATGTACAAGAAGGCCATCGCCGGGGAGATCAAGAACTTCACCGGCATTTCCGACCCTTTCGAGGAGCCGGAAAATCCGGAGCTGGTGATCGAGAGCGACAAGGAGAGCGAGGACGAGTCCCTGAAGAAGGTCCTGGCCAGGCTGGAGGAGCTGGGCTACCTGCAGCCCGCCGGCAAGGACATCGCCATTCCCGCCTACCTGCGCCAGGACCTGGTCAAGATCCTGGCCCAGCAGAATTTCCCCGACCTGCAGACCTTCGTTATCCACATCCTCAGCAGCTACGCGGCCCAGAACGCCGGCCCGGCCGACCTGTCCCAGTCCGAAGAGGACGCGGTCCGCGAGAAGCTGAAAAAGCTCGGCTATATCAGCTAAGGAGACCAGCATGATCGTCAAACCGCACGGCGGAACACTGATCGACCGCATTTTATCGGCAAAGGAGCGGGAGGCCATCCTCTCCTTTCGCGACAAGTTCTTCAACCTGGAGATCGACGAGGAAAAGGCCATCGAGGTGCAGAACATCGCCACCGGGGTATTCTCGCCGCTGAAGGGATTCATGAACCAGGAGGATTACCGCGAAGTCGTGCAGAACAGCCGGCTGGCCAGCGGCCACGCCTGGACCCTGCCCATCGTCCTGCCAGTGGACCGCGATACGGCGAAGAAGTTCGCCAAGAACGATACCATTATCCTCAAGACCGGCGACGCGGCCGTCGCCTCCATGCAGGTGGAGGACATCTATTCCTGGGATTTCGAAGAATACGCCCGCAACGTGTTCGGCACCACCGACGAAAAGCACCCCGGCGTCAAGGGACTGAAGGCCTGCGGCGAGCTCTTCGTCGGCGGCAGCATCAACTTCCTCAGCGACCCCATCACCCATTTCCCGGCCTTCTACCTGACCCCGCGCGAGACGCGCGTCCTGTTCAAGGAGAAGAAATGGGACACCGTGGTCGGCTTCCAGACGCGCAACGTCTCGCACCTCGGCCACGAGTACGTGCAGAAGTCGGCGCAATCGATCGTCGACGGCCTGTTCATCAACCCCGTGATCGGCAAGAAGAAGCCCGGCGATTTCACCGACGAGGTCATCCTCGACTCCTACAAGGCGCTCATCGACGAGTACTACGTCAAGGAGCGCACCGTGATGTCGATCCTGCAGTTCGAGATGCGCTACGCCGGCCCCAAGGAAGCCATCTTCCATGCCATCGTGCGCAAGAATTTCGGCTGCTCGCACTTCATCATCGGCCGCGACCACGCCGGCGTGGGCAGCTACTACCACCCCTTCGCCGCGCAGAAGATATTCGATTCCTTCCCCGACCTGGGCATCACCCCCATCTTCTTCATGAGCTTCTTCTTCTGCAAGAAGTGCAACTCCATCGCCAACGACAAGACATGCCCCCATGCCCAAGGCGACCACATCGACTTCGCCGGCAAGATCATCCGCGAGAAGCTGGTCAACAAGCAGATACCGCCCGAGTCGATGATGCGCAGGGAAGTCGCCGAAGCGATCCTGAAGCATGGCAGCCCCTTCGTCGAGTAAGGCCACGGGCCCGGCGGCGCGGTGAGGAGCAGCGCCCCCTCCGCCCGCAAGCTGCTGGTCATCGGCCTGGACGGGGTTTCCTTTGAAATGCTGGCCGGAGCCGATGGCCGGCCTTCGCTCCTGCCGCGCATGAAGGAGTTCTTCGCCGGGAAAACGGCGCGCATGACCGTCTCCATCCCGGAGATATCGGCCGTTTCCTGGTCGAGCTTCATGACCGGCACTCAGGCCGGCGAGCACGGCATCTTCGGCTTCGTGGACCTCGTCCCCGGCACCTACCAGTACCGCTTCCCTGATTTCCGCGACCTGAAGGCCGAGCCGTTCTTCGTCGAGCTCGGCAGGCACGGCAAGCGCTCGGTGATCATCAACCTGCCCGCCACCTACCCTGCCCGGCCCCTGCCGGGCGTGCTGGTCTCGGGTTTCGTGGCCCTCGACCTGGAGCGGGCGGTCTTCCCCGCCCGCTACCTGCCGATGCTGCAGCAGGCCGGCTACCAGGTCGATGTCGACGCCGGCAAGGGCAAGGAGCGCAAGGCCGAATTCCTGGCCGACCTGCATTACGCCCACAGGGTCCGCAAGCAGGTCGCCGACATGCTCTGGCTGAAGGAGGAATGGGACGTCTTCATGTACACCGTGACCGGGACCGACCGGCTGCAGCACTTTCTCTACGACGCCTATGCCGATCCCGGCCACGAGTTTCACGGCGAATTCGCGTCTTTCTTTCACGAGGTGGACGGGGCGGCCGCCGACCTCCTCGAACGCGCCGCCGCTCGCCCCGACATGGATGTCATTGCCCTCAGCGACCATGGCTTCGGGCCTATCCGCAGCGAGGTCTACCTCAACCCGGTTCTGAAAAAAAACGGTTTCTTCCTGAGCGAAGGGCAAGGCGCCAAGGGCCTGCCGGGCATCAGCGACCGGGCCACGGCGTTCGCCCTCGATCCCTCGCGTCTCTACGTGCACCGCCGGGGGCAGTACCCCCGGGGCGGGGTGGCCGCCGGCGACTACGAAAAGGTCCGCCAGGACCTGAAGGACCTTTTCGGCGGCTACGAGGTCGGGGGGCAAAAGGTCGTGCGCCGGGTCTTTCTGAAGGAAGAATTGTACAGCGGCGGCCAGATGGCGTCCGCTCCCGACCTGGTGCTGCTCTCCGAAGCCGGCTTCGACCTGAAGGGCGGCATGGAAAAGGACCGCGAGTGGGGAACCAGCCACTTCACCGGCATGCACCGCCAGGACAATGCCTTCATCGCCTGCAGCCGTACCGGCATGCTCGGGGCCGCGCCGACCATATTCGACGCGAAGGGGCTGATCTACAGGCTGCTGGCTATTTGACCTTTTCCTTCTGCTTGATCAGGTTCATGGCCAGGTTGCGGATCACCGGGCTGGCGTTGCGGTCGCGGGACAGCACCGCCAGGTCGCGGTCGTGCAGCAGCTTGACGAAGCCGATCGCGCGGCTGATCGGGGTCTTGGGGTTCTCCACCAGGGCCACGATGATGGTGTAATTCTTCGTCCATTCGCGGCTGTTGGCGATCTTGCCGATGATGTCCCCGGGCAGGCTCAGGTTGCGGGCATGGATCAGCACCTCGTCGTCGGCCATCTTCGGGCTGTCAAGCACGGCCGCCTGCACCAGCTTGTTCGCGTCCTTGATCAGCACCAGCCGCTCGGTCTTGTTGCCGGTGAGCGCCAGGCGCACCCGCTCGGAGATGCCCATGAGGTTGATGCGCTGCAGCGCCGTCAAGGCCTCCTGCTGGACCTTGTTCTCGTCCAGCTGCGGCTCCTCCTTGTGCTCCTGGGCGATCACCGCGACCAGTTCCGGCATGACCTCGGCCTCGGGAATGGCCTCGACGGCCTTGGGTTGGAGGTAGAACTCGCGCAGCTCGCGGATGCGACCGCGGATGAACGGGTTGCACTCGGGGTTGGTCTCCATCCGCTCCATGATCTCCGGGTAGGCGATCAGCCGGATCTGGTTCTCCAGCAGGGTCTCCAGGACGGCCGCCTGGGCGCGGGCGGCGATGCGCAGGATGAACTCGGCCGGGACGCCCTGGTTGTGGATGATCAGGGTCAAGGTGTTGAAATAGCCGGCTTCGAGCGCTTCATGCAGAATGAACTCGATCACGCGCAGCTCGGCCTCGCGCTTTTGCACGTACTGCTCCTTGACCGGCTGCGGGATCAGCCCCAGCAGCTGTTGCGCCTGATCCTTGGCGCGCGGGTCGGGCAGGACGAAAACGAGGCTCTCCAGGTACTCTTCCTCGGTGAAGGCCAGCTGCTTGGACAGCAGGTATTTCAGCAATTCATCGCCGGGCGCGCCCTCGGCGATCTTGAGGACCAGCGGGTTCTTTGAGATCATGGCTCAGCGGCTCAGGATTTCCTGGAGATTGCCGGGGTCCACGACCAGCTTCAGGGCCGTGGGCGATCGCCGCAGGAAGGAAATGTCCCGGCCGTTGATCTGCAGCCGCAGCGCCGTCGGGTTGGAGATGACCATGGTCAGCTGGTAGCCGTGCAGTGAAACGCCTTCGCCCTTACGGAAGGTCCTTTCCGCCACCTTCGCCCCCCCCCGCCACAGCTGCAGCCAGCAGGGGGCGTCGAGTTCCAGGCGGGCGGCGATCGGCGCCTCGCTCAGGCAGGATTCCTCCTCAAGGCGCAGCAGGTGCGAAGAGAAGGGCGGAACGGCGACCGCGACTTCCGGCCGATCGGCGAGGACCTTGTCCAGCCAGCGCGGCGGCCCCAGCAGCAGGAAAGCCAGCAGCGCCAGCCCGGCCAGCAGCAGCAAGGCCACCAGGATGGTGCGGTTCCTGCGGAAGCGGGCGTAGGTCATCTTCTGCATGTATTGCTCGGCCTGCAGCTCATCGTCGCGGCGGAACACGTTCTTCAGGTAATCCCGGTAGGTGTTGAAAAAAGCCGTGTCATCGGCCCCGCAGGCCAGAAGATAATTCTTCATGTAATAATGGACATAGAATTTTCCCGGGAATATGTCGAACTCCTCGTCCTCCAGGGCCTGCAGCATGCGGGTGCTGATGCGCGTCTCGGCGGCGATATCGGCCAGGGAAACGCCGCGTGATTCCCGTTCCTTGCGCAGGGCCTGGCCGATGATCTTTTCCATGGGCTATTCGTAACATAAGGAGGCAGGCAAGTCAATATTAACAGCGGTGACCAAGCGAGCTCGAATGGAGATAGGTATGGCACGAGCGGCCCGGATCAGGTTTCCCCTCAACATGTAGCTAAGGTTCACGCACTGCCCTCTTGAGACAGAGAGGGTGGGATGAGCTCCCTTCGGTCGCAGTTCCCACCCTCGGGGGTTTATTTTGACAAAAGATTACCTGACAATTTCAGATACTCATTTTGACAATAGATTAGGAGAACGGAGAGGGTGGGATTCGAACCCACGATCCCAGTTTACCCGGGATAACTGCTTAGCAGGCAGCCCTGTTCGGCCACTCCAGCACCTCTCCTTGTTCTGCCGAGGAGGGGACTCGAACCCCTACAAGCAAATGCTCACAAGCACCTCAAGCTTGCGTGTCTACCAATTCCACCACCCCGGCCTGTATATGACAAATCGCTGGAACTGAAAAACGCTCGGAACGGGAAGCGCCCGGCTTACTTGCCGGGCTCGCCCTGCGGCTGGGTCGCGGGGCTTTCGGATTTCAACGGCTGCGTGGCCGCCGGCTTCTCTTTTGGCAATATGGAACCGGAGCGGTTCTTGCCGGCCGCCAGCACCTGCAGCAGCAGCGAGGTCACCATGAAAAGGATGGCCAGTGTCGTGGTGATCTTGGAGAGCAGCGTTGCCGCACCGCGTGGCCCGAAGGTCGACTGGCTGCCGTAGCCGCCGAAGGCTCCGGCCAGGTCGGCGCTCTTGCCGCTTTGCAGCAGGACGACGATGACCAGCAGCAGGCATACGACTATATGAAGAAAAAGTAAGACGCCTTCCAAGTTGCCTCCTATGCGCTAAGAAGTTTCGATCCGTTTTGGATTATAGCAGAAAACGACTCCACATTCAAGGAGGCGCCGCCGACCAGCACGCCGGAAATGCTCTTCTGCGCAAGGAGCTCCAGGCTGTTCTCCGGCTTGACCGAGCCGCCGTACAGCACCGGGATGCGCCGCCCGGGAACTTTGCTCTCCAGCAGGCCGCGGATGTGGCGGTGCACCTCATCGGCCTGCTCCGGCGTGGCGTTGCGGCCGGTGCCGATGGCCCAGATCGGCTCGTAGGCCACGGTCAGGTGCGCCCAGTCGGCGTCACCCACTCCCGCCAGCCCTTTTTCCAGCTGGCCATGGACCTTGTCGAGGGTACGGCCCGCTTCGCGCTCGGGCAGGGTCTCGCCCACGCAGAGGACGGGCTTCAGGCCGAAGCGCAGGGCGGCCAGCAGCTTGCGGTTCACGTCCTCGTCGCTTTCGTGGAAGATCTGCCGCCTTTCGGAGTGACCGACCAGGACGTACTCGGCCAGGCCGCGCAGCATCGGCGGCGAAATCTCGCCGGTGAACGCCCCGTTTTCCTCGTAAAAAAGGTTTTGCGCCCCGATATGCACCTTGGGGTCCAGGCCGCGCACGGCTTCCAGCGCGGTAAAGGGCGGAAAGACGGCCACGGTCAGGCCCGGAGCGGCGGTGAACTGCCCGGCCAGGGCCTGGACGAATTCCCTGCTCTCGGTGGAGGTCTTGAACATTTTCCAGTTGCCGGCGATGAAATATTCCCTGCCCATCATGCCTCCGTCAAGGCTTCGATGCCGGGGAGCTTGTCCCCTGAAAGGAACTCGAGGGACGCGCCGCCGCCGGTGGAGACATGGCTGATGCCGCCGGCCACCCCGGCCTTGTTGATGGCGGCGACCGAATCGCCGCCGCCGACGATGGTCGTGGCCTTGGCTGCGGCCACCGCCAGCGCGATCTCCGTGGTCCCTCCCGAGAACGTGTCCACTTCGAATACCCCCATCGGGCCGTTCCAGAAGATCAGCCGGGCGCGGTCGATCTCGGCCCGGTAGGCTTCGACCGTCTCCGGGCCGATGTCCAGGCCCATCATTTCGCCGGGGATGCCCTCGCCCGGCCGGATGATGCGCACCGTGATGTTGGGCTCGACCTTGGTGGCGGCGATATGGTCGCAGGGCAGCAGGAAGCGCACTCCCCTCTCGCCGGCTTGGCGACGGATGTCGCGGCACAGCTCCAGGCGATCGTTCTCCACGCGCGAGGCCCCGACATCCATCCCCTCCGCCTTCAGGAAGGTGTAAGCCATGGCGCCGCCGATGAGGATGACGTCGGCCCGGCCCAGCAAGTGCTTCAGCAGCGGCAGCTTGTCGCTGATCTTGGCGCCGCCGAGGATGACCAGGTAATCGTCGGGCGGCGTCTGCGCCGCCAGGGTGAGGAAGTCGATCTCCTTCTTTAGCAGCATGCCGGCCACGGCCAGGGGCACATGGCGGGTGATCTCGGCGATCGAGGCATGGGCACGATGGCAGGCGCCGAAGGCGTCATCAACGTACAGTTCGATCCCCGCGGCCAGCTCGGCGGCGAATGCCGGGTCGTTCCTGGTCTCGCCGGGATGGAAGCGCAGGTTTTCCAGCAGCAGCAACTGGCCGGGCTTCAGTGCGGCCTTGGCCTTTTCCGCGCCGGCGCCCGTCGTTTCCCGGCAGAAGGCCACTTTTTTCTCCAGCAGCTCGCCCAGGCGCCGTGCCACCGGCGCCAGGCTGCAGTCCGGCAGCACTTCTCCCTTGGGCCGGCCCAGGTGCGATGCGCAAACGACGCGGGCGCCGTTCTCCAGCAGGTAGCGGATGGTCGGCAGGGCCGCCTGGATGCGCGTGTCGTCGGTGATCTCCCCGGCGGCGTTCAGCGGCACGTTGAAGTCGTTGCGCACGAAGACCAGCTTGCCTTTGACCGCGACGTCCTTGAGGAATTTCTTGGCCATGTCAGCCTGCAGCGATCTTGAGGATCAGGTCGCGCACCCGGCAGGAATAGGCCCATTCGTTGTCGTACCAGGCCAGCACCTTGATGAGGTTCTTTTCCACGACCATGATGTTGTCCATGTCGATAATGGATGAGCGCTCATCGCCCTTGAAGTCGATGGAGACCAGCGGCTCATAGGAACAGCCCATGATCCCCTGCAGGGGCCCGTTGGCCGCCTTTTCGATCACCTGCTTGACCTCGTCCACCGACGTGTCCCGGGCCACGTGCACGACCAGGTCGACCACCGATACGTCGGGGGTCGGGACGCGGATGGACGTGCCGTCGATCTTCCCCTTCAAATCCTTGATGACCAGGCCAATGGCCCTGGCGGCCCCGGTGGAGGTGGGGATCATGGATAGTCCGGCAGCCCGCGCCCGGCGCAGGTCCTTGTGCGGCAGGTCGAGTATGCGCTGGTCGTTGGTGTAGGCGTGGATGGTGGTCATGTTGCCCTTGAGGATCTTGAAGTTGTCGTGCAGCACCTTGGCCAGGGGCGCCACGCAATTGGTGGTGCAGGAGGCGTTGGAGATGATATGGTGACTGGCGGGGACATAGTCGCCGTCGTTGACGCCGAGGACGATGGTGACGTCGGGGTCGGTGGCCGGGGCCGAGATCAGCACTTTTTTGGCCCCGGCCTGCAGGTGCTTCTCCGCCTCGGGGCGCTTGGTGAAGAGGCCGGTGCTCTCGACCACCAGGTCGATGCCCAGTTCCTTCCAGGGCAGCTCCGCCGGGCTCTTGACGGCCGAAACCTTAATCTTGCGGGTGCCGACCTGAATGAAGCCGTCGCCGTGGCTGACCTGCTCCTGGAAAATGCCGAAGACCGAGTCGTATTTCAACAGGTGGGCCAGGGTCCTGGCGTCGGTGATATCGTTGATGGCGGCGATCTCCATGCCCGGCGTCCTGTACGCCGTGCGCAGGAAGAGCCTGCCGATCCTGCCGAAGCCGTTTATCGCTACTTTGAAACTCATGGTGAACCTCCTATGAGGAAAACCTAGCACATGGCCGCCGTTTTTTCAAGGGGCGCAGGAAGGGCGGATGTTGCTTTTTGCCGGTCGATTTCCTATAATCACCCGGGAGGCACTCATGGACATCAGGAAAAAGGCAAGGGAACAGCTGAACGGGCTGGAGCGCGTCCTGCATGCGATCCCCGGGTTCAGGGGGTATTACGAGCGCGAGCTGCGCCGCGACTCCGACCGCCTGCAGCGCGACTTCATCGTCCAGCAGATCGCAAAGGTGAAGAGCGGCATGAACAAGGTGATCCAGGTCGCCGGCCGCCGGAAGGATTTCGACCTGCTGCGCGAGCACGACCTGTTCGTCAGGGCGCTCGACAGGGTCATCGGCGCCTGCCGCTACGCCGACCAGGGCTACAGCGGCTTCTTCGACCTGGTCAAGGTCCGTGAGGACGAGCTGGACAGGGTCTACGACCTGGACGCGCGGATCGTGGAGTCGGCCGTCGCCCTGCGCGAGGACTTCCAGGCGCGGGCCGCCGCGGCACCGGACGGCACCGGGCTCGAGCCGCTGCGCGAGGGCCTGGAGCGTATCGAGGGCCTGTTCGAGCAGCGGACGGTCCTGCTGAAGGGCTATGATAAAGGAGAAAGCGCATGAAACTCGAGATCATCCAATACTTCGACCCGACCGGCAAGGAGCTCTCGCACCGCATCCCCGAGACCGGTTCCGGAGACATCAAGCTCGGGGCGCAGCTGATCGTCCAGGAGAACCAGGCCGCGGTATTCTTTCGCGACGGCAAGGCCCTGGACACCTTCCGGGCCGGGCGGCATGTGCTGTCGACGATGAACATCCCGCTGCTGACCCGGCTGCTCTCCCTGCCCTTCGGTTTCAAGTCCCCTTTCCAGGCCCAGGTCTACTTCGTCAACCTCAAGACCTTCCTGAACCTGAAATGGGGCACCAAGGAGCCGGTCAGCTTCAAGGATTCCGAGCTGGGCTACGTGCGCCTGCGCGCCTTCGGGGTCTACTCGATCAAGGTCAGCAATCCGCAGCTGTTCATCGGCGAGGTGGTGGGAACGCAGGCGGTCTACGCCACCGCCGAGATCGAGGACTACCTGCGCGACCTGCTGGTGGGCCGCCTGAACGACTTCCTGGGCGAGACGGTCAAGAGCATCTTCGAACTGCCCCAGCATTTCGACGAGCTGGCCGTTGGGCTGAAGAGCCGCATCGCCGATGATTTCGCCAAGTACGGCCTGGAGATCTCCGACTTCGTCATCAATGCCATCACCCCGCCCGAGGAGGTGCAGAAAATGATCGACGAACGCTCGGGCATGGGCGCCGTCGGCGACATGGGCAAGTTCGTGCAGTTCAAGGCGGCCAAGGCCATGGAAAAAGCCGCGGAAAAGGGCGGCGAAGCATCATCGGGCATGGGCATGGGCATGGGGGCCGGCATGGGCATGATGATCCCCGGGATGATCAATCAGGCCATGCAGGACGCGAAGCGCCAGGAAGCGGCGGACGCGGCATCCGGCGAGGGCGGCAAGGTCAAGACCTGCCCCGCCTGCAAGAAGGACGCTCCCCTTTCTGCCAGGTTCTGCCCCGAATGCGGCGCGGAATTTCCCAAGAAGACATTCTGCAGCAACTGCGGGGCCGCCCTGAAGAAGGGGAGCAAGTTCTGCCCCGAATGCGGCCAAAAGACGTCCTGAAAAAGGATGCGGCCGCCCGGCGGCGGCGAGGACCGATGACCGCTCATGAAGCGCAGCGCTGAACGCATCCTGTTGATCCTGAACCCGTCATCGGGGTTCATCTCCAAGGACATCGCCGTCGCGCTCATCCTGAAGAAGCTGCGCCGCCATTTCGCCAGCGTTTCCCTGGTCAATACCCGCACGCCGCTGCAGGCCAGCGAGATCACCCGCCAGGGCCTGAAGCATTTCGACGTGTTCGTGGCCTTCGGAGGCGACGGCACGGTGAACTCGGTGGCCAAGGCCATGCTCGGCAGCAACAAGACCCTGGGCATCCTCCCCGGCGGCTCGGGCAACGGCCTGGCGCGCAACCTGGGCATCCCCCTCTACTGGATGCGCGCCCTCGACACCCTGGTCAGCGGCCAGGACGTCAGCATTGACGCCGGCAGCATCAACGATCGTTTTTTCTTCAACGTGGCCGGCATGGGCCTGGACGGTCTGATATCCAAGAAATTCAACCTGGAATCGCGCACGCGCGGCATCCTGCCCTACGTTTACTTCGCCCTGAAGGGCCTGTTGGAAATGCCTCAGTTCTCCGTGCGCGTCACCACCGAGAGCAGCGAGTTCGAGGAGGACATCATGATCCTGGCCCTGGCCAACTTCCGCCAGTATGGGGCCAAGGCCGTCATCGCACCCCATGCCTCGCCCTACGACCGCCTGCTCGACCTGTGCATCCTGAAAAAATTCAAGCTGCTGCAGTCCTCGCTGAACGTCCAGCGGCTGTTCAACGGCACCATCCACAAGTACCCGTTCTACAAGACGTTCAAGTTCGAGCGCGTCCATATCCGCTCGCTGAACGGGCCGATCCCCTATCACTTTGACGGCGAATACGGGGGCAGCGAGCTGGAGGACTATGAGGTGCGGGTGATCCCCGCCGCGGTGCGCGTGCGCATTCCCGCTTTCAAGGAATAAAAAAAAAGGGAAGAATCGCTTCTTCCCTTTTTATGAGAAATTTCCGGTCAATCCAAAGTGGACGTTTGCTGCTCCGTCACCAAGCCGATGACTTCGATCTGCGCTTCCTTGATGGCGTTCATCACATCCACCACCCTGCCGTACGCGGCTTCCAGGTCAGCCTTCAGCAGGACCTTTTTCTCGGTCCGCTGCATCTCCTCCATCTTATCGAGGATCATCTGGCCCAGCTTCGTCAGGTCTTCCACCGGCTTGTCTTCCAGGGCGACTTCCCCGGTCTTCTTGACGTATACGGTGAACATTTGGCTGGGATCGGGCTGGCTGGCCACATTCTTGGCCTCGGGCAGAGTAACATTGGCCCCCTTCTGGATCATCGGCGTCACGATCATGAAGATGATCAGCAACACCAGCAGAATGTCGCAGAGAGGAACAACGTTTGGCTCAGACTTTGCAGTTTTCGAGCCGCCGACATCGACACTCATGCTCGACTCCTTACTTGGTCTTCAGCTTGATAAAATGATCAATCAGCTCGGAAGAGGCGTTGGCCATTTCACCGGTGAAGATATCCACGCGGTTCAGCAGGACGTTGAAGAACCAGACGGCCACGACGGCGACGATGATGCCGAAGCCGGTGGTGATCAGGGCTTCAGCGATACCGCCGGCCACGGCGCCGATGCCGCCCGACCCGGAGACCTTCATGCCCTGGAAGGCGGTGATGATCCCGAAAACGGTGCCGAACAGGCCGACGAACGGACCCGTGGAACCGATGGTGGCCAGGCCGTTCAGGCCTCTCTTGAATTCCTGGACGCCCTTGATGGTGGCGCGCTCGATGGCCCGCTTGGCCGATTCGACCACTTCAGGCTGCGCGGAGCGGCTGTCCTGCTGGAACTGCAGTTCGTTCAGCCCGGCGACCAGAACCTTGGCCAGGTGGCTGTTCTTGAAACGCTTGTCGGAGGACAACTTGATGGATTCCTCCACCTTGCCTTCGCGCCACAGTCCGGATATCAGCTTCAACAGATCCCGGGACTGCTTTTTGGCCTTGGAGAAAACGATGGCCCTTTCAATGCCGGTAGCGAAGCAATACACCGACATAATGACCAAGGTGAAAACGACCGCCTTGGGAACGATACTCATGCTGTGCCACATCTCAACTAAATCCCATGACATAAGAGACCTCCTAATTTGATTTATTTATTAATTCTGTCAATGGACAGGACTCGCGCAGCTTACTGGTTCTGCAGCGTGAAGGTAACCGTGGCCGTGAAGATGACCGGCTTGGGGATACCGTTCAGGATGTAGGGCTCATAGACCCACTGCTTGATGGCGCTCAGGGCCGCATCGTTGAGCAGCGGATGGCCGGATATGACCCGGGCCTGGCGCACGCGGCCGTAGATGTCGGTCATGGCCTCGATGATGACCACGCCCTGGATGCGCGCCGTCAGGGCGATCTGCGGGTAGATGGGCTTGACTTCCTTGATCTTGCGCGGCCGCTGCACGCTGGCGATGCGGATGGCGTTCTGCGAGTCGCCGATCAGCTCGCCGCCCTCGACGCCGCCCAGGACGCCGCCGACGACGCCGCCCTCGACGCCGCCCTCGACGCCGCCTTCAATGCCGCCCTCGACGCCGAAGCTGCCCACATCTTCTTCCTGGATGATGGTGGGAACCTCGATGGGGGCGACCAGCCGGCCGGCGATGATCGGCCGGACCTCGGCTTTCTTGGCCGCTTCAGCGGCTTTCTGCTCGCCGCCGCTCTTTTTCTTGGCCGCCGGGGGGGGCGGCGGGGGCGGCGGGGGCGGGGCGGAGATGAATACGTTGGTCACCTTGATTTCAGGAAGGTTGGACTCGGCCATCATCAAGGGCACCACGATGAATGAGGCGATCACCAGGGCATGAATAAGAAGGGATATCGGCAGAGTCAAGTAGGTCTTGGTCGGTTTGCGCTTTTCTCCCGATATGATCAAGGATTCGCCAAACATGCTAGGCCTCCATAATAATGATTTAATAATATTTCCAAATCATCTTATATAACAAAACCTTGCGAAATTCAAGACCAATTTCAACTTTTTTTTCTTTTTAGGAAATAATTCTCCCAGACTTTCAGCCAGGCGCAGGACTGGTAGATTGTGGAATAGGAGCCGGCGACGACGCCGACCAGCATGGTGAAGGCAAAAGGCCGGATCACTTCCCCGCCGAAAAGGAACATGGACATGACGGTCAGGAAAACCGTCAGCGAGGTGAAGATCGACCGGCTCAGCGTCTGGTTGATGCTCTTGTCGAGGATGGCCTCCAGGTTGTCCTTTTTCATGATCTTCAGGTTGTCGCGCAGGCGGTCGAAAACGACGATGGTGTCGTTGATCGAGTAGCCGACGATGGTCAGCAGGGCGGCGATGACCGTCAGCGACATCTCGACGCGGAAGATCAGGATGAAGGAGAGGGCGACCAGCACGTCGTGGGCCAGGGTCATGATGCCCGAAATGCCATAGAGGAACTTGAAGCGGAAGGCGATGTAGATCAGCATGCCGATCAGGGCCCAGATGCAGGCCAGCACGGCCTTGCGCCTGAGTTCCTTGCCGACCTGCGGCCCGACGAATTCCACGCTCAGGAAGGTGAAATCGCCCAGGAAGGCAGCGGAGCGCAGCAGGGTGACGATGCGGTGCTTGACCCCGGCCTTTTCCAGGGCGGAAAAATCGCCGATGATGCCGTCGTTGCTCTTGCGCAGGTCGTTGACCAGGCGGGCGCTCTCCCTGGCGTCCTCGTCGCTGACGCCCTTCTCGCGCAGGAAGCGGGCGGTCTCGCCCTCGGCCGCGTTGTTCAGGTCGATCTTCCCCGCCGCGGCCTGCGCCCGGCCGCCCTCGCCCAGGAGGCCGTTGCGGATCTCGCGGGCCACGATCTCGTATTCCTCGATGTCCTCCATGTTCTCGCCTTTCTTCATGTTCAGCTTCTGCAGCGAGGCCAGGGTTTTGATGAAGAACTTGTTCTCGCCGCCGATGCGCGTGATCTGGGCGTCGCCCAGGTTGATCTTGGCCAGGGAGGCGCGCAGCTGGTTGACCGTGGTCGGCTTCTGGAAGCCCACCTCGATCAGGGTGCCGCCGGAGAAATCGATGCCCCAGTTGAAGCCGCGGGTCAGAAAGACGGCCAGCCCGGCCAGGATGATCAGCCCTGACAGGGCGAAGGCGATGTAGCGTTTATTGATGAACTTGAAATTGGGTTCTTCCTTGAATAGCTTAATCATCTTCCACTCCTATATGCTGATCTGCGTCAGCTTCTTGCGCCGGCCGTAGGTGAGCTCGAAGATCACCCGCGACACGAAGATGGCGGTGAACATGCTGGCCGCGATGCCGATGATCAGGGTGACGGCGAAGCCCTTGATGGGGCCGGTGCCGAACTGGAACAGGAACACCGCCGAAATGACCGTGGTCAGGTTGGCGTCGAAGATCGTCCAGAACGCCTTCTTGAAGCCGGCGTCGATGGCCGACTTGGGCGACTTGCCCGAGGCGAGCTCCTCGCGGATGCGCTCGAAGATCAGCACGTTGGCGTCCACGGCCATGCCGATGGAGAGGATGATGCCGGCGATGCCGGGCATGGAGAGGGTGGCG
>JALOLA010000048.1 GCA_025456205.1 Acidobacteriota bacterium | reverse complement strand
CTTCTCCGTGATCCTGGCGATCTTGCCCTTGACGAAGCGCACGCCCATGGCCCGGGTCTGCTCGTAGAACTCGTCGTAGCCCTTGCCGAAGGCGCGGATATCGATGTTGTAGACGGTGACGTCGGCCACCGGCAGCGCCCCCAGTAGCAGCTGGGCCTGCTTGAGCGAGTACATGCAGCAGACACGCGAGCAGATGGGGTTGTCGACCGTGCGGTCGCGCGAGCCGGTGCAGAAGACGTAGGCGATGTTGGCCGGGGTCCTGCCGTCGCCGGGGCGCAGCACGTAGTTGAAGGGGCGGGTCGGTGCCACCAGGCGGTCCATCTGCATGGCGCTGATGACGTTGGCGAACTTGCCGAAGCCGAAGTTGGCCATGCGCTCGGCCGGGAACAGGCGGAAGCCGGTGGCCACGACCACGGCGCCGACATGGCAGTCCTCCACCCTTTCGCGCTGGTCGAAGTCGATGGCGTCGGCCGGGCAGGCCTTCTTGCACTCCTGGCACTCGCTGCAGATGCCGCAGTTGAGGCAGTTGGCGGCCGAGGCCAGCGCCTCGGCCTCGGTGAACGGCAGGTCCACCTCGGCGAAATCCTTGACGCGCTCGCGCGGGTGGCGCTCGCTTTTCTCGACATTGCGGGACGGGTAATCCTGCTGGCGGGCCAGCACTTCCTCGCGGCGGACGACCGGCAGTTGCGGCGCGAACTCGGCATTGTCCAGGGATTCGCCGCGCAGCCAGCGCCCCATGAAGAAGGCGGCCTGCTTGCCCAGGCCGATGGCCTGCACGATCATGGCCGGCCCGGTCACGGCGTCGCCGGCGGCGAACAGCCAGGGGCTCTCGGTCTGCAGCGTGCGCGCGTCGGCCCGGACGGTGCCGTCGCGGTTCAGGCGCATCTCCTGCCTCAGGGCGGCCGCCTCGGCGCTCAGGCCCACGGCGACGATGGCCAGGTCGAAGTCGGCGGAATATTCCGAGCCGGGAACGGGGATGGTGCGCCGCCGGCCGTCCGCGTCCGCCCCGATCGTCTTCATGCGCACGCTGCGCACGCGGCGCAGGCGGCCGCCGTCGCCCTCAAAGGCGACGGGGTTGGCGAGCAGAGCGAGCTCCACCCCTTCGGCCTCGGCCGCCGCGATCTCCTCGTGGAAGGCGGGCATCTCGGCGCGGGTGCGCCGGTACTGCAGCACGACCTTCGCGGCCCCCAGGCGCAGCGCCGTTCGCGCGGCGTCCACGGCGACATTGCCGCCGCCGACGACGATCACGCGCTGGCCGGACAGGGCGATCTTCTGGCCGCAGGCGACCTCGGCCAGGAACTCGATGCCGCTGGCCACGCCGGGCAGGTCCTCGCCCGGCACCCGCAGCTTCTTGGGCTTCGGGGTGCCTATGGCGACCAGCACGGCGTCGTAGCCGTCCTGGCGCAGCCGCGCCAGCGACTCCACGGGCGCCGCTGTCCGGAGCTCCACCCCCAGGGCGGTGACGTTGCGGATGTCGCGGTCGACCACGTCCTTGGGCAGGCGGTACTCGGGCAGGCTGGAGCGCAGCATGCCGCCGGCCTCGGCGTCGGCCTCGAAGATCGTGACCGGGTAGCCGTCGCGGGCCAGGAAAAAGGCGGCGCTCAGCCCCGCCGGGCCCGAGCCGATGACGGCCACTTTTTTGTCGCGCTTCCTTGCCGGCGGCCCGTACTCGGGCTCGGCATGGCGGGCATAGTACCAGTCGGCGACGAAGCGCTTGAGGTGGCGGATATGCGGGGCGTCGCCGATCTCCTCGCGCGTGCACTCCCTCTGGCAGTAGGCGTAGCAGGCGCGGCCCAGGCTGCCCACCAGCGGCGCGTCCTCCAGCACCAGCTGGAAGGCCTTCGCGAACTCGCCCTGGCGGATGAGCGAGATGTAGCCGTTGGCCTTGATGCCGGCCGGGCAGGCGAAGGTGCAGGGCGACGTGCCGGCGCGGGTGAGGACGGCCTTCTTGGGAACGGCCTGGGGGAAGGCGATGAAGGCGGCGCGGCGCGAGACCAGGGCCTCGTTGAACTCGTCGGGCAGGGTGACCGTGCAGGCCTTCTCGCAGTCCTGGCAGCCGGTGCACTTGGCGAAATCGACGAAGGCCGGCTTCTGCGCGACCTTGGCGCGGAAGCCGCCGCTGCCGTCGCCGCGCACCTCGCGGACCTCGCTGTAGACGCGCAGGTCGATGTTGGCGTGGCTGGCCGCCTGGGCCATCTTGGGCGTCGAGATGCAACTGGCGCAGTCCAGGGTCGGGAAGACCTTGCTGAGCAGGATCATCTTGCCGCCGATGCTCGGCTCCTTCTCCACCAGCAGCACCTTGTAGCCCATGTCGCCCAGGCTGACCGCGGCTTCCATGCCGGCGATGCCGGCGCCGATGACCATCACATCGTAGTCCATGTCAGCTCCCCCCGGCCGCGGTCCCCGGAACCCCCCGCCGCGGGGGCCCCATTTTCCGCAGCGCTTCGCTGAACGAGACCATGTGCTTCTGGAACGACTCGGCGCACACCGAGCAGACGGCGGCCATCTTGACGCGCGCCGGCTCCAGGGCCTTCTCCTTCAGCTGCGCCTGGGCGCCGGCGACGACGGCGGCGGTGCGCCTGGTGCAGTCGGGAACATAGGAGCAGTCGCTGCCGTCGGCGGCGATGAAGACACCGTCAAAGCCGTTGGTCAGGGCGTGGGTGATCCAGCGCGGCTTGACGGCGCTGGAGCAGGGCAGCGTCACCACCAGCACCTGCGCCGGGTAGTGCATCTTGTTGCGCCCGGCCAGGTCGATGCCCGGGTCGGACACGTTCTCGGTGGAAAAAACGAGGATGCGGGGACGATGGTCACTCATTGAAGGTAGCCTCCATCTCCTTGATCAGGGCCGAAAGCTTGGGGTCGAGGATGCGGTAGTGGACGAAGTTGCCTTCGCGCCGCGCCTGGACGATCCCCTCGCGGCGCATGCGCGTCAAATGCTGCGAGATGAGCGACTGCGAGGCGCCGCACGCTTCGCGCAGCTCGCTGACCGTGGCCTCGCCCCTGGCCAGGCGGCAGAGCAGGAACAGGCGCTGCGGGTGGGCCAGGGTCTTGAGGATGGCCGCCACGCGGGCGCAGCGTTTCTTGGATGCGGCGATGTCCGGCATGGAACGTCCGGTCGGGAGAGGGCCGGGGCAGGGCGGGACGACTCCGCCCCTACCTGGATCTCTTGACGAACAGGCGCCAGAAGCCGGCGTCCTCGACCACGCCCAGGAACTCGTACTGCATTTTCTTGGCCCACATGGGGATGTCGTTGTTTGTGCCCTCGTCCGACGAGAGCACTTCCATGATGGAGCCCACGGCAACGGCGGTGATGGCCTTCTTGGCTTCCAGCAGCGGCCCGGGGCAGGCCATGCCGCGGGCGTCAACGACCTTCTCGGCCTTGAGGTCCTTCAGTTCGTCTTGGTTCATCAGGCAACTCCTTGCAGATGCGATTCTCGGAACATGCGAATATTATAATATTATAATATTGCGTGTCAATAGCCCTAAATAAAAAGTGCAGTGCGTGGCAAGCGGAGATGAATCGAAGAACTACGTGACGCGTAACGCGTGACGCGAAAGAAAACCGCATCAAAACTCAATATTGGTGGTAAAGCTTAATGTTCCAAAGCGTCAATGTCGAAGACATCGACGAAAACACTGGTCTCAGGGAGTATAGATGAATTATCGCTTATGATCAATAAAAAATTCATGGGCCCTGGATTTGTTCTTCCGTGTTACGCGTCACGCGTCACGCGTCACGCGTCACAAAAGCCCGTTTCCTCGAGCTTATTGCTTCTCCGCGCTCCACGTCCCGGTCTTGGCGCCGTTGCTCCAGGTGCCCTCCATGTCCAGCAGCTCGCCGGTGTACTTGTAGCTTTCGAAGTCGCTGAAGGTGAAGGTGAAGGTGCCGCTGGCGGCGGTCCACGTGCCGTGGTAGCCGCGGCTGTCGCTGAACGTGCCGGCCAGGAGGTCGCTGCCGACGAAGGTGACGGTGAAATCCAGGTTGGTGGCGTTGTCGCTGGCGTTGTAGGTCACTTTCCAGGTGCCGCGCACGTCGAACAGGCGGGCGAGCATGGTGGTGTTCTTGTAGATGATCAGGCTGTCGACGGCCTTTTCCTGGCCTCCGTCGATGAGGACCTCGACGGTATGCTTGGAATTCACCGGGGTGTAGCTGTATGCCACTTCTTCCAGCTCCTCGTGGGTATAGACGCCGGCGGCCGGTGTGCCCGTCACGCCCGGCTCGACGGTGATCGAGAGCTGATAGTCGGGCTGGCCGAGGAAACTGCAGCCGGCCATGGGCAGGAGCAGGAGGCAGAGACTCAACATGTTCACTACGTTTCGTTTCATGGGCGTGGCACCTCTAGGGGAACTGTAGAAGGTATTATATTATAAAACGCAAATATAGCCAAATCTTGCATGTCGAGATACAAAACAAGAGGAGGTTCGAAGTTCGAGGTTCGAAGTTCGAAGTTTTCGGAGCTGAGGATCAAGCCCTCCTTTGTGGTCACCTCTTTTCGCTTCAACGCCGAACATCGAACCATTCTTATCTTCTGAACATCGAACATCTCTTCCTCTGCCGCAACTTCCCCCTCTCTCTCCTCGTCTAAGGCACGGGGCCATGCAAGAAAACCAGCGAAAAAGTGTTATAATTTGTCGGCGCCATGAACTCCAAGGCTAAAAAACAGGTCATCCTGCTCTCCGTCCTGCTGCACATCCTCTTTCTCGCCGTCTGGGATTCCGCGGTGCGGATCGACCTGGCCCGGCTCGCCCCCGCCCCGCCCGCGGCGGTCAAAAGCCCGCCGCTGGTGTTCGACCTGCAGCAGCCCGAGCTGCCCCGCGAGGTGATCGCCACCCCCGACGACGCCCGCACCACTCCGGACCCGCAAAAGGCCGCTTTCCTCTCGGATAAGAACGCCCTGGCGCGCAACCAGGAGCCGGCGCCGCAGCTGGCGCTGAAGGACGACCCGTTCTCCCGGGGCGACATGGCCTCTCACGACCTGCCCCTGCCTCCGCCCAGCCCGCGCAGCGCAGCCGCGGCCAAGCCTCCGGCGACGGAAACGGCAGGGGACCGGGAAAGCGAGGCCGCCGAGCCCAGCCCGGACACGGACGCCGACAAGGCCCTGGAGCCGGACAGGAAGCCGGAAAGCGATCTCGCCCGGCCGTTCCAGTTCGACCTGCCGTCGGTGCCCCACCGCCAGCTGGAGGGCCGGGCCGCCGAGAGCGGCGGCCTGTCGTTCAACACCTACGACTGGGATTTCGCCCCCTACATGCTGGCGCTGAAGGAGCGCATCAGCCGCAACATCTTCCCGCCCCTGGCGTTCTCGCAATGGGGGATGATCGACGGCGACACCATGCTGCGCTTCAAGATCTACCCGGACGGCCGCCTGGCCGACCTCGAGCTGCTGGGCTACCGCGGCCACCACACGCTGATGGAGACCAGCCGCTTCGCCGTCACCACCTCGGCCCCCTTCCCCACCCTGCCCGCCGATTTTCCCAAGTCCTACCTGGAAGTCACCGCCAAGTTTTCCTACTTCGTGAAACGATAAGCGAGGAGCGCCATGCAAAACATACTGGGTTTCCTGTCCAAGGGCGGCATCATCATGTACCCCCTGTTCCTGTGCTCGATCGCCGCCCTGGCGGTCGCCATCGAGAAGGCCGTCTCGCTGCGGCGGCGCAAGATCATCATCCCCGAGGTGGTCGCCGTGCTGGAGAACGTCAAGGAGACCAACGATTTCGGCCTGGCCGTCTCCATCTGCGAGAAGCACCATGGCCCGCTGGCCAACGTCATCCGCATCAGCCTGGAGAACCACGGCCTGCCCCGCGAGGAGCTCAAGGAAGCCCTGCTGGACCAGGGGCGCCAGGAGGTGCACCAGCTCGAGCGGGGGCTGGGCGTGCTGGAGACCGTCGCCGGCATCGCGCCGCTGCTGGGGCTGCTGGGCACGGTCCTCGGCATCCTGAAGGTCTTCAAGGTCATCGCCGACCTGGGCGTCGGCCAGGCGGCGGCGCTGGCCGGCGGCATCTCCGAGGCCCTGATCACCACCATCGCCGGCCTGTTCATCGGCATCCCGGCGCTGGTGGCCTATAACTATTTCGCCCACAAGGCCGAGGCGCTGGTGCTGGAGATCGAGAAATACTCCAACCGCCTGCTGGCCCGCATCGGCGCCATCCACGGCGCGCCGCGGAGCTGACCCCATGCAGCTGAGCCGGCGCCCGCGCCCGAAGGTGGTCATCAACATCACCTCGCTGATCGACGTCATCTTCATGCTGCTGCTGTTCTTCATGATCACCTCCACCTTCCTGGAGCAGCCGGGGATCAAGCTCGAGCTGCCGACCGCCAAGACCACCGCCCACGCCGAGCCCCAGGAATTCGTGCTCACCATCGACCGGAAAGGGGGGCTGTTCCTGAACCGCCAGGCCCTGGCCCTGGACGGGCTCGAGGCGGAGATCCGCAAGGCGCTGCCCGGGATGAAGGACGGCGCCCTGGTGCTCAAGGCCGACCAGGACGTCGCGCACGGCCTGGTGGTGCGGGTCATGGACCTGGCCAAGAGGGGGGGAGTCAAGAAATTGATCATAGGAACGAAGCCCGAGAAATAAGCCCACAATCAATTCGTGACGCGTCACGGAGGTCATTCATTCCTTTGACACTCCGAACAAGGGGTGATACAATCAAGAAGGGAATTTCAGCCTACTAACTAGCCATGAAACAACTGGAAGTGAACCATATTCGCAAAACCTTCCGCCAGCGGGCGGTGGTCGATGACGTCAGCCTGAAGGTCGACGCCGGCGAGATCGTCGGCCTGCTCGGGCCGAACGGCGCCGGCAAGACCACCACCTTCCTGATGATCCTGGGCCTGCACCGCCCCGACGGCGGCGAGATACGGCTCAACGGCCGCGACATCACCCGCGTCCCGGTCTACCGCCGCTCGCGCCTGGGCATCAGCTTCCTGCCCCAGGAGCCATCGGTGTTCCGCGGCCTGAGCGTCGAGGACAACGTGCGCGCCATCGCCCAGATGCACCGCGGCCAGCGCGCCGCCGACATCCCGGCCATCCTCGCCGAGCTCGGGCTCGGCGATATCCGCGGCCGCAAGGCCTACATGCTTTCCGGCGGCGAGCGCCGGCGCCTGGAGATCGCCCGCAGCCTGGTGCTCAGCCCGGATTTCCTCCTGCTGGACGAGCCCTTCGCCGGCATCGACCCCATCCAGATCAGCGAATTGCAGGGGCTGATCCAGTCCTTCAAGCGCCGCAACATGGGCATCGTCATCACCGACCACAATGTCCGCGAAATATTGAAAATAACCGATCGTTCCTATATCATTCACTCCGGCCAGGTCATCTTCGCGGGCCGGTCGGAGGAGCTGATCAGGGATGAGCGGGTCAAACGCGATTACCTCGGCAGGGAATTCAGGTGGAACTAGATGAGCCTTAAGATGCAGCTCAAGGGCACGCAGCAGCTGACCATCACCCCGGTGATGCACTATTTCATCCAGCTGCTGGCCAACAACCATCTGGAGCTGGCCGAGACCCTGCAGAACGAAGTGGAAGCCAACCCCATGCTGGAGATCGAGCCGGTGGAAAAAACGGTGCCCGAGGAAGAGGCCAACGACTACCAGAAGCGCATCGAGCGCGCCGACTCCTCCTTCATGACCCCCTACGAGGACCATGGCTTCCTGCGCAAGAACCCCGACGACATCGACAAGAACCGGGCGCTGGAGATCCTCACCCCCTCCGCCGTCAGCCTGGCCGACTACCTGCTGGAGCAGGCCGGCGCCACCTTCAACGAGGAAAGCGAGATCGAGATCGCCCGCCAGGTCATCTACAACCTGGACGGCGACGGCTACCTGAAGACCGAGATCGAGTCCATCGCCTCGCTGATCGGCACCACCCCGGCGGAGATCGATCGCGTGCGCCGCCTGATCACCCTCTTCGACCCCGCCGGCTGCGCCAGCAAGTCCCTGCAGGAATGCCTGCTGGCCCAGGTGCCCGAGGAGCCGCAGAACGAGAAGCTGCGCCTGCTGATCAGCGACCACCTCGAGGACCTGTCGCGCTCCAACTACGACGCCATCGCCCGGCGCCTGGGCGTCGGCAGCGACGAGGTGCTGGCGCTGGCCGCCCGCCTGAAGCGCCTGAACCCCCACCCGGCCGAGGCGTTCGACCGCGAGGACGTGGAGTACGCCGAGGTCGACCTGATGCTGATCAAGGAGAACGGCGAATACAAGGTCATGTACCTGGAGGAGGGGCTGCCGCGCCTGACGCTGTCGAAATACTACCAGGAGATGCTGGAAAAGACCGGCGACAAGAAGACCGTTTCCTACCTGAAGAGCCGCTACCGCGACGCCCAGTTCTTCATCGAGAGCATCGAGCTGCGCAAGAAGACCATCCTGCGCATCGCCGAGTACCTGGTCAAGGCCCAGAAGGATTTCCTGGATTTCGGGGAGAAATGGAAGAAGCCGCTGACCATGAAGGACGTGGCCCGCGAGGTGAACCTCAACGAATCGACCATCTCGCGCGCCATGAGCAACAAGTTCATGACCTCGGAAAAGGGCATCATCCCCCTGAAGGTCTTCCTCAGCTACGGACTGAAGGGCGACTTCGGCTTCTCCCACGCCGTGGGCACCATCAAGGACAAGATCCGCGAGCTGATCGCGGGCGAGCCCGCGGAGAAGCCGCTGGCCGACGACGAGATCGCCGCCCGCCTGGCCGCCCTGGGCATCCGCATCGCCCGGCGCACCGTGCGCAACTACCGCGAGGAGCTGAAGATCGCGAGTTCCTTCGTCAGGAAAAAAGAAAATAAAATCAAAAGGAGCCAAGCATGAGCATCAACTTCGCCGCCAAGAACGTCAAGATGCCGGGCGCCATCAAGGCCTTCATCGAGAAGCACCTGCTCGACATCGAGAAGATCGCCGGTGAGATCATCGACGCCGAGGTGATCGTCAACGAAGAAAAGCTCTCGTTCAAGGTCGAGATCTCCTTGAAGACGCGTCTCCATTCGTTCTACGCCGGGGACCGCAATAAGATACTGAAGCAGGCCGTGCGCAATGCGCTGGCCACCCTGAGGAGCCAGGCCAAGCGCAGCAAGGAAAAGATCAAGGAGGAGAAGAAGCGCGCCGGGGCCAAGGGCATCTCCATGGCCACCGTGGGGCAGATGCCCGACGTGCGGGTCCAGCGCGCCGAGCGCGTCCGTCCGCCGGCGGACGGCCGGCTGGAGCGCGCGGACAGCATCCTCATCTCGGACAACTATTCGCGCAAGCCGATCACCGTCGAGGAGGCCGTTTTCTTCCTGGTCGAGAGCAAGGAGAGCGGCTACATGTTCGTCAATTCGGAAACGAACCGCATGGCCGGGGTCTTTCGCAACCGCCAGGGCGGCATATCGCTGATCGAGCCCACCCTGTAGGCCCGCTGAACGCCGATGACCAAGGACGCCAAGGGGATACAAGTAAGCCAGCTCCGCGAACTGACCCAGTTGAAGATCACGCGCGTCTTCAACGAGAAGTGGATCCACAACCTGGTCAGCCATCCGCGGCCGCAGCGCCCCGGCCTCGGCCTCACCGGCTACTTCAAGCACATCCAGGCCGGGCGCATCCAGATCTTCGGCAAGACCGAGGCCGGCTACCTGCGCAGCCTGAAGGACGAGGAAAAGCAGCGCTGCCTGAAGAATTACTTTTCCCTGAAGCTCCCCGGCATCATCGTCTCGGAAAGCATCGAGCCCGAGCCGGACTGGATCGCCGGCGCCGCCCGCTACGCCACGCCGGTGCTGGTGTCCGAGCTGCACACCGTGCCGCTGGTATCGCGGCTCAGCGCCTTCCTCTACCAGTATTTCTCCAAGAAGATCAAGCTGAACGGCGTGCTGATGGACATCATGGGCCAGGGGGTGCTGATCACCGGCGCCTCGGGCATCGGCAAGAGCGAGACGGCGCTGGAGCTGGTCAACAAGGGCTACCAGCTGATCGCCGACGACGTGGCCGAGTTCTACATCGATTCCAACGACGACCTGGTCGGCCGCGCCAACGAGATCATCAAGAACCTGATGGAAGTGCGCGGGCTGGGCATCATCAACATCAACGACATCTTCGGCGCCTCGGCCGTGCTCGAGGAAAAGAAGCTCAACCTGGTGATCAACCTGGAAAAATGGGACCCCAAGAAGAAGTACGACCGCCTGGGCGAGGACAACCTCTACTTCAAGATCCTGGGCCTGGAGGTCCCGCTGATCAACCTGCCGGTGGGGCCGGGCCGCAACCTGTCGACCATCATCGAGGTGGCGCTGCGCAATTTCCTGGCCAAGAAGAGCGGCCGCATGACCTACCTGGAGGCCCGCAGCGAGGCCCTGGCGACGGAGCCGCCGCCGGCCGCGCCCGGGCGGGAGGAGGAATAGCATGATCAAGAGCGTCATCATCACCCATGGCAACCTGGGGCGCGAGCTGGTGCAGGTGACCGAGAAGATCCTCGAGCAGAAGCTCGACATCGAGACCATCGCCTTCGACTGGCAGGGCGACGGCAGCGCCATGATCTCGCAGCTGGAGTCGTTCATCGCCCGCCATCCGGGGAAAAAGGTGGTCATCTTCACCGACATGTTCGGCGGATCGCCGTCGAACATCTCCACCCGCTTCGTCGGTCCCAGCGTCGAGGTGATCTCCGGCATCAACCTGCCCGGCCTGCTGAAGTTCTTCTGCTGCGGGGAGCACAACGGCAGCTTCCGCCAGGTCATCAAGAAGGTCGAGCAGGGGGCCAAGGAAGGGATCAACATCATCAGTGAATACCTAGGAGAAAAAAAATGATCGAAAAGAAACAGCAGATCTTCAACAAGCTGGGACTGCACGCCCGCGCCGCCGCCAAGCTCTCGCACATGGCCAACATGTACAGCGCCGACATCTACCTCATCTACAATGAAGATAAAGTGAACGCCAAGAGCCTGCTGGGCATCCTGACCCTGGCGGCCTCGGTCGGCAACGAGATCACGCTGCAGGCCGCCGGCGTGGACGAGCAGGAGGCCATCAAGGCCATCGGCGACCTCTTCGACCGCAAGTTCGACGAAGAAGGCTGATGGTCCGCATCAAGGGCAAGGCCGTTTCGCCCGGCATCGCCATGGGCAAGGCCCTGCTCTACAATTTCACCCGCGAGGTGGTCCTGGCCGAGCCCATCGGCATCAAGTCGGTGGAGCGGGAGATCTGGCGCCTGGACAACGCCGTCAAAAAATCGCGGGCGCAGCTGAAAAAGATCCACCTGGGCCTGCAGAAGATCATGGGCGCGGACGCCGCCTTCATCATCGAGACGCAGCACATGCTGCTCAGCGACAGCCACCTGCTCGGCGAGATCCGGGCGGCCATCCAGGGCAAGCTGGTCAAGGCCGAGTGGGCCATCCGCTCGGTGGAGAAAAAGTACCTGGAGCTCTTCCGCACCATCCCCGACCTCTCCTTCAAGGCCAAGAGCAACGATATCTCCGACGTGCTGAACCGCCTGATCGCCAACCTGCGCAAGAGCTCCGCCGCCCGCTCCGCCGCCGCGGCGCCGGCGGCCCCGCCGGGCCAGGTCATCCTGGTCGCCGACGACATCACCCCGTCGGAAGCGGCCACGCTGATGAGCAACAAGCGGCTGCTGGGGCTGGTGCTGAACAAGGGCGGCGAGACGTCGCACACGGCGATCCTGGCCCGCACCCTGGGCATCCCCGCCATCCTGGACACGGGCAACGCCACCGAGCTGATCGCCAGCGGCGACACCCTGGCCGTGGACTCGATCGGCGGCGAGGTCATCGTCCAGCCCAGCGCCGACGCCGCCCTGGAGATCGGCCGCAAGATCGAGCAGTTCACCCAGTACAAGGAGCAGCTGAAGGTCCTGAGCCGCCTGCCGGAGCTGACCCGCGACCAGCACCAGTTCCACCTCTACGCCAACATCGAGCTGCCCTTCGAGAGCGAGGTGGTGCAGTCCTTCGGCGCCAAGGGCATCGGCCTCTTCCGCACCGAGTTCCTCTACCTCGACTCCAAGATGAGCATCTCCGAGGATGAGCAGTGCCTCATCTACAAGCAGATCGCCCAGAACATCTACCCGCACCCGCTGGTCATCCGCACCTATGACCTGGGCCGCGACAAGTCGGACCCCGCCCGGCCGCGGCGCGAGGACAACCCCTCGCTGGGGCTGATGGCGGTGCGCCTGTTCCTCAAGGAGCGCGAGCCCTTCAAGGTGCAGATCCGCGCCATCATGCGCGCCAACGCCAGCGGCAACATCCGCATCCTCTTCCCCATGATCACCGAGATCGAGGAAGTGCTGGCCATCCGCGAGATCATGGCCGAGGCCAAGAAGGAGCTGCAGCGCGCCGGCACCTACCCCAAAAAGGACGTCAAGACCGGCATCATGCTGGAGATCCCCGCCGCCGTGCGCCTGATCCGCCACCTGGGCGACGCCGTCGACTTCTACTCGGTGGGCAGCAACGACCTGATCCAGTACCTGCTGGCCGTCGACCGCAACAACACCGACGTCGCCCACCTGTTCAGCCCCTTTCACCCGGCCTTCATCCATATCCTGCGCGAGATCCGCGCCGAGGTGGACCGCGCCGGCAAGGAAGTGACCGTCTGCGGCGAGATGGCCGGCCAGCGCCTGACGGCACTGATGCTGCTGGGCATGGGCTTCACCAATTTCTCCATGAACGCCATGGCCATCGCCGAGATCAAGAAGGCCTTCACCCAGATCGACTATGCGCGCCTGCGCCGCATCGTCGCCCAGCTGAAGCGCTTCGGCTCGCGCACCGAGGTCGAGGCGTTCCTGCGCGCCGAGCTGGAGAAGCAGTATCCGGGAGTGCTCGCTTCGCAAGGTTCATAGACCCGCCTTCGTGACGCGTAACGCGTGACGCGTAACGAGAGGGAAAGAGGCGTGAACTAAAAATCCCTTAGGCAATATAAGACATAAAATTCCAAATCCCAAGCACCAAATTCCAAATAAGCACCAAACACCAATGACCCAATGACCAAAACAAACAAGAATCTTCCTGGCAGCGTCTTCGTTTGGGTCATTGGAATATGGAATTTATTTGAGATGTGGAATTTATTATTTGGAGTTATAATTTTTTTTCGCATTCTTTTCTCTTTCGCGTCACGCGTCACGCGTTACGCGTCACGATAGTTCGCGTCCTGCTCACTCCACATGATCCAGGAATACGCTCCTGACCTTCTCCATCAGCTCGCCGAGGTTCTCGCGCGTGCAACCCGCCGTGGCGATGGGCTTCTCGATGACGAACTCGACGCGGCCGGGGCGGATGAGCAGGCTGCCGCGGCGGTTGACGGCGTAGGCGCCCTTCTGCACCAGGGGCAGGATCTCCAGCCCCGTTTCCAGGGCCAGCAGGAAGCCGCCCTTCTTGAACGCTCCCAGCCGGCCGTCGCGGGTGCGCGTCCCCTCGGGCAGGACCATGAAGGACATATCGCCCCGGTCGCGGATCAGCTCGGCGGCGCGGCGCAGGGACTCGATGGCCCGGGCGCCGCTGCGGCGGTTGACCGGGACCTGGCCCATGCGCCGGATCACCCAGCCGTAGACCGGCCAGCCGAAGTGGCTCTCCTCCTCGATGCCGCGCGCCTTGCCCGGGAAGCTGCGGTAGAAGACGAAGCCGTCGAGGATGTTGACGTGGTTCATCATCAGCAGGTACTGGCGGCCGGGCGCGACGTTCTCGCGGCCGGAAACCGTGACGCGGATGCCGCAGATCCAGACCAGCGAGCGGCATACCCACTTCAGCCAGGTCTCGAAGAGGGCGCCGGCGCGGAAGATGCCGATCAGCAGCAGGACGAGCGCGCCCAGCGAGAACCAGGTCCAGCCCACGGTCCAGATGAGCAGGGAGCGGGCGGCGGCAACGGCTTTTTTCATGCCAGCACCACCAGCTCGCCCGGCAGCACCTGCAGCCGCAGCGGCGTGCGCCCGAGCAGCTCGCCGTCGGCCATGAGCAGCTGCCGGGGTTCGCCGTCGATGGCGATCGCCCCGGCGCGCAAGGTTCTGACCCTGGGGTGGCGGACATGGCTGCCCTTGAAGACGCGGGCGAAGATGGCCAGGATGTCGCGGCGGTCGACCTCCTGGAAAATGACCAGGTCGACCTTGCCGTCGCCGCAGTCGGCCATGGGGGCGATGTTCATGCCGCCGCCGGTGAATTTGGAATTGGAGACGACCAGGGCGCTGTCAACGATCTCCAGGGGTTCGCCGTCCACTTCCAGCCGCAGGCGGTTGCGCATGCCCTTGGCCAGGCGCAGCAGCACGGCCAGGCCGTAGCTGGCGCGGCCGAAGCCCTTCAGCTTCTCGTTGGTCAGCTTGAGGATGTCGGCGATCAGGCCAACGCCCAGTATGTTGAGGTAATACTGGCGCACTTCCTCCCGGCCCCGGAAATAGGAGATCTCCACCAGGTCGGCGCGGCGCCGCTTTCCGGCCAGGATGCCTTCCACCGCCTGGCGCCAGGAGAAGACCGAGAAATCGCGCAGGAAAGAATTCCCGGTGCCGGCCGGGACCAGGCCCAGCTCGATCGCCCGGCGCGGGCGACCTTCAGCGTAGATGCCGTTGACGATCTCGAACGGCGTGCCGTCGCCGCCGACGCAGAGCACCCGCTCATAGCCATTTTCAACGGCCTCGCGCCCGATGGCGAACGCGTGGCCGGCGTGCTCCGAGACCCTGACGTCCATGGTCCCCAGCCCCTGTTCCAGCAGCTCGCGCACGGCGGGAAAGATCCGGCGCCCGCGCCCGCCGCCGGCGTGGGGGTTCACTACGAGCATGGTCTTGAGATCGGGGAGCATAGGCCGGTTATAGCACAGGCGCGGCCGGGTGGCAAACGAAGTGACGAGTGACAGGCAAAGATTGCTCGGATCTCAAGCAGCACTGGCAATGACCGCAGCTCCTCCTTTCCCGTGCGCCGGGAGGCACAATGGTGTAAAATAAAAAAATAGACCAAGGTGCCATGTCGGGCCGCCGGGTTTACGTCATTATGGAAGGCGAACAGGAGGTCATCATGGAAGAAAAGAAATGCCTTAGCACCGTTCGGCGACTGCGCACCTATCTGGGTGTGTTCTATTTCGTCATGCTATTGGGCGTTTATGCCCACATCATGGTCGAAGTCAACATCCAGCGCCACTTCAAAGTCCCCATCCACAGCTTTTTCGGGGACATCTGGCCGGCCCTCGGGCCATTCCCCAAGCTCTATATCGTCCTGGTGCTCTACATCACGCTGCATATGTCCGTCGTGGCGGGCTGGGCGCTCCTGCGGCGCAGGCGCGGCCGGACCGCTTCCTGACCCGGGCCCATGGCAGGTACGGCCTCCTTCTGGCTGGAGCAGGCGGCGGCCTGCGTCCTGGTCGCCGCCACGCTGCTCGTCTCCTTCCGGCTCCATGCCCTTTACCAACGGGCGTACCTGCGCGACTGGTTCTTCTTCGTCCTGAGCCTTGACCTGGTCCTCTACATCCTCCACCTGCTGCAGCGGGTCGCACCCGCGCCGCTCCCCGGGCAGGCGAATGCCCGCCTGCTGCTTACCGCGCTGCTGGTGCGGCCGCTGGCCTGGATCGGCCTGGTCCTGTTCGCGCGCTTCGTCCTGAGCCTGCTCGGGTCGCAGGCGGCCTCCTGGATGAGGGCGGCCGCCTTCCTCTACCTCGGACTGCAGGCGCTGGCCGTCATCGTGACACTGCTGCTTGCCGCCGCACCCTGGCCCGTGCTGGGCACGGTCTCCGACATGCTGGTCATGGCGGGGCTGTATGCCATGACCGCCCTTGTCCTCTGGCGTACCAACCGCGGCGAGAGGGAGGAGCTGCGCCCGGCGCTGCGCAACCTGGCGGCGGTCTTCTTTCTCTCGCAGACGGTATTCCTCTTTTTCCCGTTCGAGCGCTGGCGATCCCTGGCCGGCATGGCGCTGCTGCTGCTGCCGATCCTCACCCTCTGGCGCAGCCAGCATCGCCTCTTCCGCAGCGGCATGCCTGCCGTGGCCGAGGCCGGGGCGGTCGAGGCCTTCTTCGACCGCAAGGGGGTCACCGCTCGCGAGCGCGAGATCGCCTGGCTGATCAGCGCCGGCCGGGACAACCTGGCCGCATCCGACGAGCTGTTCATCTCAGTGGCGACGGTGAAGCACCATGTCACCAGCCTGTATCGCAAGCTGGAGGTGAAGAACCGGGTGCAGCTCAACAATCTCATCCAGCAACTGGGGGGGAAGCCGGGGGAGGAGAAATCTCCTGGATCAGATTCCCGGGAAAAGGGCGCCGCGCCATGCGGGCCGCGGCGCCCTTGAGAGGAGGCATGTAGAGGTCGGTCAAGGTCCGAATTCTTCAACATCGAACTTCGAACTTCGAACCTCTTATTACTTCTTTTTCTTGATGGTTCCGAGCACCTTCTCCTTGTCGATCTTCCTGGTGCAGAAGAACCAGTCATGGCAGGTGACGCCGGCTTCCTTGCCGTCCATCCTGTCCTTGGCCACGCCGCAGGAGCCGGCGGGGGGCACGATGACGTCGTCGCCGGGGCGCCAGTCG
>JALOLA010000047.1 GCA_025456205.1 Acidobacteriota bacterium | reverse complement strand
TTTATGGCTTGCTTCTGGGGGAATAATGCAAATGCGAATACCATCAACGCAAGTATTCCAGTAAATATCTTGATGGCATTCTTGTCATTCTTGACTATTTCTGACAAATAGGAAACACCATTGGCGAGCATAATAAAAGAGATAACAAACAGAATGATTTCAATTGGAACGGGATGCCATCTAAATGAACTTTCTCTGGCTTTTATTAAAATCCAATCTAGTAAAATAGAAGATAAGAAAACAAATGTTGCCACAGCAATTAGAATGCGGACCAATATTAGTTTTCTGCCTGTCATAGTAAACTCCATTAGTAATTAAGTATCTTCCACGAGCAATCTTCTTCTTGAACAAAATATATATAATAAGTTATATCATAAGCGACCCCTTCGATTTCTTCTGTCCTTTTTATTCGGAACTTGGCTCCAAATTCCTCGAAATATACCAGCTCGATATCTCTCATTTCCGTGGCGATCAGGGGAAGTTGATCGGCAATCGCGGTGAAAATATAAGAATACCTATCTTTCGTCTGTTCACTAAAATACACCGGCAGTGAAGTGATGTCCCCCTCCTGCATCGCCGCTTTCATCCCAGTCCAAACCGATCGCAGGTGAGTTTCAAGCAAATGAACCGTAACCGTGGCCATGGTCATTCCGGCGACGCCAGTGGCCACTACAGTGTAAGTGGTGTCCTGAGTGGGGTTAACAATCAAGTTGCCGTTCAAACCCACATCTCCTATGCCATTGTCAATTGTTACGGAAGTAGCGTTGGTTGAAGCCCAAGTTAACGTGCTACTTGCCCCCGGCACAAGCATATCAGGATCTGCGACCATGATGATCGTTGGCGGCGGAATGGGAATCACCTCAATCGTTGCTTTTGCCGTAACCTGGTAGCCGTTATAGTGCAAAGCCGTTATGGTATAGGTCGTGGTCACCGCGGGTGCCACGACCTTGGTTCCACTCGCGGAGACCGTGCCGATGCCACTGTCGATCGTGATTGTTGAAGCATATGCCGATGTCCAGCTTAAAGTGGAGTTGCCCCCCTGCAGGATGGAGGTCGGAGTGGCGACAATACCCACTGTCGGCGGGCTGCTGCTAGACACAAAGACCTTTACGCTAGCGCTGGCAGTGCCGCCCCGATTGTGTGCTACAGCCCAGATGGTGGCGGTCGACTGCAGGGAGAACGTCCGCACGCCGCTGGTCGGCAGGTTTTCGCTCGTCACGACTTCGAGCGTGACATAATCGGCCCCAGTTGAGTCCCAGGCCAGCGTGAAGGATTCGTATGGCTTGACCCAAGGGGAGGATGAGGACAAGGTCACGGTGGGGGGCGAAACGACGCCGGAGACCGCGAAGTCAAGCCCGGTTTGGCTTTCCGTGACATGTAGGTTCGTGCTTTCGGGAGCAAATGCCAGATTGGACATCGTTGGGGTCAGCTGATAGTCACCGGGTTTCAACCCGAAAATGAACTCGCCGGCCACGGCCGTTTGCTTCGTGCGCAGAATACCCTCGCCATCCAGGGTCACGGTCGCGCCGTTCAACCCGCTCCCGTCCTGCGTGACATTGCCCGATATGCTTAGCGGTAGATGGCCTAAAAAGCCACCATAGGCCGCAGGATCCGTCCCCACGCTGGTTGTGAACAGAATTTGGTTGGTGGAGGTGCTTATCGTGATCAGCTTATCGCTCGTCTTGTCCACCAAGAAGATCCTGCTGCCGTCGGGATGGACGTCCAGGCCCGTACAGTAATACAATCCCGTGATGCTAACAGTAGCGCTCTTGGTGAAACCTGTTGTCTCTATCATGGAAAGATAATCTTTGGTCACAACATAGATCTTGCTGCCATCAGGATGCATTTGCATGAAACGTGATCCATAGGGAACCGGGACGGATCGGGTCACGATCATATTCTGGGCATCTATCTCAAAGAGAGTGCTGTCGGCAAACGCGTAAAGCAGCTGACCGTTGGGAGAGAAAGCGACGCCCAGAGGAGGACTTGCGATCGGGATGGTTGTGATCAGCTCATCACTCATCGACACCAAGTCCGCCGCATATCGTTGCATCTTGGCTGCATCCAGGACCAATATCTGGTTGTTGTCGGGATCGGCCACGAACAAACGGGAGCTGTCCGGACTGACCGTCAGCCCTTCCAGGGACACCTGGTGCGGTAGGGCGGTCATGACCCCCCTGACGGCGGACATTGAGCTGCCGCTGGTCTTTATCGCGCAGATATTTCCTACATATTTTCCGGCAGCGGGATCCCACATCGGGACACTGCTGGTCGCATAGAGATAGCATCCGTTCGGAGAGATGGCTATATGCTTTGGCTTTCCCTGGAAGTTGGCTGTCAGCGAAAGCTGGCCGGCATTAGTCATGGTGAGAGGATCGATCTTGATAATCCTCGTTGTTCCCGTATCGACAACGTAAGCGAACACTCCGGATGCCTCGGCAGCAACTCCTTGCAAATTAGTGCTGGCCCCGGCAATTTCGATCGTCTTGCAGACAGCTCCCGTATTGGTGTCAATGATACGGATCTTCTTTTCATAATAATCGGGAATATATGCATAATATCTGATGCCGCTGAACACGGTGACAGTCGCCGAAGCCGTCCTGCTACCTCCCGGACTGGTCGCGCTGATGGTGTAGGTGGTTGTTGCGACAGGCGATATCGGCATGGAACCATTAAGTTCAACCACACCGATGCCGTTATCGAGCAAGGCAGAATAGGCGTTACTCGAGGTCCAGCTCAAGGTCGCCGTTCCCCCATCCTGTATGGCGGCGGGATTCGCGGTCAGGGTCACCGTCGGGGCAAGGGCTTGAACTTCTACCTCAACCTGGCTGCTCGAAGTTCCTCCTGGCCCGATGGCTGTCAATGTAAAAATTGTAGTTTGGCTGGGAAAGATCGTCGCAGAGCCAGCGAGCCCCGTGCTGCCAATACCTGGCACAATGGTTACGGATGTGGCTGAAACGGTTGTCCAGTTCAGGCTCGAGCCCTGGCCAGCCTGGATGGCCGTCGGAGACGCGCTGAATGTGATCACGGGTGGCCCCATGTTCACCGTGACGGTCGTCTTGGCCGTGACAGTACCGCCGCTGCCGGTGATCGTTATGGTATATGTGGTCGTCGCCGTCGGAGAGACGGCTCTTGTGCCATTCAAGGCGACAATACCGATGCCCTGGTTGATGGAGGCCTTGGTTGCGTTACCGGTCGTCCATACGAGGGTGGATGTCTGACCTAGAATAATGGAACCGGGAGAAGCCCCAAAAACGACTGTTGGAGGGGCGGGTTTTACGGTGATTTTGGCACTAACTGTATGATTACCACTACTGTTCCTCACGGTTAACGTATAGGTCATTGTTTTTAGTGGCGAGACGCTCAGTGTGCCGTTGACTGGAACGCTGCCGATCCCTTGGTTTATGGACGCCTTTGTGGCCCCGGTCGAACTCCAGGTCAGAGTTGAAGGGCTTCCTTTAAAAATAGTCGCCGGAGAAGCGGAAAATGTGACAGTCGGCTTGGCTGCACAAATTTCAGAAACTAATCCTCCCAAGGCTATCACAACGAATATCAGCGTGGAAATCTTTCTGCGCATTATCATCCTCCTTGAGTCTGTGGAAATATATTTTGGATCACTGGCATGTCTGATAAATGCATTAGCCCACTCCCTGCGAATACATTTCGAGAAATATGCATTGCAATTACTGTGCCAACCTAAATGCAAGTGCGCAAAGCTAATAAGGACGATGATTACAGGGCGAATCACCAAAAATGACAAATACATTCTCTGCTCGGCACTGTCCCAATTTGGGAAAGTGAAATAAAGGGAAAATCCCGTAACGCTGTCAGGAACAGCATTTTGAAGCGACAGGGTGGCATCCCAATTTGGGACAGCAGGAAAATGATTGGAAAACCTTGCTGGTTCTGCGTTTTGAGGAAATGCCGTCCCAAATTGGGACGATTCGAAAAATGACTCTTCTTATATCAAGCAGGCAAATGTAGGATAATTCAGGCTGAATCTACTCCAAGATCTCCGACACCGGGACGATCTCAACCCCCTGCTGCTTCAGCCAGGGCACGGCGTCGCGCAGGGCGTCGAGGGTGAAGGGGAAGGGGTGGCCGATGGCCAGGGCCCGGCCCTTTTCGCGGGCGATCTCCACCAGGCGGCGCAGCTGGGCGCTGGCGTGCTCGTAGCTCTGCACGTCGTCGAGGAACACGTCGCGCAGGGCGGTGCGCATGCCCATGTCGCGGGCCAGGGCGTGGGCCACGGTGGTGTTGGCGGTCTTGGAGTCGACGAAGAACAGCCCCAGGTCGCGGACCAGCCCCAGCACCAGGCGTATGGCCTGCGGGTCGCTGGTGAGGCGCGAGCCCATGTGGTTGTTCACGCCGCGGGCGAAGGGGACGGCCGTCACCGCCTTCTGCAGCAGGGCGCGGATCTCGTCGGCGCTGGAGTCGACCAGGATGAACTGGTCGCGCGGATGATGGTTGGCCGGGTCCTTGGGCTGCATGGGCAGGTGGATGATGGCCTCGAGGCCGTACTCATGGAGCCGCTGCGCCTCGCTACGGGCGTAGGGGGCGTCGGGGATGACGGCGGCCGTGAGCGGGATGCCCAGGTCGCGCAGGCGGTCGGAGACCAGGTCGGAATAGCCGACGTCGTCGATGACGATGGCCAGGCGCGGCGGCGCGCCGCCCCTGGCTTTGGCCGCGGCGGATTTGGCGGCGGACGATGCCGGCGCTTTCGGCTGCGCCACAATGGCCTTGGCCGCCAGCCTCTTGCTGAGCAGCACGACGTGGGTGAGGCGCTTGTCGAAGCGCAGCTGGTAGAGGTAGACGACCTGCTCCTTCATGCCCTGGACCTCGGTGAGCTGGTGCAGGCCGCCGTGCTTTTTGACCAGGCCCAGCAGGCTGGCCGCGAACCCGGCGAAACGCGGCTCGGCCAGGTCGACCTTGAGGTGGGCGACGCCGGAGCGGTCATGGAACAGGTCGTAGGCGACCTTCTCGGCGGCCAGCAGCGTGGCCAGGTCGCGCTGGAAGCTCTCGCCCGCCGGCTCCTGCCGGCCCAGGCGCAGCACATTGTCGAAGATGAACGAATGGCGGCCGGCGCGGAAGTCCAGGAACTCGAGGGCCACCACCATGCCCAGGGCGATGACGCCGAAGGCCAGGAAGGAGAGGGCGGCGGCCTTGTGGCTCGAGCTGGCGGGCGTTCTGCGCTTGGGGTTCATGCTAATTTTTTTGAAGGGCAGATTCTATCACCTTTTCGCCAGCCACAGCAAGGGATCGAGCGGCTTGAGCCCCTGGCGGATCTCGAAATAGAGCGCCTTGCCGTAGAGCGAGCCCGAGCTGCCGGCCATGGCGATCACCTCGCCCGTGCCCACGCGCTCGCCCGGCTTCCTGCGGAACGAGTCGCAATGGCCGTAGAGGGTGTGGAAGTTGCCGGCGTGCTGGAGGATGACCAAGTTGCCGTAGCCCTTGAAGTAATCGCAGAAGATGACCTCGCCGCCGCCCACCGCCCGGATCTCGTCGGAGCCCTCGGGCTTGATCTCGATGCCGTTGTTCATGGTATAGGTGTCGAAGCGGGCGCTTTTTTTCCTGCCGAAGCTGGAGATGACCGAACCCTTCAGCGGCCAGGCCAGCCGGCCCTTCAGCGGGCCGAGGTCGACGGCGTCGGCCGCCGCCGCGACGCTCTTCCGGTCCAGGAAGCGGGTGAGGTTCTCGCTCTCGGTCTTGAGCTCGTCCAGCAGGCGGGCGTTGAGGTCGCGCTGCTGGTTGATGCGGGCGATCATGTCCAGCTTGTCCTGTTTGAGCCCGCGCAGCCGCGCCAGCTTGCCGGCCTTCTCGGCCTTGAGGGCGGCCAGGCGCTCCAGTTGCGCCCGCAGCTCGGCCTGCAGCTTCTGCAGGCGGACGATGCCCTGGCGGATCTCGCGGATCTCCATCACCTTGTCGTCCATCAGCGCGACGATCAGGCGGTAGTTGCGGAACAGCTGGTCGACACTGCCGATGTTGAGGAACAGCTTCACGTAACCCAGGTCGCCCATCTTGTACAGCACGCGCAGGATGCGCCGCACCTTGTCCAGCGAGCTGCGGATGCGTGCGCGCAGCTCGGCTTCCTCCCTCTGCTTGCGCGTGATCTGCTCCTGGGCGTCGGCCATGAGCAGGTTGGCCTTGTTCAGCTCGATGACCACCGTCTCCGTCTGCAGCTCCAGCGCGTAGATGTCGTTCAGCAGCGAGGACTTTTCCGTCTTGCTGGCCGCCAGCCTGGCCTGGACCTCATCGATCCGGCGCTGGATGTCGCGGAGCTTCTCCTGGCTGCTGGAGCCCAGATCAGCGGCAACGGCCAGCAGCAGCAGGGCAGCGGCCAGGGGCAGCAGCTTTTTCGCGCTCATCTTTTGCGGAAGATATAGACCAGCCCGCCGATGATCCCCAGCGCCACGTTGAACGCCAGGTCCAGCAGCGAGAAGGCCAGGGCGAATTGGGCCGGGTAGGCGTAATAGGTGAACAGCTTGACCAGGAAAAGGTCGCGCACACCCAGGCCGTTGATCGAGACCGGGAAGGAGAGGACGAAGAGCATGATGGGGATGGCGAAGAAATAGTCGAGCAGCGGGATGCGCTCCAGCCCCAGCGCCTGCCCGATCAGGAAATAGTGCAGCACCACGTTGAACTGCAGCAGCAGCGCCCAGAAAAAGACGCGGCGCGAGAGGGCGCGCTGGCGGATGAAGTCCAGGATGATGCGGTGGAAGGCGTCCAGCCTGTCCAGCAGCCGGCGCAGCCAGGGGCGGCGGCAGGGCAGGCCGGCCAGGAAGCCGGGCGGGATTTTCTTCCAGGCCAGCAGCAGCAGGAAAATCCCCCCCAGGCTGACCAGCAGCGAAACATAGAGCAGGGGCATCTCGCGGATGAAGCTGATCTTGAGCAGCGACGCCAGCAGGGCGAAAGCCAGCAGGGCCACGATGCCGCTCATGCGCTCGTAGACCACCACCGCCAGCGAGCCGGTCACGCCGGCTTCCATGCGCCGCGTGTCGCTGACGCGGACCACGTCGCCGCCGAAACGCGTCGGCAGGAAGAGGTTGAAGAAGGAGCCGACCAGCAGCGAGCGCAGCAGCTGGGCGAAGGTGAAGCCGGCCTGCTGCTGGTCGAGAATCAGCTTCCAGCGCCTGGCCGAGATCAGGAAGCCGAAGGCGTGCAGGGCGAAGGCCAGGAGCAGCAGCGGCAGGGAGGCAGCGCCGATGACCGCGAGGATCTCGCGCGGCCGGGCGATGACCAGCACCAGGTAGAGCAGCAGGCCGAGGCCGAAGGCGAGCTTCAACAGGAAAAATACGGTCTTCCTTTTCATGCGTGGTCCCGCGGGTGGAATTTCCTGTAGGTCTGCAGCAGGTCGGCGAGGTCGAGGGTGGTGTATTTTTCGGTGGTGGCCAGGCTGGAATGCCCGAGCAGCTCCTGGATGACGCGCAGGTTCGCCCCGCGCTGCAGCAGGTGGGTGGCGAAGGAATGACGCAGCAGGTGCGGGTGGACGCGGCGCTGCGATCCGGCCAGGCCGCGGTACACCGACTGCAGGATGCGCTCGACCGAGCGCGGCGTGAGGCTGCCGCCGCGGGCGTTGACGAAGACCCGCTCCTGCGCCGCCGGGAACTCCAGGCGCATGCGCCGCAGGTAGCGCTCCATGATCGCCGCGGCCTGCTCATGGAAGGGGACGATGCGCTCCTTGCGGCCCTTGCCCAGGACGCGCACCAGCCGCTCCGCAAAACGGATGTCACCGGAGCGCAGCCCCGTCAGCTCAGAGATGCGCAGGCCGGTGGCGTAGAGGAGCTCGAACATGGCCTTGTTGCGCAGCTGCAGGAAGTTCTCCTCAGGCAGCGCGTCCAGGAACTCCAGCATCTCGTTCTCGGTGAGGATGCGCGGGATCCTGCGCTCCTGCTTCGGCGAGCTGATGCCCTCGAGCGGGTTGTTGGCCAGGGCGCCGCTCCTGACCTGGTAGCCGTAGAACGAGCGGATGGCATAGATTTTGCGGGCCACGGTGGCCTTGTTACGGCTATGGGCGAAGGCGTGGGCGATGAAGGCGCGGATGTTGCCCCGGTTCAGCTCCAGGCGGCTGGCGGCGAAGAACTCCTGGAACTGGCGGATGTCGATGGCATAGGCCTTGACGGTGTGCGGGGAGTATTTCTTGATGTCGCGCAGGTAGGCGATGTACTTCTTCAGATCGCGGCTTTCTTGATCCATTGTTCCAGCGCCTGGCAGGCCCGCTCGGCCTTCAGTTCCTTCTTTTTCTTCTTGTCGCGGCTCTCCGCCCCCGCGTCGGGCAGCAGGCCGAAGGTGAACTTGGTGGGGCGGAAATCGCGCCAGTCGGCCCGCGCGATATAGCCCAGCAGCGCACCGCAGGCCGTCGTTTCCGGCAGCCCGGCCTGCTCCAGACCCAGCGCGTCGCGGGCTGCGAAAAGGCCGCAGAGCAGCCCCGAGGCCACCGACTCCACGTAGCCCTCCACCCCGGAGACCTGGCCGGCGAAATAGACGCGGCGGTCCAGCTTGCAGCGCGAGAAGCCGTCGAGGATCAGCGGCGCGTTGATGTAGGTGTTGCGGTGCATGCGGCCGAAGCGCTCGAACTCGGCGCGCTCGAGCCCGGGCAGCGTGCGAAAGATGCGCTTCTGCTCGCCGTGCTTCAGGCGCGTCTGGAAGCCGACCAGCTGGTAAAAGTTCTTCTTCAGGTCGTCCTGGCGCAGCTGCACGACGGCGAAGGGGCGCGCGCCGCTGCGCGGGTCGACCAGGCCCACCGGCTTCAGCGGGCCGAACGCCAGCGACTGCGGGCCGCTGCGGGCGATCTCCTCCACCGGCAGGCAGGCGTCGAAAAAGACCTTTTTTTCGAATTCGTGGACCTCGGCGGTCTCGCCGCGGGCCAGCTCGGCGCTGAAAGTCTCGTACTGCCCGCGCTCCAGGGGGATGTTCCAGAAGTCGGCCTCGCCCTTCTCGTAGCGCGACGCCGCGAACAGCCGCGAAAAATCGATGCTCTCGGCGCGCAGCAGCGGGCAGGTGGCATCGTAGAAATAGAGGTGCTTGCGCAGGGTCAGCCCGGAGAGGGCCTGGGCGAGCGCCGGGCTGGTCAGGGGCCCGCTGGCGATGAGCAGCGGCCCGTCCCCGGCCGGGAGCTGCGTGACCTCGCCGCGGATGACGCGCACGCCGGGCAGCGCCTCCAGGGCGGCGCTGAGGTCGGCGGCCAGGCTGAGGCGGTCGACCGACAGGCTGCCCCCGGCCGGCACCCTGGCCCGCTCGGCATGGCGCAGGAAAAAGGAGTCGAGCAGGCGCAGCTCGCGCTTCAGCAGCCCCGACGCCGAGGTGGCCTCCTCGGAGCCCAGGGAGTTGGAGCAGACCATCTCCCCCAGCAGTCCGCTCTGGTGGGCCTCGGTCATCATCTGCGGCCGCATCTCGTGCAGGTCGACCTCGAGGCCGCGCTTGGCGGCCTGGTAGGCGGCTTCGGCCCCGGCCAGGCCGCCGCCGACGATCGTGATCTTCCTGCTCACCCTTTCTGGACGAACTTGCATTCCGGGTAGCCGGAGCAGCCGACGAAATAGCGCCGCGTCTTGCGCGAGAATTTCTTGCCCAGAGGCTTGCCGCACTGCGGGCAGGACCCCAGTTCCTCGGCGCTGTTCTCGATGTGCTTGCAGGCGGGGTAGCCGGAGCAGCCGATGAAGTACTGCCGCGTCTTGGGCGAGTACCTCTTGACCAGCGGCTTGCCGCACTTGGGGCACGGCGTCTCCTGTATCTCGTCCTTGCCGATCTTTTCGTTGTTCAGCGCCACCCGCTCGGTATAGGTGCAGCGCGGGTAGTTGGAGCAGCCGGCGAACCAGCCGCGGGTGCGCAGGGAATACTTCTTCACCAGGTCGCCGCCGCACTCCGGGCACTTGCCGCCGGTGAGCAGCTCCACCTTCTTGCCGTCCTTGACCTTCTCCAGGTCGAGGGCCAGCTTCTGGTAGAACCGGTCGATGCCGGCCACCCAGTCGAGCTTGCCCTCGGCGACCAGGTCGAGCTCCTTTTCCAGCTCGGCGGTGAAATTGTAGTTCATGATGTCGTTGAAATTCTCTTCCAGGTAGTCGACGACGTTGACGCCCAGGTCGGTGGGCACGAACTTCTTGTCCTCGTTGTAGACGTACTCGCGCTTGTTGAGAGTCTCGATGATCTTGGCGTAGGTGGAGGGGCGGCCGATGCCCTTCTCCTCGAGCACTTTGACCAGCGACGCCTCGCTGTAGCGGGGCGGCGGCTTGGTGAAGTTCTGCTTGTCGTCGGTCTTCAGCAGTTGCAGGACCTCTTTTTCCTGCAGCGCCGGCAGGACCGTCTGCTCGCCATCGCCCTTCAGCACGGCCATGAAGCCCTTGAACTTGACGATCTCGCCCTTGCAGACGAACAAATAGGCGCCGTTCCTGACGTCGAACTGCGTCTCCTCGATCTCGGCGTCGGCCATCTGCGAGGCGAAGAACCTCTCCCAGATGAGCTGGTAGATCTTGAACTGGCCCGGGTTGAGGTCGCTCTTGACGTCGTCGGGGGCGTGGAAGGGGACGCTGGGGCGGATGCACTCGTGGGCGTCCTGGATCTTGGACTTGCGCTTGAACACGTTGGCAGTGGCCGGGCAGTACTCCTTGCCCAGCGTCGCCGCGATGTGCTCGCGGGCCAGGTCGCGGGCCTGGTCGGAGACGCGGAAGGAGTCGGTGCGCATGTAGGTGATCAGGCCGGTGGGCTCGCCGCCGCGGATGGGCAGGCCCTCATAGAGCTGCTGCGCCAGCTGCATGGTCTTCTTCACCGGGTACTTGAAGCGGCGGAACGCCTCCTGCTGCAGGGTGGAGGTGATCAGCGGCGGCGGCGCCTTGCGCTTGCGCGATTTTTTCTGCACGCGCTCCAGGACGTAGTCGTGGCCCTGCAGCTCGGACAGGATGGCCCCGCAGCTTTCGCCGTCAGGGATGCGCACGGCCTTGCCGCCGGACTTTTCCAGCTTGGCGATGAAGGAGGGCTTGCGCGAGCCCAGCAGCTCCACGGCGACAGTCCAAAATTCCTCGGAGACGAACGCCCGGATCTCCTTTTCGCGCTCCACGATCAGCTTGAGGGCGATGGACTGGACGCGCCCGGCCGAGAGCGGCCCGCCGATCTTGCGCTGCAGCACCGGGCTGATCTTGTAGCCGGCGAGGCGGTCCAGCAGGCGGCGCATCTGCTGCGAGTTGACCTTGTCGGCGTCGATGGCCATGGGATTCTGCACCGCTTCCAGCACCGAGGCGCGGGTGATCTCGTTGAACAGCACGCGCAGGATATGCGGGTTGTCGGCGTGCAGGATCTGCTGCAAATGGAAGGCGATGGCCTCGCCCTCGCGGTCGGGGTCGGAGGCCAGGAGGATCTGCGCGGCACCATGGGCCTGGCGGCGCAGCTCCTTGATCAGCTGGGCCTTGCCGGGCAGGTTCTCGTAATGGGGCCGGTAGTTGTTCTTGACGTCGATGCCCAGCACGGCCGCCGGCAGGTCGCGGACATGCCCCATCGAGGAGCTGATCACATAGCCGTCGCCGAGGTACTTGGAGATCGTGTGCGACTTGGCGGGCGATTCGACGATTACCAACGTTTTCTTAGCCATGATGTATCCTTCGGTAACCGCCCGCGTCCTCGATGATCAGGTTCTTCAGCACCAGCCCCATGAGCAGCGAAATGGCCTCGGCGGTCGACAGGTCGAGTTTTTCCACAAGAAAATCGATATCTTTTACCTCATTTTCGCCGCACAAGTCAAGTATTTTCTTTTCCTTCGGGCCCAGGTCGGCCGTCGCCCGCTCGTGGGCCGGGGCCGCCAGCCCGAATTCCTCCAGGATGTCGGCGGCGGCGGTGACCAGCTTGGCGCCCTGCTGCAGGAGGAAATTCGTCCCCTGGCTCAGGCTGGAATCGATGTTGCCCGGCACGGCCAAGACGTCGCGATCCTGGTCCAGCGCCAGCCGGGCCGTGATCAGCGAGCCGCTGCGCATGGCCGCCTCCACCACCAGCACCGCCCGCGAGATGCCGGAGATGATGCGGTTGCGCACGGGAAACAGAAAGGGCCGGGGGGTGACGTCCAGCGGGAACTCGCTGATGATGGCGCCGCGCTCGACGATCCTGCGCAACAGGGCGGAGTTGCCGGGCGGGTTCAGGTGCAGCAGCCCGCCGGCATTGACGCCGATGGTGCCGCCATTTTCGCGCAGGGCCAGGCGATGGGCCATGGAGTCGATGCCGAAGGCCATGCCCGAGACGATGACCAGCCCTGCCCGGCAGCAATCGGGCAGGACGCGGTTCAGCGCCGACTGCCCGTAGGCGCTGCCGCGCCGCGACCCGACCACGGCCAGCTTTTCCCGGCGCAGCAGCGAGGGGTCGCCGCGGACGTAGATGAGGTCGGGCGGGTCGTAGATCTCGTCCAGGAGCGGCGGATAGTCCTGATCCCCGCGGAAAACGATGCGGATGCCGTTCTCATCCAGCCGGCCGGCCTCGCGCTCCGCCTCGCTCCAGTTGCGCTCGCGCACCGCCTTGATCTCCTCGGGGAAAAGCCCGCTCACCTGCAGCTGGCGCGGCTCCAGCAGGAAAAAATCCTCGATCTTGACGTGATTGCGCAGCACGTGCTGCCGCGCCCGGGGGTTCTTGAATGTCAGCAGATGAAAAGAGATCCTTTTTAGCTGCTCCTCATTGAAGTCAGCCATTGCCCTCGAACCGCTTTTTCAGGTTCTCGGAGGGGATGAATTTCACGATCTTGGCGGGCGGGATGATCATCGGTTCGCGGTTGATGGGGTTGATGACCCTTTTTTTATTCTTTTTCTTGATGATCAGGGTTCCGAACTTGGATAGGACGAGCTTGCGCCCCTTGCCGAGATTGTCGAGGGCGACCTCGATAAACAGGTCGATGAAATTGTAGGCCTCGTATTTTTTTATGGAGATCCTCTTGGCGATGTCCTCGGCCAGATATTTTTTATTCATGGCGACCTCCTGCTGCTTCATGATGTAACATATGAAAAATGAAAAGTCAAGCATTATGGAGCATCTTAATCGTTTTCTCCAGCCGCGGCCGCCGCCGGCGCCCCGGGGATTTCTCCGGCAACGATTGACTTTTTCAGCGCGGATGGTACCATTCTGGCTGGCAGGCGGAGCGCTGGGGCGGCGCCGGGCGTTTATCCCCATAGATCGCCTATAATAATGGGTTTATTTGGATTTATCCAAAAGAGAACGGAAGGTCGAACATGAAAGAGAACGTGTATTTAATCCCTGTCACCGACAACGAGCCCGACATCGAGGTCTGCCGCAAACTCGAAGGTTTTCTTGCCTCCGGGGACTTTTTTTCATTTATCCAGCCCAGGGACATGGTGGCCTTCAAGACCCATTTCGGCGAGGAGGGGACGCAGGGGTTCGTGCGCCCGCTCCATTTCAAGATGATGGGCGCCCTGGCCCGGCAGAGGGGGGGGCTGCCCTTCCTGACCGACACCGCCACCCTTTACACCGGCATGCGCAACCAGGCCGTCAGCCACATCGAGCTGGCCCAGCGCCACGGCTTCGGCTACGAGAACACCGGGCTGCCGCTGATCATGGCCGACGGACTGACCGGCGACGAGGAGCTGGCGGTGGAGATCCCGGGGCGCATCTACCGCAGCGTCAAGCTGGCGTCGATGATCGTCAAGGCCCAGGCCCTGGTCGTGGTCTCCCATTTCACCGGCCACGTCGCCTCAGGCTTCGGCGCGGCCCTGAAGAACATGGGCATGGGTTGCGCCAGCCGCCGCGGCAAGATGGAGCAGCATTCCACCGCCAAGCCGGCGGTGAAGAAGAAGAAATGCACCGCCTGCGGCGCCTGCCTCAAGTGGTGCCCGGCCCGGGCGATCACCATGACCGAGGGCGCGGCCCGCATCGAAAAGGCGCTCTGCATCGGCTGCGGCGAATGCCTCACCGCCTGCCGCTTCGACGCCATCGGCTACAACTGGTCGGCAACCTACGAGCAGCTGCAGAGCAAGATCGTCGAGCACGCCTGGGGCGTGGCCGCCTGCAAGGGCGGCAAGGCCCTCTACGTCAATTTCCTGACCCGCGTCAGCAAGGACTGCGACTGCATGAGCGGCTACCGCAAGATCGTCCCCGATATCGGCGTGCTCGTCTCCCGCGACCCCGTGGCCCTGGACGCCGCCTCGCTGGACCTGGTGGAGCAGCGGGCCGGCCAGCCGCTCACCGCCCTCTCCTACGACATCCCCCACCGCGTGCAGATCGAATACGCCCGCGAGATCGGCTTCGGCAATCCCGACTACCAACTGCTGGAAAAGCCGTGATTTTTTTTCCAACGCCCCAAAATGTTGAAAAAATCGATCTGATGTGCTATAGAATGTTTTTAAGATCGCAATACAAAGGAGAAAAGAAATGAAGATCGAAAAAAGAAAGGTCGGCAATGTCACCATCCTTGACCTCAAGGGAAAAATACTTTTTGGCGACGGCATTGACGAACTCCGCCAGTCGATCAACGGCGCGATCAAGGACAGCGAGAAGCAGCTGGTGCTGAATTTCGCCGAAGTGCCCTACCTGGATTCCACCGGCCTGGGCGAGGTCGTCCGCTCCTACACCACCTTGAAAAAGGAAGGCGGGACGGTCAAGATCGTCAACCTGACCAACAAGGTCAAGGACCTGATGATGGTCACCAAGCTGATCACGGTCTTCGAGACCTTCGAGAACGAGAACGAGGCGGTAACGAGCTTCAAATAAGGCCCGCCCTGGCCCGTACCATCCCACGTTCCAATCGGGCGGCGGTTCAGGGTGAACGCCGCCGCTCCAGGCGTGGTTTTCCCCCGGATTTTTAAGCCGCGGCCGGCAGGTAAAGCATGTAACCATGTGCGGAATATGCGGATTTTTCCAGCTCGGGAACGAGGCAGATGCCGCGACCTTGAAGCGGATGAACGACCAGATCGTTCATCGCGGCCCTGACGACGAGGGTTTTTTTCTCGCCGACGGCGTCGGGCTCGCCGCCCGGCGCCTGAGCATCATCGACCTCACCACCGGCCATCAGCCGCTCAGCTCCCGCTCGGGCAACTCCTGGATCACCTACAACGGCGAGGTCTACAACTTTCCCGAGCTGCGCCAAGAGCTGGCCGGGCGCGGCTACGAGTTCCGCTCGCAGAGCGACACCGAGGTCGTGGTCAACCTCTACGAGGAATACGGCCTGGAGTTCGTGAAAAAGCTGCGCGGCATGTTCGCCTTCGCCATCTACGACCGGAAAAACCGCCGCCTGGTCCTGGCCCGCGATCCCATCGGCAAGAAGCCGCTTTATTATGCGCTGGACGGACGGCGCGGCCTGGTGTTCGCCTCGGAGATCAAGTCCATTCTGCAGTTCCCCGGCATCCGCCGCGAAGTGGACCCGGAAGCGCTCGATTTTTTCCTGACCCTGGAATACGTTCCCGCCCCCCTGTCCATCTTCAAGGAGGTGCGCAAGCTCCCGGCCGGGCACACCCTCGTGTACGAGGAGGGCAAGGCCACGATCCGGGAATACTGGGACGTGCAGCCCAACGAAGGCCCCGGCGATTTTCCCCGCGCCCGCGAGCAGTTCCTGGGCCTGCTCGAGGAATCGGTGCGCATGCGCATGATCTCCGACGTGCCGCTGGGGGCCTTCCTCTCCGGGGGCATCGACTCCAGCGCCGTGGTGGCGACCATGGCCGGCATCTCCAGCCAGCCCATTCGCACTTTTTCCATCGGCTTTGAGGAAAAGTCCTACAGCGAGCTGCCCTATTCGCGGCTGATCGCAGAAAAATTCAAGACCGAGCATCATGAGCGCATCCTGTCCGCCGATATCCAGTCCCTGGTCCTGCAGCTGGCGCGCTGCCTGGACGAGCCGCTGGGCGACTTCTCCAATTTCCCCACCTACCTGGTCTCGCGCACGGCAAGGGAGAACGTGACCGTGGCCCTGTCCGGCGACGGCGGCGACGAGATCTTCGGTGGCTACGAACATTATGCCGCGCAAAAGCTGGCCCGCTTCGTCGACGCGCCGCCCCTGTTCCCCGCGCGGGCGCTGCTCTCCCGCGCCCTGCGCCTGCTACCGCCCTCCGACCTCAAAAAAGGGGCGGTCAACCGCCTCAAGCGCTTTACGGAGGGCTTCGGCCATGCCCCGGCCGACCGGCACTTCCGCTGGATGCTGTTCCTTTCCGCGCTGCAGAAGAGCGCCCTGTACACCCCGGCCTTCCTGGAAAAAAGCTTTCTCCTCGATCTGCACGAACGTGAGCCGTTCCGCTCCTTCTTCGCGCGCAGCCGCCGCTTTTCCGGCATCAACCAGGACCTCTACCTGGACCTGAAGACCTACCTGGCCGACGACATCATGGTCAAGGTCGACCGCATGAGCATGGCCACATCGCTGGAAACGCGCGCCCCGCTCCTGGATTACAAGCTGGTGGAATTCGCCTTCTCCCTGCCTCCCGACTGGAAGGTCAGGGGCCGGACCGGCAAGTGGTTCTTTAAAAAAGCCATGGAGGGCATACTGGACCCGGGGATCATTTACCGGCAGAAGGAAGGGTTCTCCATCCCCATCAAGAATTGGCTCAAGACGGATCTCAAGGAGCTGATGCTCGAGACCCTGTCGGAAAAAAAGATCAATGACATGGGCTATTTTTCCTGGCCCGCCGTGCAAAAAATGATCGTTGAGCACCTGCAGAACCGGGACAACCACGCCCACCGGCTCTGGGCCCTGATGCAGTTCCACCTCTGGCACGACCAGTTCGCCGGGGGCTGAGCCGCCATGCCGCGCTTCTGCTGATGGAACCCACGCTGCAGGTCTTCCTGATCGTGCTGCCCGCCGTATTCCTGGCCGGTGTGGTCGACTCCATCGCCGGCGGCGGCGGCCTGCTCTCCGTCCCCGCCTATCTCGCGGCCGGC
>JALOLA010000046.1 GCA_025456205.1 Acidobacteriota bacterium | reverse complement strand
ATTTCAGCGTCTTCATGGCCAGCACGTGCAGGGTGACCCCAATTCCGACCGCCAGCAGCAAAATCCTGCCCCAGACTGAATCGATCGCCACCAGGCCTGAAAAAGCAAGGGTGCCCCATAGCAGAACGAGCGTCGCCAGTTTTGTTTGCCGGGAGATGGCTCCGTGTTCACGGTATTGTTTGATATAGTGACCGAACCATTTATGGTTGATCAGCCAATTGTACAGGCGCTGCGAGCTGCGCAAAAAACAGGCGGCGGCGAGGAGCAGAAAAGGGGTGGTGGGCAGGAGGGGAAGAAAGATGCCGATCGCGCCCAGCGTGACCGCGACCACGCCGCAAAATGCCAGTAGCGATTTTTTCACCCGGCTGGTGCTTGGCGTGTTCTGGGGGTCGGGCATGGTTAAAAATCAGGGAAAGGCTTTTTCACCCATGCGACGCAAATCGCCTTGTAGCGCTCTTCCAGGAGCGGGTCCGCGACTTTGAGGGTGCGCGCCCGCTCCTCCAGCGGCTTGCCGATCCACCCGGCGGCCAAGATGGCCCCATTCAGGGCGAGGACCAGCAGGAGCCCGGCCTGGCCGTCGGCCAGGACGAAAATGCCCAGCAGCATGCCGGCAAGGAGCAGGCCGGCCTGCAACATGGCCTGGAGCATGTGGACGCGGACCAGGGCGGCGAAGCTCTCCAAATCAAGTGGGCCGGTGATGGCCGGCACCCGGGCCAGGAAAGACCTAAGGGCGATGACGCCGATCAGCCAATTCAGCAGCGCTAGCGCGAATACAAGATAAAGCCAGAAAACAGCGTTCATGCGCCCGCATCCTCCGTGTCTTCATCCGAACATGTTCCCCCGTCCAGCCCCGGGCCGCGATCATCCCGCGCACAGGCGCATGCGTGGCTCCGCGCCTTGGCGAAGGACTCATTGCCTTCATGGATGGAGAAATAGACGAGGCCGACAGCGCCCAGGCTGTCGGCGAAGCCGAAGCCGGTAAGCTGGTAAAGCAGGCTGGACATGAGCAGGACCAGGGACATGTAGATGCAGGCCAGGGTGCAGTTGGCGTCGGCCAGGATGGGAGGCGAGCGCAGCGCGCGCCCTGCCTTGCGCTTGGCGCGGACCAGGGCCCACATGATGGCGATGGAGACGGTCGCGATGATGAAGCCGGGCAGGGTGGTCTCAGGCCGGTGGGCATTGAACAGGTTATAGACCGCCGAAACGGACAGCCCGGCGGCGAGAAGGTAGAAGGCGGTCCCGGTGACGCGCAGGGCCGTACGCTCGAAGCGCCAGCGCCGGCCTGCGCGCGAGCGGCGGATGCGCAGCACCATGGCCAGTATGCCGGCGCCGGAGATGGCCTCGATGAACGAATCGATGCCGAAGCCGAAAAGGGTCAGCGCCTCGTCCTCCATGCCGAAATAGACCGCGACCAGGCCTTCCGCAAGATTGTAGCCGATGGTGAAGACGGCGAGCCATAAAGCTTGCCGCCAGTGCCTGTCGGCGGTCCCCAGCGGATCGTTCACGGCGTTCGTGCCCCTTTCCCGGCGAAGCCGGGCAGCCAGCCTTCCTGGCCCAGGGGGTCGTGATCGCGGACCTTCATATGAACTCGCCCCTGGCGACGGTGATGCTCCTGCCGCCGACGGAGACATGGATATGGCCCGAATCTTCCTCCGCCTTGAGCAGCAGCAGCGACGGCCGATGGATCTCGTAGCCCTGCTCGCTGCGGATATCGATGGATTCCTTGCCAAAGTAGCGGTGCCTGACCAGGTAGCCGGCCAGGGAGCCGTTGCCGCTGCCCGTGGCCGGGTCCTCGGGCACGCCGAAATAGTCGACGAAGACGCGCACGCTGATGTCGTTGCCGGCTTCATGCGCCTGCGGGCAGAACACCAGGATCCCTTTGGCCCGCGTATCGCGGATATAGGAGAAATACCTGTCGCGGTCGATCCTGGCTTTCTTCAAGGCGGCCAGGGTCTTCAATGGCACGATGAAGAAGGGCAGGCCGGTGGAAACCTCCTGCACCGGGAAGCGCTCGTCCAGGTCGGAGAGGGGAAGGCCGAGGATGGCAGCCAGGCTGTTCGCTTCATGGAGCCGGCCGAACTCGGGCTCGATCTGCTCCATCCAGCCGATGCCGTCGGCCGCATAGGTAACCGGGATCCTGCCTACCTTCAGGTTCAGCACGATCCTGTCGGCATTCCCGCCGCGGATCTCCTCGCGGATGACGTGGGCCGTGCCCAGGGTCGGATGGCCGGCGAACGGCACCTCCTCGCCGGGGGTGAAAATGCGCACGTCCCAGCCGCCATCGCGCGGCTCGTCGCTCAGGATGAATGTGGTCTCGGAATAATGGGTTTCGCGGGCGAGCCGCTGCATTTCCTCGCCGCTCAGCCCGCCTGCCGCGCGGAAGACCGCCAGCTGGTTGCCGGCGTACCTTTCCTCGGCAAAAACGTCGACGATGTAAAACCGGAGTTGCTTCACGGCCATTCTCCTTGTTGCCCCGGCCCGGGGTCAGCTTTTTCCGGAAATATACCGGCAGTAACCGAAGGCGATCGGCCCGGCCTTGGTATTCTCGCAGGGAAAGTCCGCGCATTCGAAGCAAAGGCGCATTCCTTTCTCGAAAGCGCAAGTGGCGATCCTGCAGAATTTGTTTTCCTTGGGCCCGCAGCCCTGGGGATAATTCGGGCACGTTGCCGCGAGCATGCGCGGGCACTTTTCGCAGGCGATGCCGCAGACGCCGATCTTCATATTGTTCGCCCCATGACGATTGAAATCAAAGGAGCCTGATCGCCAGGGCGGCCAGGCCCAGAATGAGGGCCGCGTTGACAGGAATGACAAATTGATAGTAAAGCGGCCCGACCTTGCCGGATTCCTTCAAGGTGAATTCCCTGTACAGGCGCTGGTTGCGGAACATATAGAATTTGAACAGAAAGAAAGGGGTTTCGGTCCCCTTTTTCTCAAGGTAAATTGCGATCAGGATGGCGGCGACGGTTGCCCAGATCGCGGCGGCAATGGCCAGAAAACAAAGAATGAAAAAAGCACCCATGGTTCACCTCCAAAGACGCCAGGTGGCTCTCTTAAAACCGGAAGAGCAGGCCGCCGCCGGCGCTCAATCCGCCCACCGGGAGCGTGATGGCGGGAACGACGCCCGCGCTGGAAGCGAAGGCGGTGTTGCCCGAAAGGTAGCGCGCTTCCACGAAGATGCCCAGGTTCCGGGCGAAGAAATAACTCACTCCCGCCCCGGCGGTGAAGCCGAAACTGCTCTTCTTGACGTTTTCCGTGACCAGGGACATGATCACGGCCGCGTTGGGGAACGCATCCTGGATGGCGACGGCACTGAGGATGTCGGCGCTGGCGTTGAAATATGCCGGGCCGGCGAAGAGGTCGACGGTGAACTTGCTGACGCTGACCTTGTAGATGAAGTTCAGGTAGATGATGGTGGCTTTCAGATCAGATGCGTAGGCTCCCGTGGCCGTGCGCGGGGCATTGAACACATAGGGATGGGGCACGCTGGCGCTCAGGTTGGCAGCGAGGTCGTTGGCCAGGATGATGGCCCCCAGGCCGACGCTCAAGGACCTGTTCAGGTTGTAGCCGGCGCCCAGGTCGATGTTCGTGCTTTTTCCCATTCGGCTCGTGAGGCTGTATTCAGTGTTCTCGGCGTAATAAGGCTCGGACCAGGACTGGTCTTTGCTGGTCTCGGTCAGGCCCATGGCGTAGCCGGCCCGGACAAAGAATTTCACGGGCTTGGCTTTCTGCTGCTTCGCCCGGGCGGCGGCCGGGCTCACCTTTTTTTTGGCGGCCGGCGTCTTTTTTGAGCTGCCGGCGGCGGGCAGGGCAAGCGCCAGCGCCAGGATCAGGCACGCGAAGATCGGTGTTTTTCTTTTCATGGTTTCCCCGCTTCAGTTGACGGTCCAGCCGATGGCCTGCATGGACTTTACCGCCTGCTGCATTTCGTTGCTGGATGAGCCGAACAGATTGGTCGCGGCCTTGAGTATGGCGTTGGCGGCATCGATGAACCTGGCCCCGGGGGTCAGGTAGCCGGTGAAGGCCAGGTAGTAGATCTTCGTGGCCTTGTCCACGCCGATGCCGGTGACGGCCATGCCGGACAGCGGATTGGTGCCGCCGTTGGCCAGCAAATAGTAGGCGTGGCCGTAGATCGTGCAATTGATGTGGACGCCCCCCCAGTCCCCGGCCTCGGTGTTGGGCAGGTTCTTCTTCTGCGTGAGGTGGCACGGGTCGCCGCCCAGGTTGGGGTTGACCAGGTTGCGCAGGGCGTAGCCGTAGTTGCTGAAAATGTCCTCGCCCATGTAGTAGTCGGCCTGGCAAAAACCGGATCCGGCCGGCTGCCACTGGAATTCCACCGCCGTCCCCATGATGTCGGAGAAGGCTTCGTTCAGCGCTCCCGACTCATTGGCATAGATCAGGTCAGAGGTGAACTGGGTCACGCCGTGGCTGTACTCATGGGCGATGACGTCGAGCGCCGCCGCGGTCTGGAATTTGTATTTGCCGGGGTCGAGGAAGTACATCATCAGCGTGTTGCCGTTCCAGAAGGCGTTGTCGGTGCCCCCCGGGTAGTGGACGATGGCCTTGATGGGCAGGTTCTTGTTGTCGAGCCCCTTGCGGCCGAAGACCTGGTAGTAGTAGTGGTAGGTCAGGCCCATGTAGGCATGGACGCTGTTCGATGCCCGGTCCTGTTCCCAGTCGTTGTCGCTGTCGGTGAGCACCTGGTTGGCGACCTTGTGAAAGGTGTAATGCTTGACGGGGCGGTTCCGGGCCTCGTCCATCAGCCAGTACTTGCCGTTGCGGTAGTTGGTGGACAATTTAAGCTTTTCGCCGTGAACGCCGAGGCCGGTGCCGATGGTCAGGGACTCGGACCTGACGTTGGAGTAGGCGAGCAGGACCTCGCCGCTGCGGGCATCGATGATGCCTACCACGTCGAACGCTTCACCCCGCGCCAGGTTGACGCGGTAGGCCAGCCGCAGGTCATCGTCGCCCACCGGGTAGATGACCAGCTCGGGCCCGTTGCCGGCCAGCTGGAGCTCGCGGTCGTTGAGGGCCTGGCGGAAGAGGTCGGCGGCCTGCCCGCCGCTCAGCGCGGGTATCGGGTCCATCTCTGCGGGCAGGAAGTATTCACCCTCGATCTCCCGCAGGACGCCGGCCTGCAGGTGCTGGATGATCTCGCCGCCGATCACTTCCAGCCCGGCGTGATGCTGGCGGAAGCGGTGCTGCTCCATCCCCGGCAGGGGGCCTTCCTGGACGCGCTGCAGGCGCAGGTTGCCGCGCGCGATCTCGGCGCTGAAATAGATGGCTTCGCCGGCGACGCCGGCGAACAGGCGCAGCGGGTAAGGCAGCGGGGGCGCCGCGAAGACGCGGAATTCTTCCCCGGCAGGGGGGGCGACGAAGGTCCGGCCCACGCGGGCGCCGGGCAGCGCCGTGGCTACGACCAGCAGGATGAACGCTGCTATCAGGATTTTTTTCATCAGTACCTCCAGGGCGGCCGTAATGCAACCGCAGAAGGTGTATTTAAAACCAAATTCCCCTTCGTGTCAATAGAAACGGACTGGCGAAATAATGAGCAACGGGCTTGCGGCGCAGGGTCAGCGCTTTTTTGAAAACCTTTCCCACTCGCTCCTGAGGGCGAAGGAGCGGCCGTCAACGGCCCGCTGCACGGCCAGGATGCCGTCCAGGTGGTCGATCTCGTGCTGCAGCAGCTCGGCGAGGCCGCCGGCGGCGATCAGCATGCGCTTCCAGCCGCTCTCATCCAGGCAGGCGACCGTGACCTCCCTTGCTCTCTCCACCTTGACCAACAGGCCGGGAAAGCTGAAGCAGTCGTCCCACAGCGTGACCTGCGCCTTGCTTTTCCTGATGATCTTCGGATTGATCAGCGCCCCGCTGATCTTCTCTTTCGGGAAATGAATGTAAATGATCCTTTTTAATATGCCGATCTGCGGCGCCGCGACGCCGCGCCCGAAGCCGTTCTTTTTCCTGAAGTCCATCAGCGTGTCCCTGAGGTCACGGATCACTGCCGCGGTTTCCGGAGCCTTGATGTCCTTAACGGCCTTGCATTTTTTCCACAGGCCCGGATCGCCTAGCTTGAGGATCGGTTTTATCGCCATCGGGTTCTATGCTCCTGGATGCACCGTCAACCCAGCTCGACCTCGACCTGGCACTTGGGATCGCCGCGCTGGATGGTGCCCTTGAGGTCGACCTTCACCGCCTTGCCGGTGAGGGCGCCAAAGACGGCCTGGGTCCAGCCGACCGTGCAATGGCAGTATTCGCCGGGGAGTGTCCCGGGAACGTCGCCGACCAGGGTGCAGAGGCACTTGTCGTAGATCAAGGTGACTTTGCTGCCGTCACGGCGGATGTTGTTCTCGCCGAGGTGCGGGCGCATGGCGGCGATGAACTTGTCGATGTCGCCATTGAACGACTTCACCCAGGCCGTCAGGCCGTGGTTCGCGGCGCAGGAGCGGCCGTTCTCCTCGATGAGACCGATCATTTCGGCAGCGGACAGCTCCTTTTTCATATTGGCCAGCCAGGCCGTCACCCAGCCCAGGATGAATTTGTTCTTGCCCGCCAGCTTTTTTTCGCAGGCCGCGGCATCTTGTTCTTGCGCCATGGCTTTGTTCTCCCCGATCATCGTGCCCGCCGCCGCCATGCCGATCGTTCCTGTCAGAAAAATTTTGCGTTTCATGGGCGCTCCAAATTTATCGGATCATATTATAGTAGCCAATGGCTGATCAGGCAAGCATTCGCGAATAAGACTAAAAGAAAAACTACGTGACGCGTGACGAGTGACGAGTGACAAGTGACGAGGTAAGATAATGCATTTTAGTGTCTTCACTAACACTAACACTCTCTTCTGTTTTGGAATCCGCTGTACGCCTTATGCCGTGATTTCCTTAGGCCTGCTTTTTTCGCACCAGGAACCGGTCATAGAGCGCCAGGCCGCCCATGGAGACCACCCCCATGCCGGCCACGATCAGCCAGATGGCCGAGGGATTGGCGGGCAGGCCCTTGGCCGCGGGGTCGGAGATGAAGGTCTCGAACAGGCGGCCGCCCAACGGCGCGCCTACGATCGAGCCCAGCGCCACCGGCAGGTTGGCGTAGCCCAGGTAGAGCCCTTCCTGCCCCTTGGGGGCGATGGCGCCGATGTATTCGTAGATGCGCGGCGAGGCGAACATCTCGCCCAGGGCCATGGAGGCGATCGACACGACGAGGAAAATACCGGCGATCGGCAGCAGCACCTGGACGCTGCCGAAGCGCAGCAGGGAGACCTTCAGCGAGATATCGGCGAAGAGAACGGGGGCTAGGATGTTGACCAGCATGCCGATGGTGGTGACCAGGACGCCGAAAATGATCGAGCGCACCGGCGACCATTTTTTGGCCAGGCGGGTGATCAGCAGCTGCAGGGAGACGATCATGATGGGATTGACCAGGGTGTACAGCTCGACCGGCGCCTCGGGGTCGACCCAGCGCAGGAACAGCGGCATGAGGTTGTACAGCTGGACGTAGAGGATCCAGAACATGCCGATGACCACCAGGAAGAAGACGAATTTCCAGTTCCTCAGGACGGTGACGATGCCCAGCAGCGCCTGGCTCAGCGTCTTCTTCTGGACGGCCTGGCCGTCCTTTTTTCCGTCGGAAACGTACTGCGGCTCGCGATAGACGAACAGGACGATCAGCAGGCCGATGACGGCGAAGGCGAAGGCCACCGGGAAGAAGATGGCCGGGATGCCCGCGGCGCGGCGCACGAAATAGGAGACGCCGCGCCCGGAGATCGAGCCGATATTGATGACCATGTAGAAGATGCCGAAGCCGAGGGTGGCGCGCAGGCCCGATGTTTTCTGCACCGTGCCGGCGATGCAGGGCTTGACGACCGAGCCGCCCAGCCCGATGAGCACGATGCCCAGAACGATCGGGATGGTGTAGCTGCCACCGGCGGGCCAGATGCGCTGCACGTTGCCCATGACCAGGTAGCCCAGCGAAAGCATGATGAAGGCGGCGACCAGCGAGCGCTTGAAGCCGTACTTGTCGGCCAGGGTGCCGCTGACGATGGGCAGGAAGTAGATCAGCCCCCAGAGCAGCGAGCCGTTGAGGAAAGTGGCGAAGGTCGGGCTCATGCCCAGGGTTTCCGTCAGGTAGATGACCACGAACGAGGCCATGGCGTAGTAGGCGCCGCGCTCGAAGAGCTCGATGGTGTTGGCCGTCCAGAATGTGGCGGGAAAGCCCGCGGGCTTGCTCTCTGGCGAATTCATGAAGACCTCCGTGTCAGTTCTTTATGGCGATGCCCAGCTCGTCGAGCTGGCGCTGGGAGACAACCGACGGCGAACCGGTCAGCAGACAGAGCGAGGAGGTGGTCTTGGGAAAAGCGATGACCTCGCGGATGGAGTCCTCGCCGGTGAGCAGCATCAGCAGGCGGTCAAAGCCCAGGGCGATGCCCAGGTGGGGGGGGGCCCCGAAGCTCAGGGCGTTGAGAAAGAAGCCGAAACGGTCCTCGATCTCCCGCTCCTCCAGGCCGAGCATCTGGAACACTTTCTTCTGCAGGGCGATGTCGTGAATGCGCCGGCTGCCGCCGCCGAGCTCGATGCCGTTGAGCACCAGGTCGTAGGCGATGGCCTTGACGGCCAGCGGCTCGCTGTCGAGCAGGGCGATGTCCTGCGGGCGCGGCGCGGTGAAGGGATGGTGGTTGGAATCGAGGCGCTTCTCCTCCTCGTTTTGGAAGAAGAGGGGGAAATCGGTCACCCAGAGGAACTCCAGTTGGTCCTTGTCCTGGAATTTTTTGCCGAGGTGCTCGCGCAGCCGGCCGGCCAGGGCGAGGGCCGGCATTTCGGCGTCGGCCACCAGCAGCAGCAGGGCGCCGGGATCGATCTTCCTTTTTGCAAAGAGGTCGGCGATGTCGGCGCCGAAGACCTTCAGCGAGGACTTGAAGCCGTCCTCGGTCTTTCTCATCCAGATGACGCCCTTGCCGCCGAGCTTTTTCGCCGTTTCGTTGATCTCGTCGAGCTGCTTGCGCGAGAAGGCGCCGGCGGCGGGGATGGCCAGGCCCTTGACCTTCGCCCCCTGCGCCAGGGCGCTGTTGAGCAGCTCGCTTTTCCAGGTCGCGGCTTCAGAAGTGAAGTCCTCGATGGTGAAGGGAATGCGCAGGTCAGGCTTGTCCGAGCCGTATTTCTCCATCGCCTCCCGGTAAGACAGGCGCCGGAAAGGCAGGGCGATATCGTGCCCGCTCAGGGCGAAGACATCGCGCATCAGGCGCTCGATGATGGCGAACAGCTCGTCGGGCTCGGCGAAGCTCATCTCGATGTCGATCTGGGTGAACTCGAGCTGGCGGTCGGCGCGCAGGTCCTCGTCGCGAAAGCAGCGGGTGATCTGGAAATAGCGCTCGAAGCCCGAGATCATCAGCAGCTGCTTGAACTGCTGCGGCGACTGGGGCAGGGCGAAGAATCGCCCCTTGTAGATTCTTGACGGCACGAGATAGTCGCGCGCCCCCTCGGGGGTGGCGTTGCTCAAGATGGGCGTTTCGATGTCCAGGAAGCCCTCGCGGTCGAGAAAATTGCGCGTCAGCAGGTTGATCTTGGAGCGCAGCTTGAAGTTGCGCTGCATGTCCAGGTTGCGCAGATCGATGTAGCGGTGCTTGAAGCGCAGTTCCTCGGAGACGTTGGCGCGGTTCTCCGGAACGAAAGGCGGCACAGCCGACGGGGCCAGGATGTCGATGGCGGAGGCGATGAGCTCGACCTGGCCGCTCGGCAGGTCGGGGTTGGGCTTGGCGCGCTTGACGACGCGGCCGCTCACGGCCAGGACCGTCTCCTTGCCGATGCGTTTCAGCAGCGCGGGCTCGGCGAAGGTCTCGTTGACCACGATCTGCAGCAGGCCTTCGCGGTCGCGCAGGTCGATGAAGGTCAAGCCGCCCAGCTCGCGCATGTTGTTCACCCAGCCGTAGACGGTGAGGTCCCGGCCGGCGTGCTCCTCGCGGACGGCGCCGCAGTAGGTTTCGCGCTTCAATAGTTTTTTTTCAGCCATGCGTTCAGGTCCTTGAGGGGGATTTTGCTCTGTTCCTGGCTGGCCATGTCCTTGACGGAGACCGTTCCGCTCCGGACCTCGTCCTCGGCCAGGACCAGGGTAAAGGCGGCGGCCAGCCGGTCGGCCTTCTTGAACTGCTTCTTGAGGTTGCGGCCCTGGTAGTCGACGGCGACGGGATAGCCCTCCTCGCGCAGGGCCTGGGCCAGCTGCACGGCGTGGGCCAGCCACTGCGGGTCCTGGTAGGCGACGAACAGGATCCTGGGCTGCGGGGCCGCCAGGCGCTCCAGGTGCAGGATGATACGCTCCATGCCGGCGGCGAAGCCGATGCCGGCCATGTCGGGGCCGCCCAGCTCGCGGATCAGGCTGTTGTAGCGGCCGCCGCCCAGCAGGGCGTTCTGGGCTCCCAGCTGGCCCGAAGTGACCTCGAAGGCCGTCTTGGTGTAGTAGTCCAGGCCGCGCACCAGGCGGGGCTCCAGGTGAAAGGGGACGTTCATCCAGCTCAGTGCCTCGCGCACGGCGGCGAAGTGGTCGCGGCATTCGCCGCACAAGTGATCGCCGATCAGCGGGAAGGCGCGCGAAGCGTCGGCGCAGCCCGGCTGCTTGCAGTCGAAGATGCGCAGGGGATTGCCCGCGATCTTGCGCTGGCAGTCGGGGCACAGGCGTTTTTCCTCGGCGTGCGCCGCCTGGCGCAGCAGCTGCAGATAGGCCGGACGGCACTGCGGGCAGCCCACCGAGTTCAGGTCGAGCTGCAGCTGAACGATGCCGACCTTTTTCAGGAAATCGACGGCGGCGAAGATGACCTCGGCGTCGACCTGCGGCGAATCGTCGGCGAACACCTCGATGCCGAACTGCTGAAACTGACGGTAGCGCCCTTTCTGCGGCTTGTCGTAGCGGAACATGGGGCCGATGTAATAGAAGCGCAGCGGCGCCATGATCTCGAAGAGGTTGTTCTCGATGGCCGCCCGCACCACCGAGGCGGTGTTCTCGGGCCTCAGCGTCAGGCTGCGATCCGCCTTGTCCCTGAAGGTGTACATCTCCTTCTGCACCACCTCGGTCTCGCTGCCGATGCCGCGGCTGAACAGCTCGCTGTGCTCGAAGATGGGCGTGCGGATCTCCTGGTAGAGGAATTTGCGGTAATAGGCGTGGATGGCCGCTTCCAGGTACTGCCACTTGTGGACCTCGGGCGCGAAAATGTCGCGCGTCCCTTTCGGTGCTTTGATCTCGCTCATAGGTACCCCAGTGATTTCAATGTATCCATGGTCTTTTGGTTCTGCGAATTTTGCTTGCGCTTGTTGGCGGTGATGAGGCGCGAGATGCGCAGCACCGAGTTGGTCATTTCCGAGCGCTGGCCCGAGGGGTCGCCGTCGGGCTGCAGGTTCGCGGTGCCGAAGCGGTCGCGCTCCAGGTTATAGAACTCCAGGCGGCGGTCCCCCCGGCCGGGATAGAAGATGACCTGCCAGGGGAAATGGACCACCGAGAAGGCGTCGAAGTAGGACTCGGGCGCGTAGGTCTCCAGGAACAGCTTGGTGTCGGTGGCGCCGGCGAGGGCGTCCGTGCCGACCATGTGCCGGGGCTTGCGGGCGCCGATCAGGGCGAGCAGCGTGGGCGCGACGCTGAAATTGGAGACCAGGTCGCCGCGGACCCTGCCGCCGCGAACGTTGCGGCCGCTGATGATGAAGGGCACGTGGGTGTACACCTTGTTCAGGTAGTGGATGTGGCCGAAATGCTGGCGGTATTCGCCCAGCCCCTCGCCGTGATCGCCCATGACCAGGAAGGTCGATTTGTCGTATAGCCCTTCTTTCTTCAGATGGTCCAGCAGCATTCCGACCTGGGAGTCCAGGTAGCGCACCTCCCGCTCATAGCCGCTGCGCTTGGCCTCCGGGCTGGTCTTGACCTGGTACTTGAAGGCCAGCTCGGCCCGGCAGGGCGCGCTGCCGCGATGGGTCACGTTCAGGAAAGAGCGGGTGGCGTGGGTGTTGTAGGTGACCAGGCCGTAGCGTTCGCTACGGCGCGCCAGGTCCGGCGAAGGGGCCATGACGATCTCTTGGCCCGCGTCCGCGTCCAGCGCCTTGACCTGCAGGTCGGAATAGCCGATGCCGGCGAAATCGCCTGCGGTGCCGAGCGTTGCGGGGACCTCCGTTTCGAACACGATGGTGCTCTCTCCGGGCGCGAGCAGCAGCGGCAGGCGCAGCACCGGCTGGTCGCTGCTCGGGCCGCTGTGCAGCACGTCGTCGCCCAGGGAAACGGTAAAGCGCGCGCTTTCGCCTGGCGGGAAATAGGGTTCGTGGGGATCGGAATAGTGCAGCCAGATGAACGACTTGCCGTGCTTCAGCTTGTCGATCAGGGCAAAGGCGTCGCGGTTCACCTCGGCGGCGGCCCTGTACCACAAGCCGGGCCTGAAGTTCTCCAGGTAGTGGTCGAAGCCCCTGGCCAGCCCGAAGTCGCGGTTGAGCACGGCCAGGGAAATGACGGCGCCGGTGGCATAGCCCTTTTTTTTCATGATCTCGGCCAGCGTCGGGTAGGGCACGTCCCGCTTCTGGCCGTTGTTGTAGATCCTGAGCGCGTGCGGCGGCAGGGAGTAGAACATGGCGGCATGGCTGGGGGTGGTGATGGGAATGACGGTATAGGCGTTGTCGAAGCGCACCCCGGAGGCGGCCAGGGCGGCCAGGTTGGGGGTGGGCGCCTGCTCCGTCGCCTCGTAGTGGATGGCGTCGGCGCGGGTGGTGTCCAGGGTGATCAGGAAGACGTGCTCAGGGGTGGAGCCGCCGGCGAAAAAGATCATGAAAATGGCCAGCCCGGCCAGGGGCAGCAGCAGCCACGGCAGTTTTTTTCTCATCGGCTGAAGGCGTCGCGGAGGGAGGCAAGGACCGTTTCCAGGTCACAGGACAGCACCCTGGTGCCGCCGATGGTGGCCATGAAATTGGCGTCGCCCTGCCAGCGCGGGACAATGTGCTGGTGGAAATGGTCCTTGACGCCGGCCCCGGCGGCCTTGCCGATGTTCATGCCGATGTTGAAGCCGTCGGGATGGAAGCTCTCCTTGAGGATGGCCAGGGAGCGCAGGGTCAGCTCCCACATCTCGCGCAGATCGCCGGCGGCCATCTGCTCGGGCGAGGCCAGGTGGGCGCGCGGAGCGATCATCAGGTGGCCGGAGCTGTAGGGGTACTTGTTGAGCAGCACGAAGAAGCGGTCGCCGCGGAAGCAGACGAGGGACTCGGGCTCCGCCATGCGCAGCGCCCGGCAGAACACGCAGCCCTCGCCGTCCTGGGAGGCGCCGGAGATGAATTTCCAGCGCCAGGGGGCCGACAGGAACTTCATTTCAACCCCCTGCTCCGGAGCGCCGCAGTGTCATTTCTTCTTGTCCAGCTCGTTTTGCAGCAGGTCGCCGATGGTGGTGACCGAATCGTCCTCGGCCTTCATGTATTTCTGGAGCTCTTCGCGCTCGCGCACCTTGGTCAGGGCCCGCAGGCTGAGATAGGCCTTCTTGCGGTCGATCTCGATGCGCGAGATCAGCGCCTCGATCTTGTCACCGGGCTTGAATTTCTGCTCCAGGTCCTGGACGCTGATCTTCTCCTCGTCGACGTCGCCGATGCGGATGAAGCCCTCAATGCTGCGCGTCAGCTCGACGGTGATGCCGGCGTCGTTGATCTTGCGCACCGTCACCTCGACGGCGCTGCCCGGCTTGTGCTTGGCGAAGAACGTCCGCCATTCGCTCTCGGCCAGGTGCTTGATCCCCAGCTGGACCTTGGAGTTGCGGTCCAGCTCGTCGCTGATGATCATGGCGTCGATCTCTTCGCCCTCTTTCATGAACTCGTCCGGGGACTCGATGTGGTGGTAGCTGATGTCGGAGATCTTCACCACGCCCTCGACCCCGGCTTCCAGCCCCAGGAAAACCCGCGACTTGAGGATCTTCTTCACCTTGGCCCTGACGATCTCGCCGCGCTTGTGCTTTTCCAGGTATTTTTCCTCGGGGCGGGTCTCCAGCTGCTTCAGGCCCAGCTTGATCTTGCGCTCGTCCCTGTTGATCTCGATCACCTGTACCCACAGCTTGTCGCCGACAGCCACGTATTCCTCGACCGAGGTCGGGCGGCCCTCCCAGGTCAGGTCGGAGATGTGCAGCAGGCCCTCGACGCCCTCTTCCAGCTCGATAAAGGCGCCGAAGCTGACGATCTTGACCACCTTGGCGACCAGGCGCTTGCCCAGGGGGTATTTCGCATCGATCTCCAGCCAGGGGTCGGTGAAGCGCTGCTTGATGCCCAGGGAGATCTTTCCCCTTTCCTTGTCGATCTCGAGCACTTTCACCTCGATCTCGTCGCCCTTGCGCAGTTTTTCGCGGGGGTGGTTGATGCGGCCGTAGGAGATGTTGTCCTTGTGCACCAGCCCCTCCAGGCCGCCCAGGTCGACGAAGGCGCCGTAGTCGACGATGGAGGTCACGATGCCCTTGGCCGTCTGGCCGATGGCGAGCGACTCCAGCAGCTGCTTCTGCTTCGTCTGCTTCTCGTCCTCGAGCAGGATGCGGCGCGATACGGTGCCGCTCTTCTCCTTCTTGTTCAGCTTGACGACCAGGAACATGAAGTCCTTGCCCAGCATCTTCTTGGGCGCCTTGACTTTCTGGATGTCCACCTGGCTCATGGGCAGGAACATCTCCACGCCCATGTCCACGATGTAGCCTTTCTCGTCGGGGGTGAGCTTGGTGATGCGGCCCTGCAGCGGGGCGTTCTTCTTGTAGGCGTGGAATACGTTCTCCCAGCCTTCCTGCTCGTCGAGCTGCTTCTTGGAAACGATGATGTAGCCTTCCTTGAAGTTGACGTTCTTGGCCAGCACTTTGATCGTGTCGCCGACCTTGTATTTCAGGTTGCCGTCCCAGTCCAGCAGTTCCTCGCGGTCGAGGATGCCCTCGGTCTTCTGGCCGATATCGATCACCACGCGGTTCTCGACAATGTCCACGATGCGGCCTTCGAGGGCGGCGTTGGAACCCACGGCCTTCAGGTCATACTCTTTCACCAGTTCGGAGAAGTCCTCCGGGTTCTTCTCGATGGTGTCGTTGGTGTCTGACATGTTGCGTCTCCTTAGCGTTTATAGCTTCTGCAAGAATTTTTTTACGTTGTCCAGCTCCTGCGGCGAGGTGGAGGCGCCGGCGCTGAGGCCGATCGAGCTGAACTTTTTCAGCCGGGCCAGGGTGCGGGCGCCGCGCAGGTCGGCGCAGGTTTCGATGCGCATGGCATTGCGGTTGTGGGCGCGGGCGATCTGGAAAAGCTTCTTGGTGTTGGAGGACACCTTGCTGCCCACCACGATGATGGCGCCCACCCGCGGCGCGAGCTTGCGCACCGCCTCCTGGCGCTCCTGGGTGGCCTGGCAGATGGTGTTGAACACGTGGAGCCGGTCGGCCTTGTCCATCAGGACGGCGACCACTTCCTTGAAAAAAACGGTGTCCAGCGTGGTCTGGGCCACGACGCTGATCTCGCGGCTGCGGGGCAGCGCCCGGGCCGCGGCCAGGGAATTGATGATGCGCACTTTGGGGGCGTAGCTGCGGGCGGCCACGATCTCGGGGTGGTCCTTGTCGCCGACGATCAGCACCGGGCTGCCGTCGCTGCCCAGCCGCTCGATGATCTTCTGCCCCTTCTTGACCAGCGGGCAGGTGGCGTCCAGCGTGGCGATCCCCTGGCGGCGCAGGCGCAACTCGGTATCGCGGGGAACGCCGTGGGTGCGGATGCAGAGGGTCTTGCCGGGGTCGATCTCGCTGGTCCGGTCCACGTGACGGATGCCCTTGGCCGCCAGCTCCTTCAGGACCGGGATGTTGTGGATCAAGGGCCCGAAAGTCTGGATCTTTTTTCCTCGGCGCTGGTATTCATTGATCAATTTCAAGGCTCTTTTGACTCCAAAGCAGAATCCTGCCTGCTCAGCGACTGATATTTTCATGGATTAAAGCGCAATCATACAATATTATGGCCGTTATGTCAATCCCGCCGGCGCCGGTGCGCCCTCGGTCCGCGGCCTTGACAACCCGCCATGCTTGGCATATAAAATGGCCGGAGGCAACCCCCCATGACGCTGAATCTTGACCAGGCCCGGCGCCTCGCCCTGCCCGCGGAGCTGCCCGCCAAAAAGGATTTTGTGCCCGGCATCCGCCGCGCCCCGGACCGCGGCTTCCACCTGAGCGCCGCCCAGGCCAAGACCGCCCTGAAGAACGCGCTGCGCTACGTCCCGGCCCCGCTGCACCGGGAGATCGCCCCCGAGTTCCTGGACGAGCTGTACGCGCACGGCCGCATCTACGGCTACCGCTACCGGCCCGAGGGCTCCCTGAAGGCCAGGGCCGTCGACGCCTATCCCGGCAGGATCATCGAGGCCAGGGCTTTCCAGGTGATGATCGACAACAACCTCGACTTCGACGTCGCCCTGTATCCGTACGAGCTGGTGACCTACGGCGAAAGCGGCCAGGTCTTCCAGAACTGGATGCAGTACAACCTGGTCAAGCTGTACCTGCGGGAGATGACCGACCGCCAGACCCTGGTGGTCTACTCGGGCCACCCGCTCGGCCTCTTCGAGTCGGCCCCCGAGGCGCCGCGGGTGATCTCCACCAACGGCATGCTGGTGGGCATGTACGACAACCTGGCCGGCTTCGCCCAGGCCGCGGCCATGGGCGTTTCCAACTACGGCCAGATGACGGCCGGCGGCTGGATGTACATCGGTCCCCAGGGCATCGTCCATGGCACCTACCTGACCCTGCTCAACGCCGGGCGCATGTACCTGGGCATACCGGCCCAGAAGGACCTGGCCGGCAAGGCGGTGGAGATCGCCGGCGGCATCGGCCTGCTGGCCGAGGTCGACCTCTCGCGCATCGAAACGCGGCACAAGCAGGGCTGGGTCTCCAGGATCTCCTCTGATCTCGACGAGATCGCCCGCTGGATCGCCGAGTTCCGCAAGTCGAAAAAACCCGTCTCCATCGCCTATCACGGCAACGTGGTCGACCTCTGGCAATACGTGCTGGACCACGACATCGCCATCGAGCTGGCCTCCGACCAGACCTCCTGCCACGACGCCTACGGCGGCGGCTACACGCCCGCCGGCGTCAGCTTCGCGGAAGGGCGGCGCCTGCTGCGCGAACAGCCCGCCGAGTTCCGCAGGCAGGTCGACGAGTCGCTGGTGCGGCAATACCGGCTCATCCAGAAGATGTCCGCCCGCGGCACGCGCTTCTGGGACTACGGCAACTCCTTCCTGAAGGCGGTGTTCGACGCCGGCGCCGTCGATGTCGCGGCCAACGGCCGTGACGAGAGCGACGGCTTCGTCTTCCCCAGCTATGTCGAGCATATCATGGGGCCGCTTTGCTTCGACTATGGCTACGGGCCGTTCCGCTGGGTATGCCTCAGCGGCAGGCCGGAGGACTTGGCGACGACCGACCGGGCCGCCATGGACTGCCTCGACCCCGGCCGCCGGGCCATGGACCGCGACAATTATGAATGGATCAGAAATGCCGGCAAGAACAAGCTGGTCGTGGGCACGCAGGCCCGCATCCTTTACGCCGACGCCGAGGGGCGGGTGAAGATCGCCCTGAAATTCAACGAACTGGTGCGCCGGGGGGCCATCGGGCCGGTGATGCTCGGCCGCGATCACCACGACGTCTCCGGGACCGATTCTCCCTTCCGCGAAACGGCCAACATCCGCGACGGCAGCAACCTCACCGCCGACATGGCCGTGCACAATTTCGCCGGCGATGCCGCCCGCGGCATGTCCATGGTCGTCCTTTCCAACGGCGGCGGCGTCGGCATCGGCAAGTCGTTCAACGGCGGCTTCGGCCTGGTGCTGGACGGCAGCGAGGGCAAGGACCGCATCATCCGCTCGGCCATGGAGTGGGACGTGCTCAACGGCATCGCCCGCCGCGCCTGGGCCCGCAACGACAACGCCCTGGAGACCGCCGCCGCCTGGAACGCGGCCCATCCCGACCGCGGCCTGATCACCCTGCCCCACCTGGCCGACGACAAGCTGGTTGGCGACCTGGTCGACAGGAGCTATCCTAATTAAAAAAAGTGTCAGTGTTCGAAGCGCCAATGAACTTGGTATACGGTTGACGGTTCACGGCAGACGGTGAACGAATTGAAATAAAGCACCAAGCGCCAATTACCGAATGCTCAAAACTTAGAGAAGCCCCGCTATTGCTCTCGTTTGGGTCATTGGCATTTGGATATTGGGATTTGTTTGGATTTTGGTGCTTGTGATTTGGGATTTTAGTCTTACCAATTATTTGCTTTTACTGCGCACCTTCTTTCCGTCTACCGTCTACCGTCTACCGTTTACCGTACACCGAGTGCTGTTTTCTTACTTTTGCCTTTTTACTTTTGCCTTTTGCCTTTTCCCCCATCTTCCTTATCGCCTGAAGTGACAAGCCTAATGCCTGCAACCGCGCCCAAAGCCTTGAACCTCAACCCGATTTGTCCTACAATACATTGCTGCGAATTCGCGACAAGGAGACAAGTGCATGGCGCTGGTAAAAAAAGGCAAGGACCTCTGGTTCTTCGAGGACCTGTACAGCGATACGACGTATGGCTTTAAGGTGTCCAGGGTGATCGTGCCCGAGACCGACACCGGCTTCCAGAAGCTGATGATCCTGGAGACCGACCGCTTCGGCCGCGTGCTGGTGCTGGACGGCATCGTGCAGCTCACCGAGGAGGACGAGGGCATCTACCACGAATGGATCGCCCACTGGCCCCTTTTCGCCCTGAAAAAACCCGCGCAGCACGTGCTGATCATCGGCGGCGGCGACTGCGGCGTGGCCCGCGAGGCGCTGCGCCACAAGTCGGTGGAAAAGGTGACGATGGTGGAGATCGACCGCATGGTCTGCGACCTCTGCCGCCGGCACATGCCCTCGGTGAGCGAAGGCGTGTATGACGACCCGCGCTTCAAGCTCATCATCGGCGACGGCGCCGAGGTGATCCGCCAGATGAAGGGCAAGTGCGACGTGATCGTCATCGATTCCACCGACCCCATCGGCCCTGCCCGGAGCCTGTTCAACACCGATTTCTACCGGAGCGTCTACGACGCCCTCACCGACGGCGGCATCACCATCCACCAGACCGGGGCGCTGATCCTGCAGCCCTTCGAGGCGCCGGGCAGCTGGCGCCAGATCGAGCGCAGCTTCGACGACGTCCGCGTGGTGCAGTTCGCCAACATCAGCTACATGGGCGGCCCCTTCAGCCTCACCGCCGGCTCCAAGGGCCGGGGCGTCTTCAAGAACGCCGAGCGCAACGCCTTGAAGGCATATAAAAAGGCCGGGTTCAGGACCTCCTGGTATTCGCCCGGCATATCGGCCGTCCCCTATCCCGAGTTCCAGAAGCGCCTGGAGACCGACAAGTACGGCGAAGAGATCGTCATGGACATCGACCTGCCGGCCGGGGGCTTCCCCGACGCCAGGCGGGTGGCCAACTGGGCCGCGCAGACCTGCGAGGCCATCAAGATGAAGGCGTTCGGCAAGCCGATCTATTCCGATCCCAGGCTGGGCGAAGGGGCCACCCTGGTCCAGTACGTGGAGACCAGCGCCATCAACTACCGGCGCTACGGCCGGGTGGCGGCGCTCAACTGCTTCACCTGCGCCGCGCTGCCCGTGGACGACGCCATCCGTTCCTCGCTCGATTACTTCAAGTCGGGCAAGGCCGTCTGCTGGCACCTGCCGCGCGGCTCATTCGCCGACGTCAGGAAGATCAGAAAAAATACCCGCATCTATGAATACGACCGCCGCAGCGGCAAGGCCTCCCCGGCCCTTTTGCCGCGCCTGATCGACTGTGCCGATGCCTTTGCTCCGGAATTCCCTTTCTTTCGCGAGCGCTCGGCCGCCGAGTTCGAGCTGGTCATGGACATCTACGATTGCGACTATGACAGGATCTCTTCTTCCCCTGCGGTGGCCCGCTGGGCCGGCATCGAGTTCCCCAAGCTGACCGGGCTGAAGACGGTCGGCAAGGCTGACGCCCCCGATTTCGGCCATGCCAAAAAGAAAACGGCCGGCCCCTCGGTGGTGCAGCTGCTCAGGGGCGGATCGAACATCAGCCACTATTCGGTGAACTGGCTCATGATCGTGGTCAATATCGTGGTCCGGCAGGAATTCGACCTGGAGAAGGCGATCCGCCGCACCATGAAGTATTTCAGGGGAAAATACGCCGTCTGCTGGCTGTTGCCACGGGGGAATACCGGCGAGCCATTGAAGAAGGTTGCCGAAAACACCTATATTTTCATGGTTGAGGAAAAATAGGTGATACTTAACGACGCCACGATGAGACTCGCGATAACAGTATAAATCAGGACACTGCCGCTATCCGATTGCGTGAGACGCTTTCCCGGCCGGGAAAACAATGGAGCTTTGCGTTTCATAGACATTACTCCGCTCTAAGATTTATTTCTCAGCCTGCAGTCCATGCTCATGGTTACGCGCCGATACCCGTCATGAAACACAGGATGGTTATAACGCCGGTCCGGCACCGCAGTCCTTGCCCTGACCGTTATTTTTGCGAACCGCATGTCAACCCATGCCATTGCCGGGGCCATGGTTTTGGTATAATAACGGATTTCCAAAAAATCGATC
>JALOLA010000004.1 GCA_025456205.1 Acidobacteriota bacterium | reverse complement strand
CTCTCGCTGTTCTTCCGCGTCGGCATCCTGACCGAGATCTTCCCGCTGCTCATCTTCATCGCCATCGGCGCCATGATCGACTTCAGTCCCCTATTCCGCAAGCCGATGCTGCTGTTCTTCGGCGCCGCCGCCCAGTTCGGCATCTTCTTCACCATGCTGGCCGCCGCGTTCTTCGGCTTCAGCCTGAAGGAGGCCGCGGCCATCGGCGTCATCGGCTCGGCCGACGGCCCGACCTCCATCTACGTGGCCAGCCGCTTCGCCCGCAATCTGCTGGGCCCCATCTCGGTGGCCGCCTATTCCTACATGGCGCTGGTGCCGATCATCCAGCCGCCGGTGATCCGGTTGCTGACCAGCCGCCGCGAGCGCCTGATCCGCATGGACGACGCGCCCAAGAAGATCTCGCATACCACCCTGGTGCTCTTCCCCATCCTGGTCACGGTGCTCACCGGCCTGTTCGCCCCGACGGCCGTGGCCCTGATCGGCTTCCTGATGTTCGGCAACCTGGTGCGCGAAAGCGGGGTGCTGAAGAAGCTCTCGCTCGCCGCCCAGAACGAGCTGGCCAGCCTGGTCACCCTGCTGCTGGGCATCACCATCGCCTCGACCATGACCGCCGAGCGCTTCCTGCAGGTCACCACGCTGTTCATCATCGGCCTCGGCCTCGTCGCCTTCGTCTTCGACACGGCCGGCGGCGTGCTGTTCGCCAAGGCGCTCAACCTTTTCCTCAGGAAGAAGGTCAACCCCATGATCGGGGCGGCCGGCATCTCGGCCTTCCCCATGTCGGCGCGGGTGATCCATACCATGGGCCTGAAGGAAGACCCGTCCAATTTCCTGCTGATGTACGCGGTCAGCGCCAACGTCTCGGGACAGATCGGCTCGGTCCTGGCCGGCGGCCTGATCCTGGCCCTGGTCCGCTAGGAGGACACCATGAAGGAAAGCGTGATGCGCGTGTTCGAGCAGGCGCTGGCCGTCAGCGGCAAGGGCATGCTGGCGCTCTTCGCCTTCATGCTCATTTTCTTCGTCATGCTGATCCTGGTCGACAAGGTCTTTCCTGGCGGAGACGCCAAGAGCTAGGCCGGCTCCGTGATTCGTGAAGCGTAATTCGTAATTCGCAGGTGCACTAAAAGACACATTCTTGAAGTGCTGCGCTCTTCCAATTCACGGATCACATCAGGCCTTCCGTTTTTAGCGAATCACGAATCACGGATTGCGAATTACAAGCAGTCTCTTATTCGCCACCCTTTTCTGGACTCAGGATCATTTTCTTGCGAATATCAAGCTGCAACAAATCGTTCCAGTTCTTCTGGGCCAGGACCAGGCGCAGCCCCTCCAGCGTCTTGACCGGGGCGCCGTCGATGGCCAGGATGATGTCTCCCTTTCTCAGCCCCTGCGCCGCCGCCGGGGTGTCCGCGCCGACGCGCTCGATCTCATAAAGCCCGTCGCTATTCAGCTTGCCGCTGAAGCCCGCCTCGGCAAAGAACGGTTTTTCCTCGGCGGCTACCGCGAAAACGGCGTCGGCCAATCCCCGCGAAAAAAGCGCCGCCGGCTGCATCTGGCCGGCCAGGGCCCTGACCATGGGGTTTTCATCGCCTGCGCTCTCCTTTTTTTTAGTGGGGACGGTCACCGGCACCAGGGTCATGACCTTGTCGCGCCCGGCCAGCAGGCGGTAGCGCCAGGGAATGCCCAGCCCATAGGCCACGTGGGCGCTGCCGGCGATGATCACCCCCTTATAGCCCCGGAAGCCGGGACGGGCCAGGGCGCGGCGCATGGAGTCGGCCATGACGACGTCCCAGCACTTCTGCGCGGCGTAAATATTGCGGAACCAGGGCGGCACCTGGACGGCGAAATCGCCGAAGGTGCTCTTGATGAAGAACTCGTGCTCGGGAAGGCTGCGCTCACCGCCGGGAAAGAGGGCCTTCTCCGCCGCCGCCAGGGAGGCGAACCCCTTCTTGGCCACGCGGCTGACCAGCTCGCGGGGAACGTTCAGCCCCACGGCCTTGAGCCCCAGGCGCTTCACCGTTTCCAGCACCAAACGCGTGTAGCCGAAATTCAGCGCGCCGCGCCGGTACCAGCCGGTCTGCTGCAGAAGCTCGGCCTCGCTGATCCTTCCCTCCAGGTAGCTCGCCAGGGCCGGGTCATCGTCGCGGGTGAAGAACTCGAACCCCACCACCAGGCGCGGGCGCTCTTTGGCCAGCGCCTCGATGAACTCCTTCTGCCAGGCGTGGCAGGCGTGGCTGTCGTGGTATTCGCCGACGACGTACACGTCCTTCTCGAGGTTCAGCTGCACCAGTTCAGCCATGGCCACCTCGCGGCCGGAGGCCGTGTCCATGGCCCGGCCGGCCGGCAGCACGGCCAGCTCCAGGCGGTGGGGCGACGCCCCGATGGGCAGGGTGTCCAGCGCCGGGTCATCCGCGCCCCACACCGCCGTCGCCAGAAAAACAAGCAGCATTACTGAAATCGCCAGGTGACCATTCTTCATCCGTCCCCCCTTGAGGGCAGGCTCTCGCGCCCTTTACTGAACAGGGCGGTTCACGAACCGCCCCTACGCAAAGATGCAACGAACACCCAATGCCGGCCTCTCCATATATTCATCACCGTCAGGCATCTACTTTTTTCTTTCTCGTCACGCGTCACTCGTCACTCGTCACGAAAGTTCTTTTTTTAATCGGCCAGCGCCTTGTCCATCTCCGCCTTGATCCTGGCGGCGGTCTCCAGAACGCAGGCGCACATGTTGCGCGCCTGGGCGCGGGTCTCGCTGCGGAAGGAGCCGGGGGCCATGTCCTGGGTGTTGATCAGCACGTTGTACAGCGCTCCCTCGGCGCACAAGGCGGCGGCCAGGCCGGCCACGCCGGCGTCGGAGAGCGAGTTGCGGTTGCCCTTCTTGGCCACGGCCAGCGCCAGCTCGGCCGCCGTGCGCGACCGCTCCAGGACGGTGAACGGCACCAGGGTCGCTCCCTTGGTGGCCTCGTCGATGGCTTCCTGGCGGGCCTTTTTCTCGTCGTCGCTCTTCTTGGGCAGGGCGAACGCGGCCATGAGGCGGTTGAAGGCCTCGGTGTCCTTGTCGATGGCCTCGATGAAGAAATCCTTCAGCGGCTGGGCCTTCTCGGCGACGATCTCCATCTCGCCGCGCACGTCCTCGTAGCCCTTCTTGCCGAACGTCAGGTTGCCGACCATGGCGCTGAGACCGGCCGAAAGGGCGCCGTTGAGCGCGGCGATGCTGCCGCCGCCCGGCGCCGGCGAATCGGAGGCCAGCTCGGCGCAGAACGCCACCAGGTCCATGGCGGCCAGGGGTCCTTTGCGGCGGAAGCGGTACTCGATGATCTTGTGCTCGGGATGGAACGGGGTCAGCTCGGCGAGGCCCAGGCTCTGCACGGCGACGCGCACCAGCTCTTTTTCATCCACGCCGCGGCTGTTGCCCTGCTTGCGCAGGAAATGGCGGCCGACCTGCAGCACCGCTTCCAGCGGGATGAGCCCGACCAGCTCGCTGCCGGTCACGCGCACGCCGAACTCGGCGGCCAGGCGCTCGGCCTCCTCGAACACGCGGTAGAGCGGCGTGGTGTTGTAGTTGAGCAGGTTCACCGAGATCTGGGCCATCTGGTACTCGGGAATGTACCAGCCCACGGCGCGCACGGCCTTGAGCGTCCCGGGCACTGTCTCCCTGGCCCCGGTCTCGGGGTTCTTGACCGTGTAGCCCTTCTCGCGCATGCGGTTGGCGATCTCCTTGGCCAGCTTGACGTTGCGGGTGTTGAGGTTGACGTTGTAGGCGATGAGGAATTCGCGGGCGCCGATGACGGTGGCCCCGGCCTTCTTGTTGAACACGGCCTTGCCGTAGTCGGGCTTGAACTCCTTCTTTTTCAATTTTTCGGGCAGCCCCTCGTACTCGCCCTCGCGGATATAGGCCAGGCTGCGGCGCTCCGGGCTGGCGGCCGCCTCCTCGTAGAGGTAGGCCGGGATGGACAGGTCCTCGCCCACGCGCCTGGCGACCTTCCTGGCGATCTCGACGCAGTCGGCCATGGTCACACCGGCCACGGGGACGAAGGGACAGACATCGGTGGCCCCCATGCGCGGGTGGGCCCCCTTGTGCATGGACATGTCGATCACCTCGGCGGCCTTGCGGATGGCCTGGAACGCCGCTTCCTCGACGGCAGCCGGGCTGCCGGCGAACGTGACCACCGTGCGGTTGGTGTCGCGCCCGGGATCGACGTCCAGCAACTCCACGCCGGCCGTTTTTTTTATCTCAGCGGTGATCTGCTCGATGACGCCCGCATCGCGGCCCTCGGAAAAATTGGGAACGCATTCAACGATCTGCTTCATTCGTCTTTCTCCTTGTTTTTCTGTGCTTGTGGCGCCAGGCCACGATCTCCTGGTGGTTTCCCGAAAGCAGCACCTCGGGGACAGCGAGGCCGCGGTAGGAGCGCGGCTGGGTGTACTGCGGGAAAGTGTACTGGTCCTGTTCATAGAAGGAGTCGGCCTGAACCGACTCGGGATTGCCGACCACGCCGGGGATCATGCGGCTGACCGCCTCCAGCAGCGCCCCGGCGGCGACCTCGCCGCCCATCAGGACGTATTCGCCCAGGGAGATCTCCTCGTCGACCAGGGCATCGATGGCCCGCTGGTCGACGCCCTCGTAGCGGCCGCAGATCAGGATGAGGTGCTCCAGGGCGGACAGTTCCTTGACCCGCTTCTGCTTCAGGACGCGGCCATAGGCCGAAAAGAGGATGACCCGTCCCTGCTGACCGGCCTGGATGCTCTCGACGGCACGGAAGAGCGGATCGGGCATCAGCACCATCCCCGGTCCGCCGCTGAAGGGGCGGTCATCCACCTTGCGGTGCTTGTCGCTGCTGAAGGCGCGCAGGTCGTGGACATCCACCTGCAGCAGGCCGTTCTGCACGGCTTTCTGCAGCAGGCCGTAGCCCAGGAAGTTGCGCACCAGGTCGGGGAAGATGGTGATGATCGAGAATTTCATCGGTTCAGGTCCCGCAATCCCGCCGGCGGGTCGATAACGATGCAACCGGCCCGGCGATCGACCTTCACCACCAGGCTTTCGTGCCAGGGAACATAGACGGTCTCGCCGCTGGCGGCATCCTCGATCTCCAGGACCTGGTTCAGCGAAAAACTGGGCTGGGCCCTGACCATCCCCCAGCACTCCCCCTGCAGGTCGAAGACGCGAAAGCCGAGAACGCCGGCGGCGGGATCGCCGGCGGCCGTGGACGCCCCCCCGGCAAGGGATTCCGGGGCCGGGCCATCGGCCCAGAGCGAGCAGCCGACGAGGCGCACCGCCTCGCCGATGGTGCCAATGCCGGTGAAGGAGATGACGCCATCGCTGCCGGAAGCGGCGATGTGCTCGATGGTCAGGGGAAAAACACGCTTGCTCGACCTGACCTCGACCGCGCTGCCCTCTCCCGGCGCGGCGGCTGCGGGGGAAAAACTGACGACCACTTCCCCCTTATTTCCTCTCGTCCTTAAAATCTTGCCGATACGAACCAATGATGATCAGTGAGGCTGCTGTTCAAAACTCTCGATTATTTCCAGGTTGAAGCGCCTTCTTTGCTTCATGCCGGCGGCGGCCAGGATGGTACGGATGGCGCGGGCGGTCCGCCCCTGCTTGCCGATCACCTTGCCCAGGTCGGATTGGTGCACGCGAAGTTCCAGGATCGTGGTCTGTTCGCCGTCGATCTGAGTCACCGTGACTTCATCGGGATTGTCGACCAACGCTTTGCATACAGATTCAACTAGTTGTTTCACGCTGCCCTCCTTACTTCCCTGTATTTAGTTTCTTCACGAGCGATTTGACCGTCACGGACGGCTGGGCTCCCTTCTGGATCCACTGGTTGTATTTTTCCAGGTCGATCTTGATCTGGGCCGGGCTGGTCAGGGGGTTGTACTGGCCAAGCAATTCGATATATCTCGATTCCCTGGGTTTTTCCCTGTCAACGGCGACAACGCGGTAATGCGGCTTCTTTTTCCCACCGAATCTTGTCAAGCGGATAACGACCATGAAATTTGCTCCTATTTGAACTTGCGAAACATCAATCTACCTTATTTTGGAAAAATTGTCAAATTTTTTCAACATCTTGCGGAAAAAGGGCTTCTTGAAGCTTTTTTTCATTTCCTGATAACTTTTCAGCACCTGGTTGACCTCGGAAACGGGCCGCCCCGAACCCCGGGAGATGCGCAGGCGGCGGCGGCCGTCGATGATGCGCGGGTTCTCCCGCTCCTTGCGGGTCATGGACTCGATCACGGCCATCAGGTGGCGCAGGCGCTTCGGGTCCATCTGCAGGCCGGCGAGGCTGCCCTTGAAGCCCAGGTTGGGCATCATGGCCATCACCTCGTCCATGGGCCCCAGCTTCTCCATCTGCTTGAGCTGGGCGAGAAAGTCGTCCAGGCCGAACTCGTTCTCCAGCATGCGCCGCGAGAGGGCCTCGGCCTGCTTTTCATCAAAGTCCTTCTGCGCCTTCTCGATCAGGGTCAGCATGTCGCCCATGCCCAGGATCTTGGAGGCCAGGCGCCCGGGATGGAAGGGCTGCAGGTCCCCGGGCTTCTCGCCGGTGCCGATGAACTTGATCGGCCGGCCGGTGACGCTGACGATGGAGAGCGCGGCCCCGCCGCGGGCGTCGGCGTCGAGCTTGGTCAGGATGATCGAATCGACCCCGACCGTCTCGGCGAAGGCCTGGGTGGAGTTGACCGCGTCCTGGCCGGTAAGGGCGTCGGCCACGAAAACGGTCTCGGTGGGCTGCAGCACCTCCTTGACCCGGCGCAGCTCCGCCATCAGCTCCCCGTCGATGTGCAGGCGGCCGGCGGTGTCGGCGATGACATAGTCGTAGCCCGTGTCCAGCGCCGCTTTTCTCAGCCGGCGCGCCCGCTCGGCCAGGTCGGCGCTGTCGTCCTTGAAATAGTGGATGCCGCTGTCGCGGGCGACGGCCTCCAGCTGCTCGCCCGCCGCCAGCCGCTTCAGGTCGAAGGAGCAGAGCAGGGAGCTCTTGTCCTGGCCCTTAAGAAGCAGGGCCAGCTTGCCGGCGGTGGTGGTCTTGCCCGAGCCCTGCAGGCCGGCCAGCATGATCACCGTCGGCTTGAGCGGGCTGCGGTTCAGCTCGCGGTTCTCGGAGCCCAGCATGGCCGTCAGCTCCGCCTGCACGATCTTGATCACCTGCTGGGTGGGATTGAGGCTCTCGTGCACATCGCGGCCGGCGGCCTGGGAGCGGACGCTCTCGATGAATTTCTTGACCACCTTGAAGTTGACGTCGGCCTCGAGCAGGGACATGCGGATCTCTTTCAGGGCCTGCTGCATGTTCTCCTCGGTGATCTTGACTTCGCCGCGGAGATAGCGCAGGACCTTGCCCAGCCGCTCGCTCAGGGTCTCCAGCATGGCCGCCTCACTCGCTCAGCATGGGGACCAGCGGGCGCTGCGCCAGGCGGCGGACGGGATAGGGGCCCGGCCGGTTGCTCCACTGCTGGACGATGACGCGGTTGAAGAAGCCCCAGGCGGCCAGGCTGTCCACGGACTCGGGCTCGAGCAGCACCGGCACCAGGCGCGCCAGGGGCTGGTCCAGCCCGATGAAGTACGAGCCGGCCGGGATGTCGGCAGCGGCTTTCTCGTAATGCCCCTTGATGGCGTTCTGCACCCGGCCCTGGTAGATGTTCCTGCCGGGCTCGACCGCGGCGATCACGAAGCTCTCGGCCTCGGCGCGGAAAGCTTCCAGGACGCGTTCCACGCGGATACCGTGGCGCTTGAGGTTGGCCAGGGCCTCGCCCTGGTGCGGCGCCAGCACGTAGCCTGCCGGCAGAGGCAGCGTCCGCACGGGAACGGCCAGGGAGAAGTAAGGTATCGTATAATCCTTCTGCACATCGGTCTTCTTGATGATGAACTCGCCCGTCCATGAAGGATTCTTGGACCGCTCCTCGGGCGTGATGGCCACCTTGGCGAACTCGTAGCTCTTCACCGTCATGTCGAAGAGCCGTTCGCGGGTGAACTCGAGGACGAATTCGCCGCGGCTGAAGCGGGCGGCCGTATCGCGGTCGGCCCGGCGCGCCATCTCGGCCATGGCGCCGATGTTCCTGGCCGTGTAGGAGAGGATGGAGGCCACGAAAGCCCGCGCGGCCAGGACCCGGGTGCGGAAATCGCAGTAGGAATAATTCTCATCGAGGATGCTGAAGCGGTTGCGCAAGCCGATATAGTTGGTCCCGTAGCGCGCCTCGAGAGCGTCGCTCTCCCAGCCCTTTTCCGGGAATTCGCGGTCGACGAAGTTGCCGTAGGGTATGCTGTCGTAGCCGTGGGCGACCTTCAGAGTCCGCGCCACGGCGGGAAAAAGCTTCTGCCACATGAAATCGCCGAGCGCCTTGTCGCTGTTGGGGTTGAGCAGGGTGGAGTAGGTCACCGGATGGCGGTGAGGGGAGCCGTTGGTCGTGTGCATGTCGACCGTCAGCACCGGGTCCCAGTCGCTGAACAGTCCGACCAGCGCCTGCACTTCAGGGGACTCCAGCTTCAGGAAGTCGCGGTTCAGGTCCAGGTTCTGTCCGTTGTAGCGCACGCCGGCCAGCTCAGGGCCGATGTCGCGGCGGTTGCGCCCCAGCTTGTCGTTGCCGTCGGCGTTGAAGATGGGGACGAAGAGCAGCACTTGGCTCTCGAGCAGGCCGGGCAGCTTGCCGAGAACGATGTCGCGGATGAGCATCAAGGACGCTTCCTTGCCTTCGACCTCCCCGGCGTGGATATTGGCCATGACCAGTACCGCCGGCTTGCCGTACAGCGCCAGGTCGCCGGGACGGACCACCCGGTCCCTGCTCACGATCACCAGCGGGACCATGCGCCCCTCGCTGGAAGTCGCCAGGGGCAGGACCCTCACCAGGTCCGACTTTTTCTGCACGCGGTAAAGGAAATCCATGACGTCCTGGTACAGGGACGTTTTGGCGTAATTCGAGCTTTCAGCCACGGTCAGCATATCGTCCGCCGCCAGCAGGGTCGACAACCAGCAGATCGCCAGAATGCAAATTTTCCTTTTCATCGGGCCTCCAGGACGCGATTATAACCGAGATTCAGTGATAGTGGTAGTGTCTGTGTCAGTGAACCGCGCATGAACCGGATAAAAATGCGTTCCGATCATCTCTTCCGATCGGGCCCTGCTCCTTTCCCCATACATTTTTTAATTTTTTCAGCCCGGCACGGGCTCCAGCAGCAATGCTGTCGTTAACAGGCTACTGCATTGGATAATCAGCAAATACAAAAATTTTATCCTTTTGCTATGGGCTACTTGACATTTTTTTTCCCGCTTTTTATACTTACAAGTGCGACAACTGAAGATTTTTTGGAGGCACCATGGAAAAGAAGCCCTATGTCCTTCCGCAATTGGGATTCGGTACCAAGGAATTGGAGCCATACATTACGGAACCCCAGCTGCAATTGCATCACCAGAAGCACCACGCGGCCTATGTCAACGGCGCCAATGCCATCCTGGAAACGTTGGACAAGAACCGGCGCGACAACAGCGACGGCGATGCCAAGGCCTTGAGCAAGGCGCTCTCCTTCAACGCCGCCGGCCACTTGCTGCACACCCTGTTCTGGGAAAACCTGGCGCCCGCGGCCAAGACCGAGCCCAAGCCCCATGGACTCTTCGCCAAGGTCATCGACTCCGAATTCGGCAGCTTCGAGCGCTTTAAAAAAGAGTTCAGCCAGACCGCGATCAGCACCGAGGGATCGGGCTGGGCGACGCTCGTCTTCTGCCGCATGACCAACCGGCCGCTGCTGATGCAGGTCGAAAAGCACAACACCAACGTCATCCCCATGTTCCGCGCCCTGCTGGTGCTCGATGTTTGGGAGCATGCCTACTACCTGGATTACAAGAACGACCGTGCCAAGTTCGTCGATGCCTTCTGGAACATCGTCAACTGGGCGGCCGTGAACGAACGGCTCGAAGCCATCCTCAAGTAATGTCCGCCAACCCGGCCGGCAAGCCGGCGAAAAAGAACCATACGGCAAGCGCCTATTGCCAGACCCCCATTGGTTTCCTGCGCGTCAGCGGCAATGATAAATGGATCCAGGCGGTCGAATTCTGCGAACAGCCCGGACCGCAGGCGGACAGCATCCCCGAGCCCCTGCTCCTGGCCTGCCGGCAGATCGACGAGTACTTCGCGGGCAAGCGCCGGAAATTCGAGGTGCCGCTCAGCCTGCGGGGCACGGCTTTCCAGAAAAGGGTCTGGGCGGCGCTGCGCAAAGTGCCCTTCGGTCGCACCCTATCCTACGGCGGCATCGCCCGCGCCATCGGCCATCCCTATTCCGGCCGCGCCGTCGGCGGCGCCAACCACCGCAACCCCGTGGCCATCATCGTCCCCTGCCACCGTATCATCGGCCACAGCGGCCGCCTTACCGGCTACGGCGGCGGCTTGTGGCGCAAGCAGTGGCTGCTGGACCACGAAAAAAAAGTTTCCGGCCGCTGAACCCCGGGGCCTTTTCCGTCTCTTGACTTTTCGGCGCCGGCGGCTACAATGATGAGCAGTCGGGCGACGCCCGCGCCCGGCGGAGGACACTCATGATCGCGGACCAAGGAACGCTCAACGAAACGGCGCCGGCCAAGCTGCTGCTCGCCCTCTACGAAGTCAACCAGACCGGGATCCTCTATTTCAGGCAGAACGAGATACTGAAGGTGTTCTACCTCAACCGCGGCAAGATCAGCTGGGCGATCTCATCGGATGAAGCCGACCGGATCGACCATGTCCTCCTGGCCAAGAAGCTGGTCATTCCGGAAGTCCTGGCCCCCTACCAGTCCGGCAACAAGATCAGCGAATCGTTCGGCAAGATCCTGGTGGAGAACGGCGTCCTCTCCCTCGACGGCCTGATCCAGGCCACGCGCGAGCAGGTCCGGCTCATTGCCTGCAGCGTCCTGCGCTGGAGCAGCGGCAACTACCAGCTGGTGCAGGAGCCGCCGCCCAACCGGCTGGTCAGCCTGGACGTGAGCATCCCCGTTGTCGTGGCCCACTACATCATGACGCAGATGGACGTGAACATCGTCTGGGAGGAGCTGGGCTCGCTGTCCGGCGAGCTGCAGCAGAGCCAGGACCCCGGAAAGCGGGCCATGTATGCCCTCGATGGCGAACAGCAGGAGGTCTTCTCCCGCTTTCAAACTCCCCAGCGCCTGGAGACGGTGCTGCTGGATTTCCCCGCCGAGCGCAAGTACCGCATCCTGAAGATCCTCTATTTCTTCCTGCTGACCGGAATGCTGAAAAAAAGGGAGGCCGAAAAGGTCCCCGGCCTCGACTTCAAGGAGCTGGACAGCCTGTTTGGCCAGTCGCCGGCGAGCGCCCCGGTGGAGGTCGATATCGAGATGCCGGCCATGATCGATGAAACCGCCATCCAGGACATGCCCCTGGCCGAGCTTCCCGAGATCTCGGTCGAGAGCGAAGGCGGGGACGGGAGAGAGGATGAAGCCCTGGCCATGCCGGCTCTCCCCGATCTCATGCCTCCCGAGCCGCTCGAGACGGAAGCGCCGGCGAAGGAGATCCCCGTTGAGCGCAGCCTGGCCAGGGAACGGTCGCAACCGCAGCCTTTCCTCAGGCCCGAGAAGCAGAAACCGCGCTGGCTGAGCATCTCCTTCCTCTCCATCCTGCTGGCCGCTGTCCTCATCGGGGCCTTCCTCTGGTTCACCCGCCCCGCCGATCCCCCCGAAAAGGCCGTCGCCCCCGCCGCCACGGCCAGACCCCGCGCCGCCCAAACCTCGCGGCCGGGGGTTCCCGCCGGCATCGAGCCCGTCCCGGCCCCGTCCGTCAGCACCGCGAACACCCAGGCGACAGGTTCCCCGGCGGCAACGGAACCCGCCGCGCAGGAAACCCCGCCGGCCAGCAAGCCCGCCGCGCCCGAGCCACGGCCCATCACGGCAGGGAACGCGGCCGGCGAAGCGCAGGCCCGCCAGCGCTTCGCCGCCGGCAATTTCCATGCCGCCGGCGCTATCTGGCGCTCCGAGATGCTCGCCTCCGGGATCACGCACAGCATCCTGCTCGAGCTGGACTGCCTGAAGGCGTCCGTGCGCACCGCTTACGCCCATCTGGAGGACAAGAGCGGCTTTTTCCTGCTCAACAAGACCAACCGCGACGGCCGCGCCTGCTGGCTGGTGCTCTGGGGCCGGTTCCGCACCGCCGATGAAGCCGCCCTGAACATGAAGCTCGTGCCCGAGTATTTCATGAAGCAGAGCCACCCCCCTTCCGTGATCGAATTGGCGCCATATCTCTAAGAAACAGAAGCGGAGGTTCGAGGTTCGACGTTCGACGTTCGATGTTCAGGAACAAAGAGGATCTTCAACGTTATTTTCTGCTGCATTTGAAATTTTCCTGGATTTCATCATTCTGCATTTCGCAGTGACCTGAAACCATCAGTGGACGAAAAGCGTGCCCTTGAATTTTAAATATCGGACTGGGGAAGTGTCTTCAACTCCGAACTTCGAACATCGAACGTCGAACTTTCTTTTTTCTTATTGCACCGGGATCAGCGCGGCATTGACCACCGCCGTCTGGCCTTTGCGGACGATCACGGTCGTGAGGAAATCCTCGTATCCGCTCTTGCTCAATTTCACGGCGTGGGATCCCGGGGTCACGTTCGGAAACGTATAAGAGGTCACCTTGCCGGAATTCCGGCCATCCAGAGTGATATTGGCGCCGTCAGGGACCGAATTCACCTCGATCCTGGTGCTGGCGGTGCTGGGTTTCTTGAGGGCCAGGAAATATACCGCCGCGACAACGAGCACGACCGCGGCCCCCACCACCAGGGGAGCGCCCCGCCTGGGTTTTTCATTTTCAAACACGGGGGATTCCTGCTCCACAAAGGCGTTGCCTTCGTCCCCGGCTTTTTCCGGAACGGCGGTTGAACCTTTTTCGGCGGCCGGGACCGGCGGTGCCGCATCGGCAGGCACCGCGCGCAGGATCAGGGAGCAAACGAGCGTGAGCGACAAAACAACGATGGCTGGTCTTTTAATTTTGGCCTCCGCTGGCGATGGCAAGGATATCTTCCAGGATGGAAGCGGATGGATTCTCGACAATGCGCCCGATCTCGCCGCCGGCAGCGTAGAAGATGAAAGTGGGAACTCTTTCCACCTGCAAACCCTCGACATAGTACTTCTGCTCCGGAAGAGCCTTGCGCTCCACTTCATAAAAGGCGGCCTGGAATCCCGGGGCATTGACCGCGTCCATGATCTTGAGGAACACCGGAACATGGTTCAGGGAATCGCTGCACCAGAAGGCGAAATAGACATCGACGCGGAGTTCCTCCGACCTTTTCCTCAGGCTGGCGATCCATCCCGCGTCGGGCACATAGTCATCATACACCTTTTTCCATTCGGGGTCCTGCAGCAGGCTGGCCCTGTCGACCGGCTTCTGGCCCCAGGCATGGCCGGCGATGGAAGCCAGGGCGACGGCGAGGACGATCATGCGCTTCATGCTGCCTCCTAGCGGCGGTAGATGACCCGCACGGTCCCCTTCTTGCCGAGGAAGATCGCGTCCCCGTCCTGCAGCTGCCGCTCGCTGATCTTCACGTCGTTCACATAGATGCCATTGGTGGAATTGAGGTCCTTGACAAAGACCTGGCCGCCTTGGGCGTAGACCTGGCAATGCAGCTTGGAAACGATCGGTTCCTGGATGATCACCAGGGCCTGGCCGGGATCGCGGCCGATGGGCAGGGGGTTGTCGGTGACCAGGTAGGAGCTGATCTGCTGGCCCCCGACCAGGACCTCGATCTTGCCATGGATGCCGGGGGAAGGCGAGGGCTTGCGCTCGACGCCGCTCTCCGCATCCTCGACCTGGGTCATGCCCAGATCGGGCCTGGAGGAGGGGGTCCCGGGCTGGATCTCGGGGAAGTCGTCCCGGCGCCGCCGGCGGGCGAGCCAGAGGAGCATCGCCAGTACCGCGGCCAGCGCGAGCAGGGCCAGCAGCAAGGGGACCTTGGTTTCCTGCCATAAGCCGGCGAAAGAAAAACCGGCGCAGGCGCGGCCCAGGATGGACGGCGCCGGGAGCTGATCTTTTTTCATCCATGCCTCCTAAAACACATGTTCGTTGATGAAATCGACAAGGAACTTCTCCTTGTGCAGCCGGCGCAGCTTGCCGGTCACCATGAAACTTTCATCGATCTCCTGGCCGCCGACCGTTCCGCTGACGTGGATGGCCAGGTCGGCGCCCAGGGTAAGCCGATGGAGATTGGCGGCAGTGAGGGCCAGGCTGTGATCGCCGCGGGTATCGGAATTGAAGAGGATGAGACCTTTCTTGAACTTCAGCTGGCCGAGGCAGAAATCATCGGCGCCGCCGTGCACGTGCACCATCTCCAGGGAGACCAGCATGTTCTCCTGCAGGGCGCGCGTCCAGAGCTTGGCGGCGGCCGGGAACTGGCCGAGGAGGAATTTGACCTTGCCCAGCATGGGGAAGGCCCTGCTTTCGGGTTGGGAGCGGATCAGGGCGTTCGCCAGGCGGTCGGCAGCGATGAAATTCCTGGTTTCCAGCAGGCGGCGCAGGCGCTCCAACTCCTCGTCCAGGCTTCCCAGGGACCTGGCGCCATTCTCCGGCGGTTCCGGGGCGGCTTCCCGGCCTGAAGGCCGCTGGACCGTCTCAGTGGTTTTCAGGGACTCATCACGGCGCAGCGGCTGGCCGGCGGAGTCCTCGTCCTTGCCGGCCGGCGGCAGCTGCCCGGATTCGCGCGGCGCGGCACCGGAGGCATCCGCCGGGACCGGCGCGGCGCCCCGGATCGTATCCGCCTCGGCGCCGGGGGCCTGTTGGGAAGCACCCTGGCCGGGCGGGCCCGCGCTGGCCCCCGATACCGGGACGGCCGCCATGCCCGCCTCCCCTGCCGTCGTTGCGGCCGGTTTCGCCGTTCCCTGGGGCGGCAGCGCCCCGGAATCCCGTGGAGCCGGCCTGTCCGCCGGCCCGATCCTGCTCTCGTCCATGCCGCTCTTCCCGGTCAGGACGAGGAACAGGGCGATCCCGGCCACGAGCAGGGCCAGGAAGGCAAGGGCCTTGAGCGGCAGCAGCAACAGGCGGCGCTTGCCCTCGCTGCGCCTGACGATCCTCTGGGTGACCTCCAGCGGGGCGCTCATGCCCGCCCGCGTCAGGTCGCTGCGCACCCCGTGCAATTCCTCGATCATGTCGCGGGCGTTCTGGAAGCGCTTCTCGACTTTTTTCTGCAGGGCTTGCAGGATGATCTTTTCCAGCTTGATGCCGATCTCCGGGTTGAAGATGGACGGGCGCGGCGGCGGGGTCTCCAGGTGGGCTTTCTGGATCTGGAACTCGGAGTTGGTCTCGGAATCGAACGGCACCCGGCCCGTGAGCAGCTCGTAGAAGGTGACCCCGAGGGAATACAGGTCGGTGCGAAAGTCGATCTCCTTGCCGACGATCTGCTCCGGCGAGGTGTACCAGGGCGTGCCGATCAGGATGCCGGTCTTGGTCAAGCCCTGGGCGCCGAGGATCTTGGCGATGCCGAAATCCGAGATCTTCACCTTGCCGTCGCGGCTGACCAGGATGTTCGCCGGCTTGATGTCGCGGTGGATCACGTTGTGGGCGTGGGCGTAGCGCAGCCCCTCGGCGACCTGGGTGATGATGTCGACGGCTTCGGCGGGATGGAGCTGCTTCTTTTCCTGGAGCATCTCCTTCAGGCTCCGGCCGGCGATGTACTCCATGGCGATGACATACTCGTCCTCGATCCTGTTGAAGCTGAAGATGGTGACGATGTTGGGATGGTTAAGGCGTGCCTGGGTCATGGCCTCGATCTTGAAGCGCTCCATCAGCTGCTGGTTGTCGGCCAGCTGCGGGTGGACGACCTTCAGCGCCACTTCCCGGTTGAGCATGGTGTCCACGGCGAAGTAGATGGTGCCCATGCCGCCGCGGCCGATCTCGGCCTTGATCAGGAAATGGCCCAGTTTTTCGCCGATCTTGATCATGGGTCGCAGGTCAGGGTAAAGAACTTGTTGCCGTCGTTGACGATGAGCTTGAGGCCGTCGGCCATGTCCACCAGCACCTTGACGATCCTGAGCTGGAAATTGTTGAAGAAATAATGGTGGCTCGCCAGCTGGAGGTCACCCTCCATCTCCAGGCATTGGTCCGGGTAATAGCAGAGCAACGCCTGGCCGCCGGCGTATTCCAGCAGCAGGGGCTGCGGCAGCCGCGACAGGGGAAATTCACTGATCTTCTCGACAACGTTGCCGACGCGGAAGAGGGCGGCGCGGCCGCTGTCAGCGTCGCTGTAGAGCATGGTCATGCCCTCCGGGCCGCTTTTGAAGCCCAGCCGCGACCCTGCCGTCACGGCCAGGCCTTTCACCAGCACCGGCATGCTGTCGGGTGTCTGCCAGTTCTTGATCTTGAAGTAGCGCTGCCGGTCATGGAAGACGAAGATGTTCTCATCGATGTAATCCGGGGTGATGCTGCCCTGGAGGCCGGCGATCTTGTACAGGGAAACGCTGCCGGGCCGGCTCTCCTTGGAGATCACCTGCCCGTCATGGCGGATCTGCAGCAGGGTCCGGTTCGTGCCCCGCTCCACGAGCTGGTAGCCGAGCTCCTGCGTCGGCTCGCGCCGCAGCACATAGATCCCGCCATCCCGGCTGGGCACGACCTGTTCGCCCGCTCCCAGGACGATCGAGACCATCTCCGGGCTGTCCAAGTGGAACACGAACAGCCGCCGGCCCTGCACGACGTGCAGCTTGCGGCCGCTCAGGAAGCGGCAGTCGGCAGCGACAACGCCCAGGCCGTTGAGCCGCGATGAATCGATCTCGCTGATGCGCGGTGCCCGTTTCTTCGCCACGGGCCGGGCCGGGCGGGTGATGCCGTTCCTGGCAGCGGCCCGGCTGCCGTTCGCTGCGAAAAAAACGTACGCCAGGACGGCGAGCAGGACCAGGAGCAGCATGGCGGCGATCCCCTTGATCAGCTTGCGCCGCGGCCGGCTCAGGCGGATGGGCTTGGTTTTTTCGAGCATTTCCAGGGACCCCAGGCGGATCACCTGGACGGTGATGTTGTCGGAGCCGCCATGGGCATTGGCCAGCCGCACCAGCGCGTCGGCCGCTTCCTGCGGGTAGTCGCCCATGGTGATGTTCCTTATGGTCTCGTCGTCCACCATGTTGCTCAAGCCGTCGGAGCACATGACCAGGGCATCGCCGTCCTCGAGGACGATGTCGTTCATGATCTCCGGGGTGAAGCTCTCGCGGGCGCCCAGCGACATGTAGAGAACGTTTTTCTGGGGATGGTCGCGGGCCTCGTCGGGAGAGATCCGGCCCTCCTCCACCAGTTTCTCAACGAAGGAGTGGTCGGTGGTGATGCGCTTGATGCGGTTTTTGCGCACCAGGTAGATGCGCGAATCGCCGACATGGGCGATGTAGGCCTTCATGCCCGAGATGACCACGGCCGAGAACGTCGTGCCCATGCCCCGCTTTTCGATGTCGGCGGCCGCCTTGCGGAACACGACGCTGTTGGCCTTGCGCACCGACTGCTCCATGCTGGCCGGGATGGCCGTGCCTTTTTTTCTCTGGCCGCGGTAGGCGTCGAAAAAGGTCTCCGAGGCCAGCTTGGAGGCGACGTCGCCGGCCTGGTGCCCGCCCATGCCGTCGGCGACGATGAACAGGTATTCGTTGTCCGCGATCTTCTCGTTGAGGAAAAAATCCTCGTTGGCAGAGCGCACCTTGCCGATATCGCTCTTGGCGAAAAAATGGATGTTCATCCGCGCACGCTCAATGGCGCAGGCCTGCGCTCGCGGTCGGCCCGCCAGGCGTGCCTGCCGTTCCCCTGCCGTTCCGCGTCCCCTTGGCCGCCCGGGCGGATAAATTCATGGCCTGCCTCCGTTTTTTCGTATTATCATAACGTCTTTTTTTTGTCAAACGGGCCCGGCCGCGGTTCAGCCGGCGACGGGCCGCGGCTGGACGGCCTTGGCCAGGGCGGCCGCCACCAGCTCCCGGTAGCGCTCCGGGGAGTAATTGCGGCGGCAGAAGTCCCGGGCCGCGGCCGCCAGCGCCCGGCCCTCCCCGCCGGCCGCGCGGGCGATGCCGGCGGCGAACGCATCCGGCTCCGGCCTGGCCAGGACGGCGATGGCGGAAGTGATGGTCTGGGTGTGCGTGGGCAGGTCGGTGGCCACGACCGGCACGCCGCTGGCCAGGTAGGAATAGACCTTCAGGGGAATGTTGGTCCCCAGGGTGCGCGGCGAGACCAGCACGTCCGCCGCCTGGAGATAGTAGGGAATTTCGTCGGCGGGCTGCCGGCCGACGAGCACGACCCTCTCCGCCAGCCCCCGGGCCGCCAGTTCCAGGCGCAGGCCCTCGACCTGGGACGCCGTGCCCCCGACCAGGACCAGCCGGTACTCGCCGCCCAGGCGCTGCATGCTGTCGAGCAGGAGGGGAATGCCCTGGTATGTTTCCAGGGTACCGGTGTACATGACGATCGTCTTGCCGCCGGGGTCGAGCGTTTTCCGCAGGCCCAGCCTCTTGTCCCCGTCGCTGGCCGGGGGGCGGTCATCCATGAAGTTCTCGATCAGGGTCAGCTTGGCCGCCGCGGTGATGCCGGCGGCGTGGTCGAACAACGAACGGCAGATGACGATGACCGAGGCGGCGTTCCTCAGGGAGGCGGTCTCGATGAAGCGGAAGAAGCGCACGACGGCGCGGGAGCGCGTGAAGCGGAAGTTGTCCATCTGCTGTACCAGCGAGGAATGCATGTCGTACAGGTGCGGGGTCTTGGTCAGCTTCTGGCAGACGACGCCCATGATGTTCGCTTCCTCATGGGTGTGCACCAGATCGTACTTCCCGCTGAGCAAGCGGCCGAGCGCCTTGGCGAACAGGAAAAGATCGAGGACCAGCTTGGCCGCCGACGGCCCGGTCTTCACCGCCCGGATGCCGGGCGGGCGCCAGCAGCGGAAGATGCGCAGGCCCGGGATGTCCTTGTCCGCACCGAAGGGATAAGTGACCAGGTCCACGCTGTGCCCAAGGGCCGACAGCGCCCGGATGCGGAAGTATTCGGAAAAAGGGGTCCCGCGCGGCTCAAAGAACGGCTCGGGGGCGATCATTAATATTTTCATTGGCAAATCCGATGAGTTCGCGGATGGAGTATTCGTTCTTGTCCAGTCCCTCGTGGTAGATGCGCGAGAGCATCTCGGCCAGCAGCCCGAGAGAGATGGCCTGGAAGCCGAGGAAGAACATCAGCAGGGTGAAGAACAGCAGCGGCCGGCCGGCGATGCCCTGGTTGAGGACGAACTTGGTATAGGTCAGGTAGAGGCCGCTGACCAGGCCGGCCAGGAACAGGAACAGCCCGGCGCCGCCGAAGATCTGCAGCGGCCGGTGCGAATAGGCCAGCAGGAACTTGATCGAGATCAGGTCGAGGATGACGCGGAAAGTGCGCCCCAGGCCGTATTTGGACTTGCCATGCATGCGTTCGCGGTGGTTGACGACGACCTCGGCAGAACGGATGCCCATGCGCGAGGCGATGGCCGGGATGTAGCGGTGCATCTCTCCGTACAGCTTCAGGTTCTTGACCACGTCGCTGCGGAAGCCGCGCAGGGTGCAGCCGTAGTCGTGCAGCTTGACGCCCGTGATCCAGGAGATGAGCTTGTTGCCGAAGAAGGAGGGCACGCGGCGGGTCAGCCACTTGTCGCGCCGGTCCTTGCGCCAGCCGTTGACGATGTCGTAGCCCTCCGTCACCTTGTCCACCAGCAGCGGGATGTCAACCGGGTCGTTCTGCAGGTCGGCATCCATGGCTACGACCACCCCGCCGCAGCTGAGATCGAAGCCGGCCGATATGGCGGCGCTTTGCCCGAAGTTCTTGCGGAACTGGATGACCTTGACCCGCGGATCGGCGGCATGCAGTTTCCTGAGTTCGTCCAGCGAGCCGTCGGAGCTGCCGTCGTCCACGAAGATGAACTCGTATTCCTCGGGCCGGCCCTTGACGGCCGCGGCGATCTCGGCGTGCAGGGGGCCGACGTTCTCGGCCTCGTTGAATACCGGGATGACGATCGATACCAGCGTCTTGTTCATTGCCCATTTTTAACACAGACGGAGCCATATTACAAGGCGTGAGGAATTGGGCATTTGCCAAAGGTTCGATGTTCGACGTTCGCTGTTCGATGTTGAACAACCCAGGTTTAATCGCAACGGGTTCGGACGCATGCTTTTTTCCTGCACTTCGAACGTCGAACTTCGAACTTCGAACTTTTCTTTAAAAACAAGATTTGACAAACAGCCGCGACTGGGATAGAATATTCCATTAAGAGATTAGGGCTTTGCTAGAAACAGACCGAATAAAGCGTGTCATTCGATTCACCCGAGCGATCCTTCCCAACCCCTTAATGAAATTGAACACGAGGTAGAAAAACACGATGACCTTTGAAGAATTGCAACTCGATCCGCCGCTGCTGCGGGGGATCAAGGACATGGGCTTCACCGAGCTGACCCCGGTCCAGGAAAAGACCCTGGCGTTCTCCCTGGCCGGCAGGGACATTGCCGCCCAGTCGCAGACCGGCACCGGCAAGACCGCCGCCTTCCTGATCACCATCTTCCAGCGCCAGCAAGCGGTGGCCGCCGCCTGGAGAAAAGCGCTGATCATCGCCCCCACCCGCGAGCTGGCCGTGCAGATCGAGGCCGAGGCCAGGCTCATCGGCCGCCACCTGAACCTGCGCAGCGCCTGCTTCTACGGCGGCGTGGGCTACAATCGCCAGGAAGCCGCCCTGAAAAAGGGCGTGGACATCATGGTCGGCACCCCGGGCCGCCTGCTCGACCTGGAGCAGAAGGGAACGCTGAGCATGAAGGGCATCGGCTTCCTGGTCATTGACGAGGCCGATCGCCTCTTCGACATGGGCTTCCTGCCCGACATCCGCCGCATCCTGCGCCGGGTGCCGGCGGTGGAGTACCGCCAGACCATGCTCTTCAGCGCCACGCTCTCGGGCCCCGCCCTGCAGATCGCCCGCGAGCACATGAACCAGCCCGAAAAGATCGCCATCACCCCGGAGAAGATCACCGTCGACGCCGTCAACCAGGAGCTCTACCACGTGGGCAGCCGCGACAAGGTCAGCCTGCTGCTGGGCATCCTGAAGCGGGATCAGCCCCGCAGCGTCCTGATCTTCACCAACATGAAATGCGACGCCGAACGCCTGAGCCGCCGCCTGGAGATCAACGGCTTCCCCAACGAGTTCCTGACCGGCGACCTGGCCCAGAGCCGCCGCCAGCGCATCATCGACGACTTCAAGGCGGGCAAGCAGAAGATCGTGGTGGCCACCGACGTCGCCGCCCGCGGCCTGCACATCGAGGACCTGGACATGGTGGTCAACTACGACCTTCCCGGCGAGTGCGAGAACTACGTGCACCGCATCGGCCGCACCGCCCGCGCCGGCAAGAGCGGCAAGGCCGTCACCCTGGCCTGCGAGAAATGGGTAACCAACCTCGAGCCGATCCAGGAGCTTCTCACCAGCAAGATCCCCGTCGTTTACGCCGAGGACGAGATGTTCCTGCGCGACAAGAGCCGAGGCATGGTCTTCAAGCCCCGCTACGGCGAGGCAGCGGACCGTGAGCGCCGCCCCGGCCGCCCCCATGGCGACCGGCCGCGGGGAGACCGGCCGCGCGACGGCCGTCCCCAGCGGGGACGCTCCGGCGGCGGCCCGGGCGGGCGCCCGCGCCAGGAGCAGCGGCGGCCGTCCTGAACCGTGAGCGGATCGATCCAATCAAGAGAGGAACAACATGGCCCAAGGTGAAAGCAGGCAGATCATTTTTTCCATGGCCAACGTCAGCCGCGTCCACCCGCCGCACCGCCAGGTGCTCAAGGACATCTCCCTGTCCTTCTACTACGGCGCCAAGATCGGCGTCATCGGTCTCAACGGCTCGGGCAAGAGCAGCCTGCTGAAGATCATCGCCGGCGTCGACAAGGATTTCCAGGGCGAGGTCATCCCGGCCCGTGATTACTCGCTGGGCTTCCTGGAGCAGGAGCCGCGGCTCGACCCGGAAAAGACCGTCAAGCAGGTCATTTCCGAGGCGGTTCAGCCGGTGCTGGACAAGCTCGCCGAGTTCGATAAAGTCAACGAGGGCTTCGCCGACCCGGCGCTGGGCGAGGCCGACATGGAAAAGCTGATCGCCCGCCAGGCCGCCATCCAGGAAAAGCTCGACGAAATGGACGCCTGGAACCTGGATACCCGCCTGGAGAACGCCATGGACGCCCTGCGCTGCCCGCCCGGGGACGCCCTGACCGCCACCCTCTCCGGCGGCGAGAAGCGGCGCGTGGCCCTGTGCCGCCTGCTGCTGCTGGAGCCCGACATCCTCCTCCTGGACGAGCCGACCAACCATCTCGACGCCGAGTCCGTGCAGTGGCTCGAGCATCACCTGCAGGAATATAAAGGGACGGTCATCGCCGTCACCCACGACCGCTATTTCCTGGACAACGCCGCCCAGTGGATCCTGGAGCTGGACCGCGGCGAAGGCATCCCCTGGAAGGGCAACTATTCCTCGTGGCTGGAGCAGAAGCAGCAGCGCCTGGCCAACGAGGCCAAGTCCTCGGAGCGCCAGCAGCGGCAGCTGCAGCGCGAGCTGGAATGGGTGCGCATGTCGCCCCGTGCCCGCCAGGCCAAGGGCAAGGCCCGCCTCAGCTCGTACGAGAAGCTGCTGGCCGCGGAAAAGACGGCGCGCATCGAGGAGGCGCGCATTTACATCCCCTCGGGACCGCGGCTGGGCGAGCTGGTCATCGAAGCCGACGGCATCGGCAAGTCGTACGGCGACAAGCTGCTGTTCGAGAACCTCTCCTTCAGCCTGCCGCGCGCCGGCATCGTCGGCGTCATCGGCGCCAACGGCGCCGGCAAGACCACCCTTTTCCGGCTGCTGACCGGCCAGGAGACCGCGGACAGCGGCACCATCCGCCTGGGCGAAACGGTCAAGCTGGCCCACGCCGACCAGGAGCGCGACGCCGTCGACCCGGAGAAGCCCGTATGGGAAGTGATCGGCGGCGGCCAGGAGACCTTCATGCTTGGCGGCAAGCAGGTCAACGCCCGCGCCTACGCGTCCTGGTTCAACTTCACCGGCGGCGACCAGCAGAAGAAGGCCGGCGTCCTGTCCGGCGGTGAGCGCAATCGCCTGCACCTGGCGCGCATCGTCAAGGCCGAGGCCAACGTGCTGTTGCTCGACGAGCCGACCAACGACCTCGACGTCAACACCCTGCGCGCCCTGGAGGACGCCCTCGACGACTTCGCCGGCTGCGCCGTCGTCATCTCCCACGACCGCTGGTTCCTCGACCGCATCGCCACCCACATCCTGGCCTTCGAGGGCGAGAGCCGTGTCTATTGGTTCGAGGGCAACTATTCCGACTACGAGGCCGACCGCCACCGCCGCCTCGGGCACGAGGCCGACCGGCCGCACCGCGTGCGCTACCGCAAGCTCAAGCTGGGCTGAGCGCGGCCACGCCTTTGCCCGCCCCCCTGCAGTAGCATTACAGTTCTACGCACAGCACATTTATATTGAAACGCATCTGGGATTTGGCTCTGCTGCCGGGAGCAAAGACCGGCCGTATTTTGACGTCCGGAACCCCCAGAGCGTGGGCCCCGGCGGCAACCTCCCCCAGCAGGCTCGTGAATTTCAATGGCCCGCCGGCGTCCGCGTGAACGGCGGCGGCGCACAGGATCAGGGAGAAGAAAAGCAGCCGCAGCGGCCAACTGGAACGGATGTTCATTCGAACCTCCTGGCACTGGAACACCCGACCGGGGAAAAAGCGCCACCGATCGAGAATGGCAGGGGCCGGTGACATGGTAATTTTCCATTTGTGTTATACTGGTCATGGAAGAGACAAGGGAAACCCAGCATGGCCGAGGACGGAACGATCGCCATCGATGTCGAGCAGCTCTATCGCCGCTACGCGCCGATGGTGCTGCGCCGCTGCCGCCGGCTGCTCGCCAACGAGGAGCAGGCGGTCGACGCCATGCAGGACGTCTTCGTGCGCCTGCTGACGCATCAGCAGCGGCTGCACGGCCGCTATCCCTCGAGCCTGCTCTATCGCATCGCCACCAACGTCTGCCTCAACGTCATCCGCGAGCGCAAGAGCCACAAGACCGATGCCGGCGAGGACATTCTGTGCCGCATCGCCTGCTGCGCCGAGCAGGAAACGCGAACTCTGGCCACGGTGATACTGGAGCGCCTCTTCCGCCGCGAGCAGCCGTCGACGCGGGAGATGGCCGTGCTGCATTTCGTCGATGGCATGACCTTTCAGCAAGTGGCCCGCGAGGCCCGCATGTCGGTTTCCGGAGTGCGCAAGCGCCTGCGCGATTTCCGCGCCCGCGCCCTGACCGCGGCAACCCAGGAGGAGTGAAGTGAACAAGGAAACGCCCGTGCCGGACTGGATGCTGGAGCGCTACCTCCTGGACGAGCTGCCGCGCAAGGAGCGCCGGCGGATGGAAAGGCGGCTGGAGCAGGATGCCGGCCTGCGCGCCGAGCTGGACAAGCTGCGCGCGGCCGACCGCCAGTTCCTCAGCGCCTATCCTGCCGAGCAGATCATCCCGCAGATACTCAGCCGGGCCCGACTGGCCCGCACGGAGCCGGCGCCCGCGCGCCGCCGGAGCCTGGCCTGGGTAGCGGTCCCGGCCCTGGCCACGGCCGTGCTCCTGCTGGTCATCGTGCCGCCGCTGCTGCAGCGCCGTTTGGGAGTGGCCGAAGATCCCGGCGAATACACCGGCATAAAGGGCGGCGCGCCCCAGGCCGGGCCGGCGCTGCAGGTCTTCCTCCAGCGCAGCGGCGCGGAAGAAGCCCTGCGCAGCGGCGACCGGGCGCAGGCCGGCGACGTGCTGCAGCTGGCCTACCTTCCAGGCCGCGCCAGGCACGGCGTCATCCTTTCCATCGACGGCGCCGGCGGCGTCACCCTGCATTTCCCCGCCTGCGCGGAGTGCGACACCACCCTGGAAGGCGGCCGGCGCACCCTCCTCGCCAATTCCTTCGAGCTGGACCAGGCGCCGCGTTTCGAGCGCTTCTTCTTCATCACCGCCAGGGAGCCGCTGCCCACGGTCATGATCCTGGAAAAAGCCGGCACGCTGGCCGCCGATCGCGAGCGGGCCATGACCGGGCCGCTGGACCTGCCCGCGCGCTTCGCCCAGCTCGCCTTCCTGGTCCGCAAGTGAGGCGCGCATGCGGCTCAAGGCGTCGACCCTGATCTTCTGCGCCCTGCTGGCTTCCGCGTCCCGGCTTCCCGGCGCCGGGACGGAGCCGGCCGGGAATGCCATCCGCCGCCTGGCCCTGGTCATCGGCGCCAACGATGGAGGCCCGGGCCGCGAGCGTCTGCGTTACGCCGTTTCCGATGCCATGGCCGTGATCCAGGTGCTGGAAAACCTGGGCGGAGTTGCCGCCGACGACAGCCGGCTGTTGGTGGAGCCAAGCCGGGAAACGCTGCTATGGGAAGCGGGGCGGCTGCGGCAGCGCATCGAGCGCCTGCGTCCGCTGCACTCCCGCCTGGAAGTGTTCCTCTATTACTCCGGCCACTCCGACCAGGACAACCTGCTGCTTGGCCGCGACAAGGTCTCCTACCGCGAACTGCGCGACCGGCTGCAATCCCTGGCAGCCGACGTGCGCATCGCCATTCTCGACTCGTGCGCCTCGGGCTCCTTCATCCGCGCCAAGGGCGGCCAGAAGCGCCCGCCGTTCCTGTTCGACGCCGCCAACGACATGAAGGGCTTCGCGGTCATGACCTCCAGCTCGGCCGACGAGGCCTCCCAGGAATCCGAGCGCCTGCGCGGCTCCTTTTTCACCCGCACCCTGATCACCGGGCTGCATGGCGCCGCCGACGCTTCGCGGGACGGCCGCGTCACCCTGAGCGAAGCGTACCAGTACGCCTTCAACGAGACCCTGCGCCAGACGGAAAAGACGGTCCATGGCCCGCAGCATCCCAGCTACAATATCCAGATGTCGGGGACGGGCGACGTGGTCATCACCGACGTGCGCCGAAGCGAAGCGGTCCTGCTCCTCGCCCGGGAAGTGGCCGGCCGCATCTTCGTCCATGACCGGACCAACGCCCTGGTCATGGAGTTCCAGAAGCCCCGGGACGCGGAGATGGCGCTGGGGCTGAGCCGGGGGCGCTACCGGCTGATCGCGGTCGGCGAGGGCGACATCCGCGAAGCCGAAGTGGAGCTGGCGGCCGGCGAAAAAATGGAACTGGGCGGCGGGCAGTTCAGCCCGACGGAGATCATCGACGCCATCGCCCGCGGCGACCGGAAGGTCAGGGACCAGGGCTGGCCGGAAGCGAAAAAAAGGCTTCACTTCTACGCCCATTTTTACGGCAAGCTGTCGCGCTACGAGGGCCACTGGACGTTCATGCCCGGCATGCAGCTGGGAACGAGGCTTGGGCGCTCCCTGGCGTTCGGCCTGGTCGGTTTCGGCCGCATCGGACCGGAAGCGAACAGCCGCCCGCCGTTCTGGGGCCTGGCCGTCGATTATGCGGTGCTGGAGAAAGGCCGGCTCGGGTTGCGGCTGCGGACCGTCGCCGGCTTCATGTACAAGAGCAAGGAAGACGAGCTGGACAAGCTCCTGTCCCTGGTGGTGGAGCCGGGATTCGGCCTGGCCTGGGCGCTGAGCCACCGGCTCAACCTCACCACCCAGGTCAGCCTTGATTTCGTCAACGGCAGCAATGACGAGCTGCGCCGCTTTTCCTGGGGGCTGGGGCTGGAACTGTGCCGGCAGTGAGCGGTCGCGGTCACGCCTTCTTGCCGAGAACGTAATAACGGAAGTGCGGCGGGACCTCCCCCGATCCGATCAGGCCCTCTTCCCAAACCGCCAGCCGCGCGATCTCGGCCCGGCCTTCAGCGGTCTCATGCCAGTTCGGTACGTTCAGGCGCCGGGGGGTCATATAGGTCGTCTGGAACAGGGGGAAAAGCACGCTGCCGCCGAAATGGGCCGTTTCCCGCACAGAAAAATTGTCGAGCAGCGCGGCGTGCAGCTCGCCGGAACGAACGCTCTCGGAAGGGTCGCCGCAGATTTTCCACAGCCGATGAAAATCCTGCCCCTGCACCCTGCCGCGGTCCAGCACCAGCGCGGCGGGCAAGGCGCCCAGGAGGTCGTTCACCAGAGCGACGATCCTGCCTTCGTACCGCCATTGCGACGGCCCGGTGAACTCGTCGGCATACAAGGTGCCCGCATCGGCCAGGACATCGTTCAGCTGCGGGAAAAGCGCTCCGAAATCGTTCATGTGATGGAACAGGCCGACGGAGATGATCGTATCGAAGCGCCCGAGCGGGCGATAGTCATAGTGATTGGCGTCGGCGACGATGCAGCGATGGGGAACCGCGATGCCATTGTCGGAGAACAGATCGTCGAAACGCCGGCATTCCTCGTGCGAGATATTCACATAGACGACCTCGCTGGTGTCCCTCTTCGTCAAGGCCGCCTCGGCGGCCATGCCTTTGCCGTCGCCGAAAGCCAGTACCCGGCCGAAAGGCCGCTCCCGCCTGGCGATCTGCCAGGTGTACCAGCTGAGGCCGGGGTCCCCGGTGATACGTTTCTGATTGACGGCACGCACCGCCGGAAAATTCCACCAGTACTCGCTGGCCTTCGCCGTTTCCACCTGGTCCCACACCGAGGCGGTCTGCTTCAGCTTCAGCAGGTTGCGCCCGAGGAAATACTTCAGTTTTTTCGGCAGGATGGTCCCGGCCAGCGCTCTCATGTTCATTGGTTTTCGCAGCCCCCGTTGCATGGGATTATATGACCTTGCGCCACCCCTGTAAAGCGCTCCCCGGCCCGGCGCCGGGGAAATTGACAAGCAGCGGGAATTGCCTTAGAATTATGCACCATGAAACCCCGAGTCAAAACCGCCATTTTTTTCCTGCTGATCGCTGCCGCAGCCGCCCTGCAGCTGTTCTCCCGCGACCGCACGCTTTCCCTCGAGGAGTTCCGGTTCAAGGGGACAACATACACGCTGGATGCCGTTTTCCGGCCGGGGCAGGCCGATCTGCGGATGCGGGGAAAGGCCGAAAAGAACCTGAGCGCCGGGATGAGGGGCGAGAACCTCCTGCTGGGGGTCCGCCACGGCAACGGGACCTTCTATGTATTCTGGCTGAATTACCGCCAGAAGCGCGTCGTCCTGGCGTATTACGACCACGGCCGCCAGCGCAGCTTCCAGCTCCCACTGGGCGGCTTTTCAGCGATCGGCTTGCCCGCGATCGTCGAGAAGGACGGCGGGCTGGACGCCCTGGTCTTTCTGGCCGATCGCGACGGCAATGAAGATCTCTTCCATTACGAGCCAGGGAGCGGGGCGCTGACGCAGCTGACCAGGACCCCGTTCAGCGAAAAGCGCTTTAGCTGCCGGTGGACGGACGGATTTCTGGAATTCGAAACCAGTCACCTGCGCGGCAGGAACAGCTATCGCTTCGATCCCGGCAGCAGGCAAACCTCGCTGCTGCGGGAGGAACGGTCCACTTCCTGGAGAAAAAAAGGCGCGACCACCTTCAGCCCGGATTATTACAACACCTATGTCGGCTTCGGCGACAGCATCACCGAAGGACAGATCCAAGGCGTGGTGCGCCCCGAGCTGTGCTTCCTGACGCAGATGCGCGACATCTACCTGCCGCCGGTCTACGGCGCCGCCATCCCGGTCAACCTGGGCGTGGGCGGCACCCAGACCTCCCAGGGCGCCGAGCGCGTGAACAGCGACCTGGACGGGAACCCCGGGTTTTATTTTCTCCTTTTTTACGGGGTCAACGACGTCTGGAGGGCCGATTTTTCCCTGGCCAGCTCCCTGGAAAGCATCGAATTCATGATCGATGCCGCCCTGGACCGCGGCATGCGCGTGATCGTCACAACCCTGACCCCGCGCAAGGACTACATCTCCCTGTACCAGTACTACTGGGACAATTTGTATGCCCTCAGCGCCGGCATACTGGAGCTTGCCGGTGACAAGGGAGTGGCCGCCATCGACACCCTGGACGCCTTCATGAAAACCGATCCCCCGGACGGCTGGAAAACCCTGCTGGAGACCATCATCCCCGGGGTCAGCAAGGGCAACCACCCCAACGAGACCGGGCACAGCGTGATCGCCGGGCTCTTCGCCAATGCCCTGGCCCAGTTCCCGCCGCTGGCCCCCGGCGGCGTGACGGTGGTCGATCCCCTGAACACGCTGAGCCGGACGGCGTCCTGGAACGTCAACCATGAGTCCGACTTCAGCCATTTTCGCGTCGAATTCGGGCTGCAGCCCCAAGCGCTGTCCTATGCGCTGGACACGCCCGCCAGCTACTGCACCTTCAACCTTTTCCCTTTCCTGCCCCAGGTATATTTCCGCGTCCAGACCGTCGACAAGGGCGACCGTCGCAGCGCTTTTTCCGCTCCCGCCTCGTCGTCCGCCGCCCCGGCGCCCCTGGCGAAGAAAAAGATCAGATGAGCCCGGCCCGGCCGGCGCCAAGCGAGGATCAAGGACAATCATGGCATCCATAAGCAGAGACGTGCCCGCGGCAGCCTCATCCCGGTTCGACCTGATCATCGCCGGCGGCGGCATCTACGGGGTCATGCTGGCCCTGGAAGCCGGCAAGCGCGGCCAGCGGGCGCTGCTGCTGGAAAAAGACGATTTCGGCGGCGCCACCAGCCTCAACCACCTGCGCACCGTGCACGGTGGCCTGCGTTACCTGCAATCGCTCGACCTGCCGCGATTTTTCGAGTCGGTGGCCGAGCGGCGCTGGTTCCTGCGCAACTTCCCCGCCTTGGTCCGCGTGCTGCCCTGCCTGATGCCGCTGTACGGGCGCGGGCTCAAGCGCCCCAGCATCATGCGCGCCGCCCTGCTGCTCAACGACGTGCTGGGGGCGCGGCGCAACTTCGGCGTCGCCGCAGCCCAGCGGCTGGGGCCCGGCAAAGTGGTCGACCGGCGCGCGGTGCGCGCGATCTTCCCGGCGGTCGATGGCGACGGCCTCAAAGGCGGGGCCCTGTGGTACGATGCCGCCATGCCCGAGCACCAGCGCCTGCTGATGGAGATCCTGCGCTGGGCGTGCTCCCTGGGCGCCACCGCCCTGAACTACGTGCGCGCGGACAGCCTGCTCCTGCACCAGGGCCAGGTGCGGGGAGTGCTGGCCGCCGATGTCGTGAGCGGGCAGAGCCTGGAATTCCGCGCCCCGGTGGTCGTCAACGCCGCCGGCCCCTGGTGCCGCGAACTGGCGCAGAAATTCCACCAGGACTTCCCCGGGCTTTTCCGCCGGCGCCTGCTGCTATTCAACATCCTGTTCAAGAAAAGGGCCCTGAGCGGGCACGCCCTGGCCCTGATCCCGCCCGGACGCCCCGAGCGCGCGTATTTCGTCCACAACTGGCAGGAGCGCATGCTGGCCGGCACCGGCGAGGTGCTGCTCGCCGACGACGCGACCGAGCCGTCGCCGCGGCCGGCCGACATCGCCGAATTCATCGCCGACCTCAACGAAGCCGTTCCCGACCTCTCCCTCGGCGAACAGGACATCGAGCACGTGTATTCCGGAGTGCTCCCCGCCACTCCCTCGGGCAAGCTGGCCGGGCGCGAAGTGATCCTGGCCCATGGCGAGCACCAGGGCCCGGCCGGGCTGTTCAGCGTGTCCGGGGTCAAGTATACGACCGCGCGCCTGGTGGCCGCGAAGGCCATGCGCCGGATCTTCCCTGCCAGCAAGGCGAGGTCCCCGCTGGCGCCGCCGGCGGATGCCAACTCGGGGCGCTGCTTCCTCGCCTACGACTGGACGGCTCCCCTTGCCAGCTCAGCGGCCGCCGACATCCGCATGCTGCTGGCGGAGGAAGCGGTCGTGCACCTGGACGACCTGCTGTTCCGCCGCGGCGGACTGGGAGAGAACCGCCGGCGCGTCATGGAGCTGCTGCCGCACCTGCGCCCCCTGTTCCCCTGGAGCGACCTGCGCTGGCAGCAGGAATGCGACCGGGTGCAAGGCCTGCTCAAGGCCCAGCCCTGAGACGATGCCCCTGCCCATCGGGCACGCCCTGGCCGGGATCGCCATGCGCCAGGCCCGCCCGGCCCTGTTCTTCGCCAATCGCTGGCACGACGCCCTGTTCTTCGTTTTCCTGGCCAACCTGCCCGATGCCGACTTCCTGCCCGGCATCATCATGGGCCGCCCCAGCCTGTACCACCACGGCATCTTCCACAGCCTGGGCGCCGCCCTGGCGCTGGCGATCGTCGGCGGCTGGATATTTTGCCTGAACAGGAAAAGCTACTGGGCGACGGCCTCCGGGATCTTCCTGGTATACTATTTCCACTTGCTGCTCGATTTTTTCGCCATGGATTTCGTTGCCCCGTACGGCCTGCCCCTGTTCTGGCCCTTTTCGAGCCGTTATTTCATCGCCGCCGATCCCGTCTTCATCAATGTCACCCGCTCGCAGCACAGCCATGATTTCCTGGCCAGCCTTTTCAGCGGCCACAACCTGAACGCCGCGTTGCGCGAGATCCTCATCCTGGGCGGCCTGGCGCTGGCCATGGCCCTGCTCCGCCGCCGACTGGAGAAAAAGCGCCGGGCGCGCCAGGAGCGGGAATTTTAGCGGCGGGTAAAAATGATCTTGGCCGGGTTGCCCTGCACGATGGCCGCGTCGGGGATATTCCCGGAGACCACCGAATTGGGGGTGACGATGACGCCGGAGCCGATGCGCGAACCGTCGAGGACGCAGGCGCCGCTGCCGATCCAGACATTGCCCCCGATACGCACCCCCTTGGAGGAGCATCCCTGCCGCCAGATCGGGACGTCCATCCTGCGGTAGTTGTAGTTGTTGGCCAGGATGGTCACGCGGGGGCTGATCAGGCAATCGTCGCCGATCTCCAGGCCGCCCGCGCCGGAAGAGATGAAGCAGCCGGAGCCGATGGAGCAGTCGCGGCCGATGCGCAGCGGCCCGTAGGTCGCCTTGATCTTGGTGAAGGAGCCGATCTCGCTGCCGCGGCCGATGGTCAGCAGCGGGCTCAGGTCCACCTCGGCACGCCCGCTCACCTTGCAGCGGAACTTCAGGAAATAGTAAAGCGAGATGCCCCAGCGCGGCACCAGGAAACGGCGGATGAAATGGGACAGGCTCACCGGTTTTCCCCGCGCCGGGCGATGACCTCGCGGATCCTGGCGAAATTGGTCATGGAGCTGATCTCCTCCCAGGTGAACTTGACGGCGAACTCACGCTCCAGGGCGGTGATGATGCGCAGGTTGCCCAGCGAATCCCAGTTCTGGCAGCTGTCCGGGCCGAAGCCGTCCCCGATTCCTTTGGGCTCGACCTCCAGGATGCCGGCAAGGATGGATCTTATCTTTTCTTCCATTTCACGGAGAATATAGCACGGTCGGCAGCGAATGACAACAGGCGCTGAGAGTATCCTGAAGGCCGTCTCGACGCGGTCCCCGTTGCGGGGATATCGTGGATGGCCCGCAGCGGGTTGACATTGACCCCGCGATGGGAGGAGAATGGGGGCCGGCGGGGAAGAGATGAAAAACACATATGAGCCGCAGCTGATCTATGACATGTTCGACCACTACGGCTTCAAGACCCTGCGCATCGACCAGTTCGACAGCGGAAATTTCGCCAAGATCCGCGCCGAGCTGAATTACGAGCAGATGAGCGCCGGCCAGCTCCTGGAGATCGCCACCCGGCTCATCTCCATGGAGAAGAACGAGAATCTGGAGATCCAGGTAGTCAATATCGACATGCTGCACCGCACCATGCGGGTGAATATCCTGGTGCGCGAGCAGGAAGCGACCATCATCGGCTGAACGCCGCTGCGTCTCTCCCCCACCCACGGAAGCGCCCGGATGAAGACGCTTCTTTCTCCTGCTACCGTCTAACGTCTGACATCTAACGTCAGGCGTCTATGCTCAATCCCACTCCAGGTCGGCGCTCTTTTTCCCCGACACGCTGCAGACGGCCGTGACCCGCACCGCCGTCCCCCGGGCCAGGGGCTTGTCCAGGAAGAGAAATATTTCCTCCTGCGCGGCGGCCGTATCCTGGTGCTCATAGGTTTTCTCGGCCAGCAGCTCCTTGCCGGAATAGACCGAGATGCGGCTGATGAAATGCCGGTCCTGGTCGCTGACCTTGTGCAGGACCTTGACGCTCAGCGCCGCCGACTCGGCGTCATAGCCCAGTTCGATGGACTTGGGCGGGTGGGCGCTCAGCAGCAGGGCGGAAAGGAGCAGGAAAAAAAAGATCGCTTTGGCCATGGGACCTCCTCGTGCGGACGGGTCAGTAATACAGGATCACCAGCAGCCCGTGCAGGCTGGCCAAGGCGACCGCCAGCCAGGCCAGGCGCTTGTGGTGCGCCAGCTTGAGCTTCAGTTTGGCGCGAAAAAGGCCGACCAGGAAAGTGAGGACGACGCAGGCGTAGGTGGCGATCCCCAGCGGCTTGACCAGTTCGCTCAATTCCATGAAAAAAGAATAGCACAAGCCGCCGCAAGCTGCAAGCGACTCCGGCGTCGCCGCGAAAAAAAAAGGGGACGGGCCGGAGCCCGCCCCCTTTCAGGAGAAAGGAGATGAATCAGATCCAGTAGTTCTCGGCGATCTTTTTCAACTTCGTCTCGATCCGCACCTTGGCCTGGTCCAGCTTCTCGTGGACATGGTCCAGTTCTTCATGAGCCTGATCCAGCTTCTTTTGCATGTGGAACTTGATCTCCTCCGCGTCGGGAGGCTCGGGGGGCTCGGGGATGCGCACGTCGAACTCCGGCAGGATGAAATCCAGCTCCGGAAGCTCGAGATGGCGGATGTCCATGTCCTTGTCCTTGTCGCCGCTGAAAAAGCGCAGGACGCGCTGGTGGCGGCTGAAATCGGGCTCGGCCTTCAGGGTTTCCCGCTTGCCCTGGCGAACGACGGTTACGGCGATGCTGTCGCCCTTCTTGAGGGCAGCCATGGCTTCATGGATATCGCCGCTCTTGCGGATCGCCGTATCGGCCATCTGCACGATCACGTCGCCGGACCTGAACCCGGCCTTGGCCGCCGGCGTCTCTTTTTTCACCTGCGTGACCAGTACGCCCTCGCCGGCCTTGACGCTGAAGTAGGCGGCCAGGTCCCCGTCCAACTCCAGCAGGCTGATGCCCAGGTAGGGCCCCGGGCGCAGCACCTTGGTCATTGGCCCCACCTGCCATGACCGGGGCTTGGGGCGCTCGTACTTGCCCAGGACCGCCTTCACCTCCAGCGCCTTGCCGCCGCGCCAGAGGCCGATCCTGGCCGCGCTTCCGGGCGCCAGCTCGCGGATGACCTCCACCAGCGTCCTCTCGTCGCGGATCTTTTCGCCGTTCACCGACTGGATGACGTCGCCCTTGGCGATGCCCGCCTTGGCGGCGGCGCTATCCTTTTCCACGGCAGCCACCTTAACGCCGTGCTTCACTCCCAGTTTTTCCCGGGCATCGTCATCGAGGCGCTGCACCGAAACGCCGAGATAGCCGCGCTCCGTCTTGTCGGCGGGCTTTTCAGCCGCGAGCAGGACCAGGGCGCTGGTCAGGGCCAGCACCATGAATACGACGCCTGCGGCCTTCATGCCGCCGCTGAGCCTGTTGAATTTATCCATGTGACCTCCTCACAGTTCGCTTTTCACCGGCTAAGATGCATGGAGGCCTGAAATGGTTGCAATAAGCGAAAAAGTTAAGGGGGAAAAGTGAAAGGAAAAAGGCAAGCAAATGAATATCGTGATAGAAACATCGGCTAACGCCCAGCGGACCGCCGAGCTTCGCGTCGTGCGCACGCAGCAGCCATCATGCGCAGCCGACAGCCATGCACCTGACCAGGACTATCTCTTGCGGATGGTGAATTCCTTGCTGCTGGCGACACAGCGCACGCCGGCGCCCTCAGTGACGATGGTGATGACGGCGTCGGTGTAACTTCCCGGCCTGAGGTTGTAGGGGCCTTCACTCAGGGTCATCACGTCCCAGGCGTAGCGCTTGTCCATGGCCGGGACCCCGCGCGCGATCGATCGGATGTTCAAGGGCGAGCCGGAGACGAACTTCAGGATGATCTCCACGGTGCGGCCTTCGAGCCCCTGGGCATTCCAGCGGATCTCCTTCAGGCTGTCCTCGTCCCAGACCTCGCCGGCGGCGGGCTTGACCACCCAGATGCCGGGCGGGGCCTTGATGGTGAAGCTGGCCTCCGAGACGTCGCGAAAACGCCGGTCCAGCGTGCGGATGCTGATCTTGAAGTCGCTGCCCAGCATGTGCTTGACCCCGCCCGAAGAGGAGAGGATGTTGCGCCAGGTAAAAAAACCGGTATTGACGAAATGGCGCTCGGCCAGGACCTGGTCGACGATGCCGCCGCGCAGGAGTTCGATGCGCACGTCGCCGTCCAGGTTATGGGCGTCCCATTCGATGGTGTAGTAGCTCCCCTGGGTCAGGACCTCGCCGCCGTTCGGCTGGACCAGGCTGAGGCTGGGCGCGACATAGGCCAGGATGCCGATGCGGCCGCTATAGCCGACAATGCTCCCCTGGCTGACCTTCACGCGATAGGTGCCGGCAGCCACGCCGTCGGGGACGGGATAGCTCATGGGCGAATCGTTGTAGGCGCGGCCGGCAGCCACCAGGGTGAGCGCCCGCGTATCGTAGTTTTCCAGCTCGATGCGCACGCTGCCGCTGATGCCTGCGCTCGCCCAGGCGATGGAGATGGGAGTGGTGCCGCGGACCATGTAAGCCCCGGTCTCCATGGGCGAGCTGACGGTGATCGTGGGGGCGGCGATGGAGAACAGGTCGCCGTCGTCCGTTACCGCGTCGTCCACGGTGCGCACGCGGATGAAGTAGCCGGCCCCGGCCGCGACCGTTGCCGGCACGGGCCATTCATGGGACCCGTCGTTGGCGGTGGAGTCGATGATATCCAAGACCTTCTCGCTGGTCGCCCCGGTCATGCGCCACAGGCGGATCTTGACCCGGCCGTCCATGACGCCGGTCGCAGTCCAGGTGATGGAAGCGGACTGGCCATGATACAGGACCATGCCCGCGCCGGGCGCGGTCACGACGATCGTCTGGGAAAAGGCACAGGTGGCCGCGGCCAGGGAGAACGCCAGGGCCGCCAGGATGATCTTTGTTCTCATATTGCCCCCCTTTCAAGGGATTATATGAGCGCAGGCCATCGTTTATCTCAGTTTCACTTTATTTTCAGTCCGGCTCCAGCTCGCCCGCCAGCCGCGCCAGTCCATGCTCCATCCGCAAGCGCTGCACCGGCCGGCCCATCGCGGCCAGCGGGCCGGCGCCGGGAACGCGCAAGGCCGCCCCGGCGGGGATGCCATAGCCCTCGCGAGCCCCGGAAAGCCGCAGCAGCGCCTTCAGCTCGTCCCAGTCCTCTTTTTCGGCATGGGTGTCGCATAGCAGCGGGGCCAGCCCCAGGCAGGGAAATTCCTCGGCCGTGGCGTCATCGCCGGCATCGGGCCAGCGCACCCAGCTCCGGGCCATCATGATGCTGCCGGCCGACAGGCCGACGAACGGCTTGCCGGCACGGTGAAGCTCCCTGAGGGACCTGTCGGCACCCGTCCTCTGCAGGACGCTCATGCCGGCATCGACGTCGCCGCCGCTGACGAACACCAGGTCGGACGCCTGGAGCGTGCGCCGGACCTTGTCCACATCGGGGCGCCGTGAGGCCAGCGCCGCCAGGCGCACGGGGCCGGAGCCGGCTTTTTTCAGCACGGAGGCGGCCCAGAGGAAGAACAGCCGGCTGTCGCCGCTGGCCGCGCCGACATAGGCCACGCTGGGGCGTTCCAGCCCGAGTTGTCCCAGGATCGCGGCCAGCAGGGGGTCCCTGCCGACGCCGCGCTGCCCGGGGTCGCCGGCAATGAGATAAATATCGCCCGGTACGGGTTTCACCTCTTGCTCCTCCACAGCGCGGCCAGGTCGACGGGATACGCCGTGCGCACGAAGCGCATCTTGCCCGAGGATTCATGCTGCAGGGCCCTGGCGGCCGCTGCCTCGATCCTGACCCCCTCGCCGTAGATCACCCGCAGCCGCTCCCGGGCTTCACGGCAGGCCCGGCGCGCCGCCCCGGCATCCACCTGGACCCGCAGGCGCATCTCTCCCGGCCTGGGCAGGTCCAGCTGCCAGCCGGACAGGCCGGGCACCCGGGCCAAGGCGGCGTCGAGGTCCGCCACGGTGACCGCATTGCCCTCGGGATCGAAGGTCACGTCGCCGACCCGGCCCTCGATGGCCTGCAGGACCATGCCGCTCCTGCGGCCGCAGGGACAGGGGCCGTGATCGTCGAGGCGGGCCACGTCGCCGATGTCGAAGCGCAGGACCACGAACCACGGGTTGTGGAACACGGTGACCAGGATGCGCCCGCGCCGGGGGCCGCCATGGCGGAACAGCCAGGGCAGGAAGTCCACGCGGCAGTGGCCGCTGTTCTGATGCAGGCGCCCGGCCTCGCATTCCATGAACACGTGGCCGGTTTCGGTGGAGCCGTAGGAACTGATGAGCGGCGCCGAGAAGACTTGGCGGATCTGGCGCAGGTAGACCAGGGATGGATACGAATAGGTGAGGAATATCAGCCGCGGCTGGCAGACCTCGATCCCCGACTCGCTGGCGCGGCGGGCGAACGCCGCCAGGTAAGCCGGATCGCCCTCGAGGGCCACGGGCTCGTAGCCGTTGATCTCCTGGGCCATGCGCCGGACATCGCCGTCGCTCCAGGTGGCGGGGTTGATCTTCTGGTTGACATAGAGGTGGCGGCCGATGGTGCGCTCGGCGACGCTCAGCGGCCTGGCGCTGTAGCCGGGCCCGACGCAGCGCGGCGACGCCAGCACGGCTTCGCGGTGCCGGCCGACGGCCGCATCACGGGCGTGGCGGTTCAGAGCCCAGGCCGCGCGCTCCGATGCTTCCCACCAGGCCGGGTTGAAGACCAGGGTCACGCGATCGTCGGTGCTGCCGCTGGTCTGGGCGAACTCGACCTCGCCGGCGGCCAGACCGGGTCCCAGCTCGCGCTGGCGCGGCACGAAGCCTGCCGGGAAATGCTCGCGCAACTCGCGCTTGGTTAGTGCCGGCAGCGCCGCGTAGCGCTCGTCCACGCCGGCCTTTGGCCCCGGGTCGAACTGCCGCCATTCCGCGTAGCCAGGGACCTCGTTCAAGGCAAGCTCCAGGGTTTCGCGGCTGAGGCGTCGGTAGCGGGACTGCCGGTCCGGGCGGGCCGGTGCCTTTGGCGTTGCCTGCTTGCGGACGGTGGTTTTTTTTCCGCGCTTGCGGTTTGCCATGGGGTGCTTCCGGCAAGAATGGTAGTATGAACCCCCGCTCCTGTCAATCGCGGCGGAAATGGCGGTTCAATCCAGTTTTTTAAATCGCAGTTCCTTCAGGTCGGGAAAGGCGAAAAACCTCATGGTCCCGCTCATCTCATTTTTATTTTCCTTGCGCCACTGCGTCAGGATGACACCATGGGCATCGATGCGGATATTTCCATAACCGGCATCCGCGAAATCGAAGCGCTTGAGCAGGACCAGCTTGCCGTCCTTCAGGCGGTATAGCTTCTTCCATTGGTCGCTGGGCAATGCCGGCCAGCTCTGGAACTCGACGAAGTAGAAATCCCCGGACGGGAGCATCCAGATATGGCCGCGCGCCGGCGCGACGTCATCAACGGCCAGGGTCGCCAGATCGATGCACACGATGCGCTTGTCGCGCACGGCATAGATCTCGTCCGGCCGGGCGTTTTCGATCGCGAAAAAGCTGGGATGGTTGATCAGGCTGAAACTGCCCGCGATCTCCTTCACGGCCTCGCTGCCGGCGGCGAGCAGCCGGCGTATCCGCAGTGAACCGTCACCGCGGGTAAACAGCATGCCGCCGGCATAAATTGCCAGCCCTTTGGAGGCGCCGAGGTCCTCGACCCGGCCGTCCTCCCACAGCCGGAGCACATTTTGCCATTGGCGGACGATCAACCAGAAGTGCAGGCCTTCCCGCTCATCCCCACCGATAAAAAATGACTTTTGCTGCCTGCGGAACTGCGGATGGCGGAAGGCGTTCGTCCTGCTTTTGCCGCTGGCCGGGTCGACGCGGACCAGTTCCAGGATGTCGCCGCCCGCTGCCTGGGCGTAGTCCCTGCCCGGCCGCCCGGCACCAACCCGGGTGCGCCGCAGGTAGACGAAGCATTCGCCGTCGTAGTAGAACTCCTGGGAGTCGCTGGAGACGGCATAGCCGTGCGGGGAGCGGTGGAGCTCTTTCCAGGAGAGGTCCGCCAGGTTCAGCGAGCCGATGAACTGCGATCCGTCCTTGGTGTCATATCCGTGCAGATACACGTGGTCCCTATCCGCCAACAACGGCCGCCGATCCCAGAATGCGGCGAGCCTCGTATCCGTGCGGTGCCGGCCGTTCGCGTCGTGCACGTCCAGTTTCCCCGGGAAACCGGCTTCCAGCAGGCGCCGGTCCTTGAGAATGGTGAATTGCGAGTCCCAGTGAGCGGAGCGGCCCTGCACAAAATAAGTGAGCCCCAGCGAAATCGCGAAGGCCGCCAGCAGCAGCGGCGCGAAGACCAGCAGCTGGCGGCGGTTGAACGCCCGGGCCGGCTTCAGATCGAATTTCGCGAAAGCCATGAAGAGCGAGGCCACGAAAGGGACGGCCATCAGGATGAACACGGCGATGGAAACGGCCAGGGTGGGGAGGTCATAGGTGAGGTCATGCCAGATGCCGAAGCCGACCCAGGACACCGGCACCTTGAATTTCCAGGCGAAGCCGCGCATGACGCTGAAAAGGCACAGGGGCAGGTAACCGGCCATGGCGATGCCGGCCCATATGAACTGGACGATGAAATTCTCGTGAACCACGGAAAGGGAAAAGGAGATGAAGAACAGGGCGAAATAGGCCAGGCTAAAAAGGGTGTAGCTGCCGCCCAAGGCGTCATTGCCGATGAGGCCGTACAAAAAGGCGAAGGCGAGATAAAAGATGACGATCACGGCCAGGCGCGGCAGGAACTTGATGAGCAGCAGCCGGCGCCGGGAAAGCGGCAGGGTGAGCAGGTACTCAAGTCCCCGCTGCTTGCCGTCCAGGGCGAAAGGCGAGAGTCCAAGAAACAGGGAGCCCGACAGCAGCCACAAGCTCAGCATGATGACGAATTTTTCGCTCTCGAAGGGCAAGCCCTGGACCAGGTCGATGCCGCCGATGAGCAGGGCGATACCCGCCAACAGGATGACGAAAACCAGGCATTGGCCCAAAACCTCACGCCATTCTTTTCTGCTCATAGCCGCCTCCGATGAATGCCTTGACGATCTCGGGCAACGCGACATCCTGGAAATCCAGCGCCTGTTCCCCGCGCAACTTTTCATGAAAAGGGTAAACGTAATATTCCTTGTATTCGCCCTCGGTTTTTTTGAAAAAGCAGGGCACGCCGTTTGGCAGGGCCTCGCGGCTGACGACCTTCTTCATCAGGCCGCGGAGCGCCTCGGGCGTTTCATCGATGACGAAACGTCCATCGTCCATGACCAGCACCCGGTCGGGAAGGCGCTCGATCTCGCTGAAGGCATGATTGACCGTCAGCACGGCCGTCTCGCGCACGGCGATGGCCTCGATCAGGGCATCGACGAACAGGTCGCGGATGTAGGGATCGAGCATGTGCAGCACCTCGTCGACCAGCAGCAGCGCGGGCTTCTGCGCCAGGACCAGCGACAGGTGCAGGATGGCCCGCTCCCCGGCCGACAGGCTGCGAATGCGGCTTTTCGTCCCGATCCCCAGGCGCCGGACCAGTCCGTCGTCGAATTCCCTGATGGCAAAGACGCGGCAGTGAAAGCCGACGGCCCGCTCGATCGTCCAGTCCTCGAAGAGACTGAGGCGGTCGGAGATGAAGCCGATCTTCGCCGTTGACGCCTCCGGCGAGCGCACGACGTCGCCCGCGTCGGGAAGCAGCACGCCGGCCAGCAGGCGCAGCAGCGTGCTCTTGCCCGCGCCGTTGCGTCCGGCGATCACCGCCCACTCCCCTTTTTGAAAAGCGGCATTCATGCCGTCGAGGACCTTCCTCCGGGAAAACCCCAGCGACAGATCGCGGGCTTCGATAATGGCCTGGCTCATTTTTTTCTCCCCTCTGCGAGCTGCTGGATATCCTCCAGGGAAAAGCCCAGCCTGACGGCTTTTTCCAGGAACGCCCGCCATTCGCTTTCGAGCATGGCCCGGCGCAGTCCGTCCTGCCTGCCGGGCGGCGCCTTGACGCGGCTGCCGGAGCCGCTGCGCCCCTCGCTGAAGCCCTCCTGTTCCAAAGCGTAATATGCCTTTGCTACAGTATTGGGATTGAGCTTGAGCAGCTTGGCCAGCTCGCGGATGGACGGCAGCGGGTCTCCGTCGCGCAGCCCCCCGGATAGTATCTCCAGCTTGATCGACTGGATCACCTGCTGGTAAACGGGCAGGGGCGACTTGGCGTCGATCGTCAGATTCATGGCGTTACCCCTTCGATCTTCATTGTATTACATATATAATACACTTTATCTTTTTTGTCAACAAAATCATTCGCGGGACCTATTTTTTGAATTTCACCGGCTTTTCGCGTACAATCCCCCCTGGCCGGCAGGATCGCTGCCTAAGGCCGAACAGAGGAGTCATCATGCGCACGAAGCTGAAATGCCAGGCGGTCATCGCCATGCTGCTGCTGGGAGCGACCCTGTTGCCGCTGGCAGCGGAGAAGGTCGAGGACATCCTCGATCCGCAGCGCGCCAATAAAGGCTTCATCACCGACAGCGCCGGCGTGCTCGCTCCCGCGTACCTCACGCTGATCAACGACGCCTGCCGCGCCCTGCGGGAAAAGACCGCCATTGAGCTGGCCGTGGTCACTGTCGGCGACCTGGGCGGGCTGCCGATCGAGGATTTTGCCGTCGGGCTGTTCCAAAGGCTGGCCGTCGGCGCCGCCGGCAAGGACAACGGCCTGCTGCTCCTCTGCTCCCGCGACGACCGCTTGGTGCGCCTCGAGGTGGGCTATGGCCTGGAAGCGTCGATCCCCGACGCCCTGGCCGCGCGCCTGCTGGAGCGCAGCGGCCTGTCCTACCTGCGCGACGGCTTTTTCGGCCGCGGCCTGTTCATGGCCGTGCGCGATATCGCCCACACGGCGGCGACCGCAGCGGGCAAAGGCTTCTCCATCGCCGAGCCGGCGACATGGCCGGCGGAGGCGGTGGCGCCGACGCCACTGGCCCGACCAGCGGCCAAGAAAAAGGGCTGGGACCCAGTGCAATCTTCCATGCTTTTCGCCGCCGGGCTGCTGGGCTTCGCCGCCCTCGGGCTGGGCTGGACCATTCTGCGCTTCCGTCGCTCCCGGGGCAAGGCCGCCCGCGGCAAGGCCATCGGCTGGGCCATAGTGCCGACCATCCTGGCCTGGATCGCGGCAGCGATCTCGTTCTTCTTTATCCTGGGCTTCAGCGGCAGTTTCCTGCCGCCGTTCATCGCCATGCTAGCCGCTCCGGGGCTGGCCACGGCCGGCCAGTTGCTGGCCTCCCGCCTGCTCAAGCGCCGCCTGGCCTCGTATCGCCTCCCCTGCGCCGCCTGCGGCACCGGCATGGACATGATCGACGACAGCCGGGACGAGCAATTCCTCTCTGCGGAGGAGGCGGCCGAGGAAAAGGCGGGCGGCATGGACTACGAATTCTGGCGCTGCCCGCAATGCGGCGCCGAAGAGAGCCTGAAGGTCAAGCTGAACAAAGCCTCCACATGCCCGCAATGCAAGCGCCGCACGCTCACCTCAAACTACGTGACCATGGTGGCGGCCACCAGGGAGCAGGGCGGCAGGACGCGCGTCATCGAGACTTGCCTCAATCCAAAATGCAACTTCAGCAAGATCCGCGAGCACTCCACTCCCCGCCTCGCCACCGCGGCTTCGAGCTCCCCCGGCCCATCGCGCCCGGCAGGCTCCTTCGGCGGCGGCCGCTCCGGAGGCGGCGGCGCCAGCAGGAAGTTCTAGGATGAACTCAGTGGAAAGCGTTCGGTTGACGGTAGAGTGTTTACGGGAAGAGAAGAGGCCCTTCTTGAACCTTGCGCCCTGAACCTTGCACCGTATGCCATTTCTTCTTCCCTCTTGCCCTACGCCCTACGCCTTACGCCAAGTTCCGCTCTTCCACGTCACGCGTTACGCGTTACGCGTCACGAAAGATCAAGCTTTTCCGTGTTGCCAAGTGCCGTGTTTTCGGGTATAATTGGCCTCTGATGGCGGCGTAGCTCAGTCGGTAGAGCAGACGGCTCATATCCGTTATGTCGGGGGTTCAATTCCCTCCGCCGCTATTTTTTTCCTTTTTCCCCGGGACGGGCAAGAGGGGGACGCGGTCGCAAAACCATGAAACTCCTGTTTCCGGAATTCAAGAAGAACATCGAGCGCCACGAGCTCGTCCGTCCCGGCGATACGCTCATCCTCGGCTTTTCCGGAGGCAAGGACTCGGTCACCCTGGCCCTGCTGCTGCTGGAGCTGCAAAAGCACACCCCCTTCCGGCTGATCGCCGCTTACTTCAACCACCGGCTGCGCGCCGACGCCGGGGACGAGGAGAAATGGGTGCACCGCTTCTGCGCCGGCCGCGGCATTGAATTGAAGACCGGCCGCCGCGACGTGAAGCGCTTCCGCGAAGAGAGCGGACTGAATCTCGAACACGCCGCTTCGCTCTCGCGCTACGATTTTTTCAACGCCCTGGCGGCAAAGACTCCCGGCGCGCGAATCGCCACCGCCCACAGCCGTTCCGACCTGGCCGAAACCTTCTTCATCAAGCTTTTCCGCGGCAGCGGCTTGCAGGGCCTCTCGGCCATCTTCCAGAACAAGGAGAAAAAGATCATCCGCCCGCTGCTGATCTTTTCCGAGAAGGAGATCCTGGCCTTTTTGCAGCGCAATCGCCTGGAATGCTACCAGGACCCGACCAACCTGCAGCAGGACTTCCTGCGCAACCGCATCCGCCACGACCTGCTGCCCGTGATCAACGGCATCGAGCCGGAGATCGAGGAACGGATCTTCAGGACGGTACTGCTCATCCAGGACGAATTCGATCATTTCCAGGGCGAAGCGCGTGCCGGCCTGGAAGCGAACCTGCTCCTGGGAGCGATCCTTCCCGCGCGGGCGTTCGCGGGACTGCATCCGGCCCAGGCCCGCCACCTGGCCCGCGAATGTCTGCGGCGCCTGAAGGGCGACCTGCTGGGCGTTGGCTTCGAGCATATCGCCGGTTTCCTCGACAGCCTGGATACGGGACGCGGCCTCTCCCTGCCGGGCCTGAACCTCAAATTCGCCAAGGGCTGGATCTTCCCGGAAAAGATCAGGATCGCCGACTACCAACTGGAGATCACCGGCCCCGGGGCATGGCCCGTGGCGGAGATCGGCCGCGTGATCACTCTGAAGCGCACGAAGCGCTTCCGCCTGCCCGGGGACAATTCCCAGGTCGTGTTCCCGGAGGCCAAGCTGCTTTTCCCCCTGCGCGCCCGCAGCGCCAGCGCCACGGACAAGTACCGGAAGATCCACTCGCCTTACGCCCAGAGCGTTTTCGAGATGATCCGCAGCTCCGGGCTGCCGGCGCCGCTGCGCCGCCTGGCGCCGCTGCTGGAGAACGGCGACGGCGAGATCCTCTGGGTCTGCGGCTCCCCTGTCGCCGCTCCCTTCGCCATGGACGGCCCGTCTTCGGGACCATTCGTGCAGGTCGCCGTCACTCCCTGAGCCTGGACCCGGGGCGACCGGCGTCCCGCTCCGCCCTATTTTTCATCGAAGACGATGCGTTCGTGCTCGCGCAACAGGTCGGCCCTTGCCGCTGACAACAGCCGGCGGCGGCGCGCCTCGGCGTCATAGGCCGCCTCGCCGCCCGCCGCCGCGATCACGCGCAGGCCGATCTCGTCCTGCTCCTGCAGGCCGCGGTTGTAGCCGGCCACGGCGCCGGCAAAGAAGCGGCTGAGGAGCCGCGAAGGCCAGCCGAAGCCCAGCGGCAGCGATTCCCGGACAAAGATCGACCCGGGAACGGGGGTCATCCAGAGCCCGATCGCGCTTTCTCCCAGCCGGGAGATCGGCAGTGACTTGGCCGCCTGCCACCACGGGCTGCGGCTGATGTCGGCCGCGACCCAGGAGCCGGCGATGAAAACCTCGCCTTCGCCGTGCGGCAGCAGGTTGCCCATGGCCTTGTACCACTGGCGGATCAACGGCGAATTCTGCAGCGAGGAGCCGAACCAGGCTTCCATGTCGGTGAGCGAGCAGTACTTGAAGCGCGCCGGGACGCCGGCGGCGCGGCACAGGGCGACGAAGACCGCCGTCTTGTGGAAGCAGTTGCCCGCCCCGCGGGCCAGGGTGCGGCCGACGTCGTCCATGGCCATGATCTCGATGGCGATGTTGCGCTTGGTGAATTCGAAGGCCGCCTCGGCGAACTCGCGGTCGGACTTGATGCCGGCGCCCAGTTGCAGGGCCATGACCGTCACCTCGGGCGCCCGGCAATCGCAGTAGAGCGTCGGGCGGAGATACTTTCTTTCCCTGCTGAGGTTGCTCATGCCCGCCCGGAACCCCGGCAGGGCGTACTGCCGCGGCGGCCGCGCGAAAGGCGGACCGGCTTGCCGGCGCTTCACCCCGCGGATGAGCTTGAAATTTTTCAGGACGACCGCGAGCACGGCAACGGCGCCCTTGCAGAACATGCCGAGCAGCCGGGGCGGAGGCAGCATCCCCTTGCGCGCGATCTCCCAGGGGGTCAGCATGTCAGGGTTCCATGTTTCCCAGGTCAGCGGCGACCAGGCGCCGGAGCTCCTCGGCGCAGCCGCGCACGCCGGCGTCGCCGAAGCGGTTCACCTCGGGATCGAGCACCGGCCCGGGACGGTCGCAGGTTGGGCAGCGCTCCAGCAGGCGCACGCGATCGCCGGTCATGATGAAGCCGGGATAACTGAGCGCAGCGGCATCCAAAAAGGCGAAGCGCCCCCATTTGCCCCAAGGCAGCGGCCGGCCGTCGTCGCCGAGGACCAGGGGGCGGAAGAACGGGTGCGGCACGTGCAGGCAATGCCCTTCAGGACACTGCAGCATGCAGGCGTTGCTCTCGACCATGGCGTACATGTCGAGGCAGTGCTTCTGCGGTATGCCCAGTACCTGTTCGACCTGGGCGCGGAAATCGGCCAGGGGGATGCGTTCGCCTTCGAACGTTTTCCAGCCGCCGGCGCTGCCGACCCAGCCGCGCTCGCCAAAGGCGAAGCGGCGTCCCTGACGCCGCAACCGTTCCAGCACCCGCTGCAGGATGAACGGCGCGCCAAAGAACATGACCTTGCCGCCGTCCCGTTCGTGGAGTTCCAGCCAGCGGATGATGTCGGTGATCATCCGCTGCCAGCGGCGGCGCGCGACATGCCTCGCGATCCGGCCCTTGATCCCTCCCTGGCCGGCCATGGCCAGGCGGATCACCTCGGTGGTCACCTCGCGGTCGACGGCCACGCGCACGTCGCCGATGACGTCAAAGAAGACGGCGCAGGCCCGGCCGGCGAAGAGGCTGGTCCGCCGCGGGTCGGGCATCAGCAGGTAGCCGTGCCAGTCGCGCTGCCAATGCGGATACGTCATGGCCACGACCGATTTGGCCATGATGTATTCGGCGGCGAGGAAAGTGCGGCGGTCGCGCGGGATGAAGGTATGGCGGCCGCTGGTGCCGCTGCTGAATGTGACCGCCATGCCGGCTTCGTTGAAGGCCTGGACCACGTCGTCAGCGCTTGGGTTGCTGCGCTGGATGACGACCCTGGGCAGCTCACCGCTGACGATGTTGCCCAGCCACAGGGCAAACTCCCTGCCCTCGGGATAGTCCTTGAAGAACGTGTCGGGAAGCAGGGGGACCCGGTCCAGGTCCGCGACGGACCGGACCTGCTCCGGCGCGAAGCCGCGCTCGCGGCAGAGCTTGTGGTAGATCCTGCTCTGATGGTAGTGGCGCTCCAGGGCGAAGCGGACGGCGCGCAGCTGCATCTCCAGCGCCTGGGCGTAGGGGACGCGGAAGGGGTCGGGCGGACCGTAGAGCGCATCGTCGACCGGGGTCCAGGTCCCGGGCGCCGGGATATACCCTGCCGCCAGCCGGTCGAATTTCGCGATATAGTGCGCGTACGACAAGTCGCGCGATCGATCCGTAGCGCCCGGCGCGGAGGCCTGCTCATCGTGCATGGCGTTATTTTGCAGCAATTCGCCGAAAAGTCAACCGCCGGCGGCGGATTGCAAAACAGCCGCGGCTGTAATAAGATAGCCGCACCATGAACGGCAAGCCACCGCCCGCGATCCTGAAAGACCCGCATGTCTGGTGCTTCAGCACCTATTTCGCCGAAGGTTTCCCTTTTTCCATCATCCGCTCCGTCTCCACTTTTTTTTTCCGCGACCGCGGCGTCAGCCTCGAGGCGGTCGGCCTGACCACCTTTTTCGGACTGCCCTGGATCCTCAAGTTCTTCTGGGGGCCGCTGATCGACGAGTTCGCCACCAAAAAACGCTGGCTGCTGGCCATGCAGGCCACGCTGGCCGTTCTGATCGGCGCCACGGCCTTCCTGGTGCCGCTGCCCGGCGGCGTGCGCCTGATCGCCGGGCTCTTTTTCGTCGGCGCCTTCATCGCCGCCACCCACGACATCGCCATCGACGGCTACTACCTGGCCGCCCTGGACAAGCAGGAGCAGACGAAGTTCCTCGGCTACCGGGTGATGGCCTATCGCGTGGCCATGCTGACCGGGACAGGGGTGATCGTCACCATCGGCGCCTCCTTTTCCTGGACGCTCGCATTCCTGCTCGCAGGCCTGCTGCTGGGGCTGCTGGCGACCTACCACCACTTCTTTCTGCCCGAATGCGAGATCGAGCGGCGCCCCATCGGGAGCATGTTCCGGCTCATCGCCAGCCCCAGGGTGCTGCTGCGCATCGGCCTGCTACTGGGCGCTGTCGCGGGCATCTATCTCTTTTTCAACTCTTCCGTTTACCGGGGCTGGGAAGTGACGACCCCGCTGCTGAAGGAACTTAACTTCCCCCGCGCGGTCGGCCTGGGCCTGCTGCTGGCGCTGGCGCTGCTGGCCGTTTTCCGCAACCAGCTGACCGCCCGGCTGACCCGCGACCCGGATTCGTTCTACGGCCGGGCCTTTCTTACTTTCATGGACCAGGAGAAGATCGGCCTGGTCCTGGCCTTCGTCATCCTGGCGCGCAGCGGCGAGTTCATGGTCAGCTCCATGTCCTCGGCCTTCGTCGTCGACCTGGGCGTCAAGACGCACTACGGCTGGATCTCGGGCGGCATCGGCCTGCCGGCCTCCATCGCCGGCGCCCTGATCGGCGGCTGGATGATCTCGCGCTTCGGGCTGCGGCGGCTGATCTGGCCGTTCCTGCTGGCGCAGAACCTGACCAACGTCGCCTACATGCTGCTGGCCGGGGGGCTGGCGCCCTACCTGGCCGCCAACACCGGCGCCGCCCAGCCCGTTTTCATCGGCGTTGGCAACCTGGCCCTGACCGCGGGCGTGCACGGCTTCGACCAGTTCGCCAGCGGCCTGGGCACGGCGGTGCTGACCACCTTCCTGATGCGCATCTGCAAGAGCGAGCACAAGGCGGCCCATTTCGCCATCGGCTCGGGGCTGATGAGCCTGGGCGGCATCGTCGCCGGCGTCAGCAGCGGCTTCATCGCCTCCTGGCTGGGCTACAGCGGCATGTTCCTGATCAGCTTCATCATTTCCATCCCGGGGATGGTGTTGTTATTCTGGGTGCCTAAGAAATAGCCGGGCTCGGTGTAAGGTGTAAGGTGTAAGGCGCAGGGTAAGAAAAAGACAAAGACCCAAAACCGTTTCTCAAACTCATCCCCTATCCCCCCCGTATTGCGGACGGCATCGTCAGATGCCTCGCAAAACCCTGGCTTGGTATCGCATGCATCTTCTTATGAATAGAAGGGATGAAAAATTGCCTTTGCATCTCCCCCTCTCTTTGGGAAGAGAGGGGGTCGGGGGGTGAGTTGCGCGACTCAAGGCAATTTAGAAATGTTTTCGCTTCGGATAATTGATTTTATTTTTACCTCACGCCTTACGCCAACCGCCCAACGCCAAGGAACTGGCGCTATTTACGGAATATCATATAAAGGATCAATAATCCTGTCCCCACCCAAAACACCCATTTGGCAACGACCGGCCGGTTCTTTTTCAGCCAGTGCCAGGCCAGCGCGAGCGCGACTGTGATGAGGATCAGGCCGACGGCCATGGCCAGCGCCTCGGCCCAGGAACGGGTCGGGCCGACCAGGTAAGCGAGGCTGTGGCCGAAAGGGCCGGAGAAGCCGCCATAGATGACCGCGATGTGGAAGGCGTAGGCCGGCAGTGACTCCTGGCCCACCGCCGTCACCGCGGCCGGCCGGTTTCCCCGTTTCTGCTCCCAGAGCCACAGCAGGGAAAGGAGCATGACGACGATGCCCAGCTTGAGGAAGAAGAAGATCGGCCTGGCGGGGTTGAATGAGCCCAGGACAATGCGGGTGAAGGGCTGCAGAGTAAGGATAAGGAACACGGCGATGAAGGAAGCCCCGGCCGCGAAAAGCAGGCGGAAGAAGCGCGCCTCGCTCCCGGCCCGCCGGGACTCCTGCCAGAGCCGGGAGACGGCCGCGCCCAGGAAGGCGTAACCCATCCAGGGGAAGAGGGGGAACTGCGAATAGGGCAGCCGTTTTAAATAGCCGGAGAAAGCCCAGGGAAGGGTTTTCTCGATCGGCAGCGAAAGCAGCAGCGGCGTCAGCAGCGAGACGGCGGCGGCGGCCATGGCCAGGAAAAAGAAATAGCGCTCCCTGCGCCGCCAGAGCGGGATGAAGAGCAGCAGTAGCAGCAGGGAGACGGCAATGGCGTGCAGCACGTCGACGCCCCAGAATATGTTTTTTTCTCCCCATTGGAGGGTATGGTGCAGGTGTCGCAGCGAAAAGCGCGGCACGTGCAGCAGGTAGCCGACCAGCAGGATCTGCAGGCAGCGCAGGAATTGCTTCCGGAAGACCCGGCCGGGGCGCAGGAAGTCGTCCCACTTGCGCTCGGCCACGATGGCGAACGAGAAGCCGGCGATGAACACGAAGGCCGGCGCGATCAGGCCGTTGAAGAAATCCAGGGCCTTGTACGCCAGTGAATCGCGCAGCCCGGGCAGCAGGAAGGCGTTGACCACGTGCGTCTCGACCATGAACAGCACGGCCCAGCCGCGGAACTGGTCGATAAAGTGATAGCGCTTCTTTTCCTCGGTCATGGAACCCCCGCGTCCGGTTTTTTTGGAAAGGATATAGTAGCAGAACGTTGGGCTCGGCTCAACGAAAAAGGGAAGAGAAAGAGAAAACAGAGGGAAAGGCAGAGGGAAGACAAAGTGAGAAAGATTTTCTGAAAGGGTTTTTTCCACTCTCTCTTCCCTCTGTCTTCCCTGATTTCGTTTGAAAAAACGTCAGGGTTATGCTACATGAAATACATGCCAAGCCACTTGACTGAACGCCCGCCCCTGCCGCTGGGCTACAAGCTGATCCCGGTCAGGACCACCTACCTGGAGATGCGGAGCCGGCCGGAAACGGAAGCGGTCCCGCCTCCTCCTGGCTGCGCGGTCGAGCGCTGGGCGGAGCCGGAATGCGCTGAATATCTAGAGCTGTTCTCCGCCGTGGGCGGCGCCTGGGGCTGGAGCGGCCGGCTGCTCATGGAAACGAGCAAGCTGGAAGCGATATTGCTCGCCGCGACGACCGAGGTCCACCGGCTGTTCTGCGCCGGGGAAGCGGCGGGATTCGTGGAGCTGGACAGGAGCGTCCCCGGCCAGGTGGAAATTGCCTATTTCGGCCTTCTGCCCGCCTTCATCGGCCGCGGCCTGGGTAAGTTCCTGCTGGACTGGGGCATTCGCAGGGCCTGGGCAGGGGAAACGGCGCGCGTCTGGCTGCACACCTGCCAATACGACCATGGCGGCGCCCTGGCCGTTTACCTCAAGGCCGGTTTCCGCGTGGCTGGCGAACAAATCGAAATGCAGCCGTACGCGGAGGAATTCCTCGCCGGATCACGGCCGGCCAGCGATTGAATTTTTTTTTCATTGTGATACCATGGCCTATCACCATAAGGACGGGGAACCATGGAAAAAAGAAAAAGCACCCGCTTCGACGTCTCACAGGAGATGAAAGGCAAGCTGCTGAACGTGGTCAGCTTCGTGGCCAACAACATCAGCAGCGAAGGCATCAACCTGGTCAGCAATTTTCAGCCGGTGATCGGCTCGACCTACAAGATCTACCTCATGCACAGTCGCGACAACATCCAGCAGGACTTCGAGATCGAGATCAACCGCGCCGAGGTCGCCGTATTCGACAGCAAGAAGTACGCCTCCCTGCCCCCAGGCCTGCTTTTTTCCATCGGCGCCCGTTTCAAGAACATGAGCGACAAGCAGCGGGAGATCCTGGCTTCCTTCATCAGGAGAAAGGCGCCCGGCCACGATGAAGGCTTCATCAGCAAGGACAAGGTCCAAGCCGGCTCCTGAGAGCGGCGAGGCCCCATGACGCGCGAGCCGCTGGCGGCGATCATCCTGGCCGGCGGCCGCAGCCGGCGCATGCGCCGGGAAAAGCCGCTGCTGCCCATATGCGGCCGCCCGCTGATCGAAACGCTGGTCGCCCAGATCCGCCCCTGCTTCGAGACCATCCTGGTCAGCGCCGGCGCCCGCGAGAAGTTCACCTTCCTGGGCCTGCCGATCGTCGAGGACGAATCCCCGGGCCTGGGCCCGCTGCCCGCCATCCTGACGGCGCTGCGGGCCTCGCCCTGCCGCGGCAATTTCGTCGTGGCCTGCGACATCCCCTTCATCGACATCCCCTTCCTGCAAGCGATCCTGGCCCTGGCCCCGGTCCACGAGATCGTCGTGCCCCGCTACGGCGACGGCAAGTTCGAGCCGCTGTTCGCCGCCTACGATCGCGCCGTCATCCCGGCCATCGAAAGGCAGCTCGCCGGCAACGACTTCAGGATATCGTCGCTGTTCCAGGCCTGCCGCACCCGTTTTGTGCCCATGGACGGGCAGGGCTGGTTCCGCAACCTGAACACCCTCGAGGAATACCATGACTACATCAAGGACAAAAAAGGCCCGGGCAGCTGAACCGCGCCGGGAGACCGGGCTGGTGGCGCTGCCCGAGGAAACCCTGCTGACCATCGTCGTCAACGGCCGCGCCCTGAGCCGCCTGAGTTCTTCGCCTTTCCAGCGGCGCGAGCTGGTCCTGGGCTGGCTGTTCAGCCAAGACCTTGTCGCCGGCGCCGGGGACATGGCCGCACTGCGCTTCCAGGGCGACCGGGCCCTGGTCCGCCTGCGCCCGGGCGCCTCATTCCGTCCCGAGCGCTTCCAGCCGCTGCAGGTGACCGCCTGCTCGGGCGGCGACGTGCGCCCGGCGCTATTCCAGGACCTGCCGGCGGTGCGCCGCGATTACGATTTCACCCTGGCGCAGGCCGTCGCCCTGATGGAGCTCCTCCCCGCCCGGGCGCGGATGTTCCGCCGCCACGGCGGCATCCACTGCTCCATGCTGGCCGACATGCGCGGGCTCAGGATCCTGGCCAGCCGCGAGGACATCGGCCGCAGCAACAGCGTCGACAAGGTGATCGGCTGGGCGCTGTCCGCCAGGGTCGACCTGCGCGGCACGGCGCTGCTGACCACCGGCCGCATCTCGGCGGAGATGGCGCTCAAGTGCCTGCACGCCGGCATTCCCACCCTCATCTCCCAGACCACGCTGACCAGCAAGGCCCTGGAGATCGTGCGCCGCAGCGGCCTGACCCTCATCGGCCACGTGCTCAAGCCGCGGCCGATCTTGCTGAATTTTTAGCCTCTCCGTCCGCTGGGCTGATTGAAAACACCCCGGCAATAGGGTAAAATGGGTGAAATCAAAAAAAGAGGTCACGATGAAAAGAACTTTAATATTGGCATTCCTGCTCAGCTTGCTGCTGCTGCCCTGCCTGCGCGCCTACGGGGACGTCACCCTGCTCGACACGGAAAAAAGCAAGCTTCAGCTCTACGGCTTCTTCAAGCTCGATGCCGCCTACCAGGACGGCGGCGTCAACGGCCTGACCTTCCCGCGCTACGCCACTGGCGGGGACGGCAATCTCTACCTGTCGGCCACCCACACCCGTTTCGGCCTCAAGTACGCCGGCGCCCCGTTGAGCAACGGCATGAACCTATCCGCCGTTCTGGAATGGGACTTCTTCGATACCGCCAGCCCCAACCAGATGAAGCCGCGCTTCCGCCAGGGCTATTTCTCCCTGGCCAAGAAAGGCCACAGCCTGCTGTTCGGCCAGGCCTGGGACCTGTTCTCGCCCCTCGGCCCGACCACGCTGATGATCAACGGCTACCTGTGGCAGACGGGAAACGTCGGCTTCCGCCACGCCCAGGTGCGCTACACCTATTCGGCTCTGCGCTTTGACTTTGCCGCCTCGATCAGCGATCCCGCCACCGCGGGCGGCTGGGCGGCGATCATGCCGGTGCTGCAGGGGCGCCTGGGCCTGAAGCTGGGCGCGAACGGCAGGTACCAGGTCGGGCTCTCGGGGATCTACGGCCGCGAAAAAGCCAGCGCCGCCACCGTCGCCTTCAATAACACGGTCGCTGCCGCCGGCGCCAGCCTGGACTGGAACCTCTCCATCTGCAAGCGCCTGGCGCTGAAGGGCGAGTTCCTCTCCGGCGCCAATCTGACCTACGTGGTCAGCCGCGCCGGGCTGTTCACCGACATCGCCCGGCAGGAATTCGCCGCCAAGAAAGTGCAGGCCTTCTGGTCGGAGCTGCTGCTCAGCGAAGGCAAATGGAACGGCTGGCTGGGCTACGCCTTCGAGGACCTGAGCGATGACGATCAGCTCGCCGCCAGGGAATTGAAGAAAACCGGCGCGCTGCTGGCCGGCGTCCAGTTCGCCGCCGGCTCCGGGGTGAGCTTCGGCCTGGAATTCGCCCATTTCACCAGCGATTATTTCCTGAGCGCCAAGGCCAAGACCAACCAGGTCATGTTCAGCGCCTTGCTCAGTTTGTAGGGACAAGCAATCAAAGGAGGGAGCACAATGGAAGCACAAAGCCTGCAGAGCGTGATAGAGAGCGCCATCAAGAACGAGGAGGAGGCCCGGACGTTCTACCTGGGCCTGCATGACCTGGTGCAGGATGCCCTGGCCAAAGAGACCTTGAAATTCCTGGCCGGCGAAGAGCTGGCGCACAAGGAATTCCTGCAAGCCTACCTGAAGGGCGAAAAAAAGATCGCCGCCCTGCCCCTGGACACCCTGATCGACTACCACATCGCCCAATACACCGAGAAGCCCGACCCCAAGAAGAACATGAACAGCAGCGAGGTCTACCTGGTCGCCGCCCACCGCGAATGGAACTCCTACAACTTCTACAAGTCCCTGGCCGCCCTGCAGCCCGAAGGCGAGCTGCGCGCGATGCTGCTGGCCATGGCCGACCAGGAGTTGAAGCACAAGGAGAAGGTCGAGTACCTCTATTCCAACACCGCCTTCCCGCAAACGGCGGGAGGATGACCCAGAAGACGTTAGACGTTAGACGTTAGATGTCAGACGTTAGCAAGAGGGAGGAAGCGAACTCTGAATTCAGGCGTTAGCCAAGCGCTTTGAGGTCCATCGAATTCGAAGCCATCGATGGAGGCTATATAGGCCCTGCTTTCCTGTTCTTGAAAATCTTTTTCTTGCTGACGTCTGACGTCTGGCGTCTGACGTCTTTCTCGATCAAGTCTTTCAGCCGGATCTTGCCCGCGATCAGTTTTTCTTTCCTGGCGGGAGACATCCTCTTGACCTTGCGCTCGATCTTGAGCGCGTCACCGACAGGGCCAATGCGGACCTTGCGCGCCAGCACCAGGGGCGCCCGGCCGCGCAGGTAGCGGGCCCCCTTGCCGGCGCGGTGCTCGGCCAAACGCCGGCCCACGTCGGAAGAGATCCCGGTATAGAGCGTGCCGTCACGGCAGCGCACCAGGTAAAGGTACCAGGGCTTCACGGCGCTAGTACTTGATGACCTCGGACAGCAGCGAGGCGCTGACCACATAGTCCAGGCTGACGTAGACCGAGCGGCGGTTGGCCTTGATGCCGGTGGCGCGGGAATCGATCACGTAGCGCTCCTTGGGCAGCGGGTTCTCGCCGCTGTCGTGGACATCGACGTCGCGCAGCAGCAGGCTGTCGGCCTGCACCGACTCCAGCCTGCCGATGTACATCCAGGGCGAACGGGTGTCCACCACGATATCCTTGCCGACCATTCCCTGCAATGTTTCGCGCATGGCGATCTCCTTATCCGCCGGCCCGGCTATTCCAGCACGGCCTTGTGCTTTAAAAACGTGCCTGCCGCATATTCGGCGAAAGCAACGCGCAGCTCCGCCTCGGTATTCATGACGATGGGGCCGCGCCAGGCCACCGGCTCGCGCAGCGGTTTTCCGCAAACCAGCAGGAAGCGCACCCCGGCCTCCCCGGCGGCGATAACGACACGGTCACCCGCGCCGAAAGTCACCAGGTTCCCGGCGGCGGCTGATTTCTTGCTCGCGGGAGCGAAATGCCCGCTGCCGGCGAAGACATAGGCGAAAATGGCATGGCCTTCGGTGACGTGGCGGTGGAAGACGGCACCGGCCGGCATTTCGACATCCAGGTATTCGGGGTCGATGCGGATCTCGCGCACCGGGCCCTGCACGCCGTCGACCGTGCCGCAGACCACCCGCACCTTCACCCCGTCCCGGCGTTCGACCAGCGGGATCTGCCGGGCTTCGATGCCGCGGTAGCGGGGGGGCATCATCTTTTCGGCGGCGGGCAGGTTGGCCCACAACTGGAAGCCCTGCAGGCCGGTCTTCCGGCTCTCGCGCGGCATCTCCTGGTGGACGATGCCCGAACCGGCCGTCATCCACTGCACCTCTCCCGGCCCGATCACCCCGCGGTTGCCCATGCTGTCGCCGTGCTCGATCTCGCCTTGCAGAAGGTAGGTGATGGTCTCGATGCCGCGGTGCGGGTGCCAGGGAAAGCCGGCCATGTATTCCGCGGGATCTCTCGAGCTGAAATCGTCCAGCAGCAGGAAGGGATCCAGGGCCGGGACCTTTTCAAATCCGAACAACCGCCGCAGCCGCACCCCCGCCCCCTCCAGAGTGGGAGCACCGCTCCGCACTTCCTTGACCTCTCTGATCTGTTCCATATCTCCCTCCCGCAGGAGTCGTCGTTCCCGGATCAGCGCTCAGGCGGAGCGTCTTTGGCGTCGGGCCCGGGGAAAAACTCATCGCGCACCGCCTGGTCGAACTGCAGCACCGAGATCAGGTAGCCCCAGAAAAGCAGCTCGAAGACCTTCTGCACCCGGTCATACGCCAGCAGCTTCTGCCAGTCCAGTCCCAGGGGTGCCACCCAGCGGGAGAGCCAGGAACCCATGGCGGATGCCTGCGGGGCGAGCAGGAGACTGGCGATGGCGCTGATGACCGTCAGCCAGCCGATGACCAGCAGCAGCACCCGCGCCCAGTTCCTGCGCTGCAGCAGCTGGCCGAAGACGAGCCAGGCGAGCCACAGGATGAGCGCGGTGATCGCCAGGCTGAAAACGGCCAGGGCGCCGGGCGACCATTCCTGCAGGCCATAGCGCCCGACGGCGATCGGCCGCAGGACCCCGAAGGCAATGACCGCCCCGGCGATCGATTTCAGGATATAGTACACGATAAAGATCCCGCGCAGGCGGTACAACTTCAGCGACGGGCTGCTCATGGCGACCTCCCGACCACCAGAAAAGGCTCAGGCCGCGCTCGCGGCCGCCATTTTTCCTGATGCGTCCCGGATCCTATGGTACCGCCGGGGAGAAAGGAATTCAAGCCGGGGGAAAAAGCGGGCGGGGCGTCAGGGACGCCCCACGCGCTCGCGGATGCGTACCTATTCGATCTTGAAAAGATCCTCGCCGACAGAGGTATTGAACTGGACCGTCTTGACCGCCTGGCCGGATACCTTCTTGCCATTGGCAAAGGCCTCGGTCTTGAACGGCATCTGGATGCCGTCCACGTCACGATAGTCGGAGACGCGCTCCTCGACCATGGCCGGCCCCTCCGCCGTGACCGACTGGAAGGAGGTGCCGCGCGGGAGCAGGGTGCCGGGGTCCAGGAAGAGATGGAAACTGGCGCCGAAACCGGAAACGGCCAGCTCGATCGCCTCGCCGCCGGCGAATTCCTTCCTGCCCAGGAGCTGAACCTGGTACTGGTCCAGGTTCTGCCACATGAAGACGATGTCGCGGCCCATGCTCTCGCGCAGGTCTTTCTTCTGCGCCTCGGGCAGCGGCATGGTGCCCTGCGGCATCCGGATCACGGCCTTGTCGCCGTTGACCACCATGTTCATCTTGCCGCCGGGCGTATCCAGCGTGAAATGGAGCTTGTCGGGAAAGACGGAAACGATCTCGGCCGCCAGCGTCATCTCGCCCATCGGCGTGGCCTGAGAGAGGTCGCTGACGCTGCGGATGCTCTTGACCGCCTTCAGCTTCTGCGGGTCGCCCATGGCCGCGACGGCCCTGGCGAAGGTTTCCTTGCCCTTGGCCAGCGTCTCGGCCGTGGCCTCCGGGGCCTTGTCCCCTGCCGGCACCGGGATAGCGATGTCGATGACGCTGACCGGGCCGAGCTCGCTGAGCGGCTTGTCGAAGTCCGCCGCCTTGCCCACCACCAGCACCTGCACCTGGTCGGGGCGCAGGTATTTTTGGGCGGCGGCCAGGATATCGGCCTTGGTCACGCTCTCGATCTTCTTGATCATATCCTCGGAAAAGTCGAGGGGATAGCCGTAGTAGGCGTAGATGAGCATGCGGCGGATGATCTTGGCCCGGCTGTCGAACTGGAAAACGAACGAGTTCAGGAACTGGTCCTTGGCCCTCTTGAGCTCCTGGTCGCCGACCTCCTCGCTGCGCATGCGCTTCATCTCTTCCAGCATGAGGCCGATGGCCTTGACCGTCGAGCCCGACTTGGTCTGGGCGCCGGCGGAAAACACTCCCGGGACCTTGTAGCCTGCCCCGTAGTAGCCCCAGACCGAATACGCCAGCCCCTCGTCGGTGCGGATCCTCTTGAACATGCGGTCAAAGGAGAGGATGCGGTTCATCACCGAGAGCGCCGCGTAGTCGGGGCCGTTCAGCAGGCCGCCGATATGGCCGACCATGATGTTGGACTGGTTGACGTCGCTTTTTTCGATGAAATTGACGGTGGACTTGAACTCGTAGTCGACCGCGGGCAGTGCCGGCAGCTTCCGGCCGGCCGCCGGCCAGTCGCCGAGGACCGTCTCGATCTTCCGCGCCATCTGCCTGGCGTTGAAATCACCCCAGACGGCGAGCCACATGTTGTCGGGATGGAAGTATTCCTTGTAAAAGGCGACGATATCGTCGCGGCGGATGGCGTCGATGGTGGCATACTCGCTCTGGCGGGCATAGGGGCTTTGCGCCCCGTAGATCAACTTGGTGAATTCACGCTCGGCGATCTGGCCGACGTCGTCATTGCGCCGCGAGATGGCGGTGCGGGCCTCGATCTTGGCCAGGTCGATCTTCTCCTGGGCGAACAGCGGCCGGCGCAGGATGTCGGCCATGATCGGCAGCGCCTTGTCCAAATTCTCCTTGAGCAGCGAAACCGATATCGAACCGCTCTCGCCGTCGACGCCGGTCTCGATCGCGGCGGCCATGGTCTCCAATTCGCGGTCGATCTGGTCGCCGGAGCGCGTCTGCGTGCCCCCGGTGCGCAGCACCGTGCCGGCCAGGCCGGCCAGGCCCGCCTTCACGGCGGGTTCGAAGGCCGAAGATGTGAAAAACAGCCCCAGCATATCGATGGTCGGGAAGCGGTGGTCCTCGATCAGGAACAGGCGGATGCCGTTCTTGAGGGTCAGTTGCGTCACGGGCGGTATTTTCAGCGGGTTAAGCTTGGGAAAATCGAACGCGTCCTTGGGGCTCTTCTGGGCCGCGAGCGGGCCGGCGCACAGGGAAAAGAGAACGGCTGCCAATGCCAAAAAGACTGCAGTTTTTTTATTCATGGTGCATCCTTCCTTTACTTCTTCTCGGGAACGATCTCGCCGACCGTGCGGTTGGTGGCGATGAGATAGGTGTTGGCCACGCGCTGGATGTCGGCGGCGGTGATCTTGTCAATGGCGGCAAGCTCGTCGAAAACCAGCCGCCAGTCTCCCTGGATCACTTCATAGGCGGTCAGCAGGGCCGCCAGGCGGGCATTGGACTTCATCTGGCCGATCAGGCCTTTCTTGGTCATCTGCTTGTACTTGGCCAGCTCCTGGGCGCTGACCGGCTCGGTCTTGATCCTCTCGATCTCCTTGTCGATCAGCTCCAGGGACTGGGCCGCGGTCTTGTCCTTGCTGGGCATGGAGAAGAAGGCGATCAGGTTGGGATATTTTTCGCCCGGGAAGTTGTTGAAGCAGCCGACCTGGGCGGCGACCTGCTCCTTTTTCACCAGGCTCTCCCAAAGGCGCGAGGAGCGCCCCTGGCCGATGATGTTGGCCAGGGCGTCCAGGGCGCCGTTGTCGGCATGCTGGGAAGCGGGCTTGTGGAAGCCCACGATCAGCACCGGCTGCGATTGCGCCGTGACCGTGGCCCGGCGCTCGCCCCACTGCTCGGGCTCGCGGGTGCGCAGGGGCTCGGGTCGGGGACCGCTGGGGATGCGCCCGAAGTACAGCTCGGCCAGGCGAAAGACCTCCCGGGGATCGACATCGCCGACGATGGCCGCGGTCAGGTTGCTGGGGGAATAGTATTTCGCGAAGTAATCCTTCATGTCCTGGTGACTGATGGCCTGGATGTCGGACATGTGCCCGATGACATGGTGGTGATAGGGATGGGCCTTGTAGGCCACGGCCATGAAGTCCTCGATCAGTTTGCCGATGGGCTGGGTCTCCAGGCCCAGGCGGCGCTCCTCCATGATGACGTCGCGCTCCTTGTAAAACTCGCGGAAGACCGGGTTCAGGAAGCGGTCGGAGGTGATGGCCATCCAGAACTCCAGCTTGTTGGCCGGCAGGCTGTTGAGGTACTGGGTGGCATCATAATTGGTGTAGGCGTTGACCCCGGTATCGCCCTGCTCCATGACCATGTCGAAATACTCGTTGTTGACCACGTACTCCTTGGCCTTCAGCTGCAGCGCCTCGAAGCGGGCTTTCAGCTCCTTGAGAGCCGCCTCATCGGGCTTGATCTTCGCCTGCTCGCGCCTGTGCGCCTCGTATGCCTGGTCCAGCTCAGCCAGGACCCTGGCCTCGGCGGCGTAATCCTTGGTGCCGACGGTGGTCGTGCCTTTGAAGGCCATATGCTCCAGGAAATGGGATATCCCGGTGATGCCGTAGCTTTCCTGGGCGCTGCCCACGTCGGCGTAGACATGGAACGAGGCCACCGGGGCTTCGTGCTGCTCCATGACGATGAACTTCATGCCGTTCTTCAGGGTCTTCTCGTGGATCAGGGTTTTCATTTTATCCAGGGTCTGCCCGGACAGGCCGCTGCCGCAGAATGCCAGCAGGGCGAACAGGGCCAGCATGGCCCGCTTGCTTTTTTTTGTCATCCTTTTCTCCTTATTTGAAGTTGTTGTACCATCCGCCATGGTGGATTTCCAATATTATTCAATTTTTTGAATAGGCTCGGCTTTTATACGGACAGGAAGCCGGATTTGTTTTTCAGGCGCATGGGAATGGACTTTCCTCACAGAACGGACCGATCCAGCCGCAGGAGCGGATGCTGCCGATCCAGGATCTCGAAGCGGGTTCTGCCGCCGCAGAAGCGGGCGACCAGATCCATCAGGTCATGGCCCGCGGCTCGCACCTGGGCGTCCGCCACCGGCGGCAGGCCGTCGATATTGAACTCAATCGCGCCGGTTCCGGGCAGGGTCAGCGTGTGCTTGGCCTGGCGCCAGATCCAGCGCCGGGTCAGGACCTTTTGCCCTTCGGTGAAAATGAACTCGCCGGGAGCGGGGCGCTCGATTCCATCCGATCCGAAGGCCACGAACTCCTCGGCACCCGTCGCCGGGCGCAGGGCGATATCCCCGGCCAGAACGTCGATGGCGTGGCCGCCCACCGGCAGCAGGTGACGCAGGGAGATGACAGTGCCGATATCGACCAGGGTGCTGATGGCCGGCAATTCCTGGCCGCGCAGCACGCGGCGCAGCAGCGCTTCGATCGACGGCCGGAAGTCGCCGGGCTTGTAGCCCAGCCAGCGGAAGGCCTCGCGCCATGAGGCCAGGCGCGGCTCGGCGGTCAGCGTCTCTACGCCGAGCCTTTCCCTGGCCAGCGCCTCCTCGGCGCGCAGCAGCTCGACCAGCTCGGAGGGCGAATCGCCGTTGCGCACGCCATGGGCGACGACCACTCCGCGCCGGTACTCAGGGAACGCGGTGAAAACTTCCGCGGCGATGGCATAGGTCAGTTCTTTCATCGGCCCCTCCAGTTAAAAATTTCCAAATTCCAAGCACCAAATCCCAAATACGCTTCGCGCCAATTTCCAAATTCCAATGACCAAAACAAAAGCACTGAGGGTTTTTCTTTTTCGTTTGGGTCATTGGTGCTTGGTGCTTGTTTGGAATTTGGAATTTGTGATTTGGGATTTTATTGCTTTCCATGGATAGTCACTTCCTTCTGCCAGTTCCTGAGCATGGCCGCCAGCAGCGGTAGCCCGGCCAGGAGGAAGAAGCCGCCCAGGGCGGCAAAGGCGGCGGAGAGGGAGACGGCATCGACCAGGCGGCCGAACAGCGGCGAAATCACGATGAAGGTGACGCTGCCCGCCATGCCGGCCAGGGAAAGGACCGTGGCCCGGACGTCGGAGCCGACGGCCAGGTTCAGCCGCTCGAGCAGCACCGGGTAGGCCAGGTTCCAGAGCAGGGCGTTGGCCGGGACCAGGGGCAGCAGCCACAGGCTCGGCAGCAGGCCGAGCAGGATGAAGAAGAGCGGGCTGAGCAGCGCCAGGTAGAGGGCGGCCCTGGCCCCGAAGCGCACGCTGAAGGCATGGGAGCGCGATCCGCCCAGGGCGCCGGCCAGCTGGAAAACGGCGAACAGGACCCCGAACCAGCCCACGCCGATGCCCAGTTCCTTGTAGAGCAGGAAATAGGCCCAGAGCGCGGTGAGCTGACCGGCCATGAGCAGCCCGCAGAAGAGGATCACCGGCCGGATATGGGGCTGCAGCAGGCAGTGACGGCAGATGCGAAGAATGTCGAGGAGCGGATCCTTGGAGCGGCGCGGCTCGCGCTCGGGCTCGGCCAGGGAGAGAGCCAGCGCCGGCATGAACAGGGAGCTGGCAAAATTGACCAGGAACGGCAGGCGCAGGAAGACCGAGGCCAGCAGGCCGCCGGCGACCGACGACACGGCGGTGCCGCTGCGGGCGACCAGCGCGCACTTGCCCTCGAAACGCTTGTACTCGCCCTCGCGCCCCAGCTGGCGCAGGCTGTCGAAGAGCATGGCCGAGTCGCAGCCCGAGCGCATGCTGACGCTGACGGCCCAGGCCAGCTCGGCGAGCACGAAGGCGGAGAAGCTGTGCCCCAGGGTGTAGGCGGCCACTCCCAGCGGATAGAAGATCGCCCCGAAGACCAGCGTCTTCCTGCGGCCGATGACGTCGGCCAGGTAGCCGGAAGGGACCTCCAGCAGCAGGACCCCGAGGTGAAAAATGGCCTGGATGGTGAAGATCTGGGTGGAGTTGAGGCCATGGACCGTGTAGTAGAGGATCAGCACCGGGGCGATGGGCAGGAACTCGCCGCTGAACTTCATGGCGAGGATCTTCCATAGATTCCGGCTCACGGGGACGGGGTCGATTGCAGTGGCCATGTTCAGCCTAAATTCTGCAGATCAGGCAACAAGTCTGAAAAGAAAGGCAAAAGGCAAAGGGCAAAAGGCGAAAGTAAGAAAGAAGCGCTTTCACCTGGATCCTCCAAACATGGATCGAAACGATAGCCGCCGCAATATGAGTACAATGAGTGCTTTCTTCACTTTTGCCTTTTTACTTTTGCCTTTTGCCTTGACAGAGGATTTGTTCTCCCGGTTACCTGACGAACGCCTTGCGCCCGGCATAGACGGCACGCGCACCCAGCTCCTCCTCGATGCGCAGCAGCTGGTTGTACTTCTCCACCCGCTCGCTGCGGCAGGGCGCTCCTGTCTTCAAGTGGCCGGTGGCCATGGCCACCGTGAGGTCGGCGATGAAGCTGTCGACCGTCTCGCCGCTGCGGTGCGAGACCATGGCCCCCCAGCCGGCATTGTGCGCCATGGCGATCGCCGCCCGGGTCTCGGTCAGGGTGCCGATCTGGTTCAGCTTGATCAGCACGGCATTGGCGGCGTTCTCCCGGATGCCGCGCTCGATGCGCTTGACGTTGGTGACGAACAGGTCGTCGCCCACGAGCTCGACCTTGCCGCCGATCTCCTGGTTCAGGAGCTTCCAGCCATCCCAGTCATCCTCGGCCAAACCGTCCTCCAGGGCGACGATGGGGTATTTCCTGACCCAGTCCGCCCAGAAAGCCACCATTTCCCCGGATGTGATCGTGCGCTTCTCCGTGCGCAGGTTGTACATGCCGTTCTCGTAGAAAGCGCTGGACGCGGGGTCCAGGACAATGGCGATGTCGGCGCCGGGCTTGTAGCCGGCCAGGGCGATGGCCTTCAGGATCAGTTCGATCGCCTCGGCATTGGCCTTCAGCTTCGGGGCAAAACCTCCCTCGTCGCCGACGGCGGTGGAATGGCCGGCGTCCTTCAGCACCTTCTTCAGGGCGTGATAGGTCTCCGCCCCCCAGCGCACGGCCTCGCGGAAGCTGGGCGCGCCCACCGGGGCGATCATGAACTCCTGCAGGTCGGTCCCCTGCCAGTTGGCGTGGGCGCCGCCGTTCATGATGTTGAAGCAGGGCACGGGCAGCAGCTGGGCCTGCTCGCCGCCGAGATAGCGATACAACGGCTGCCCGGCGCTGGCGGCGGCGGCGCGGGCGACGGCCAGGCTGACGGCGAGGATGGCATTGGCTCCCAGCTTTCCCTTGTTGTCGGTGCCGTCCAGATCGATCATGGTCCGGTCGATCTTCTCCTGGTCGAAGGCGTCCTTGCCCTTGAGCGCCGCGGCGATCCCGCCGTTGACATGGCCCACCGCTTTGAGGACGCCCTTGCCCCCATAGCGCTTCTTGTCCTCGTCGCGCAGCTCGCACGCCTCGTGGATGCCGGTGGAGGCGCCCGACGGCGTGGCAGCGCGGCCGAACGAGCCGTCGGCCAGCGTGACCTCGGCCTCGACGGTCGGGTTGCCGCGCGAATCCAGGATCTCCCTGGCGAAAACTTTTTCGATGCTTTTGCCCATGTGATTGCTCCCTTTTCATTTCTCGATAAAACGCCGCCATTATACCAGAATTCAAGATAGCCGCCAAAATTCCAAAAGATTGAATTATTTGCCCCTTTTCATTATCCTATTTATCCAGAGGTTCTTGAATTCATTTTATTGACTTTAGGCGGAACTAATGCCCAGCCTGAAACGTCTTAATTACCTTGATGCAATGCCGATTCCAAGAGGATTCCACATGCCATCACACCTGAACGCAGAACCTGTGGTCAAGTTGCCCGCGCCGGTGCGGAGCAGGAAGCGGCGCCGGCTCGCCGTTCTCGCGGCCATCGGTCTCGCCTGCTTCCAGCGCCTGGCGCCGCAGAGCGAGGACGTCAACTTCATCAATGTCTCGAAAAATGACGGGCTCTCGCATGAAACGGTATATTCCATTCTCCAGGACCGTGACGGTTTCGTATGGCTCGGCACGGAAAACGGGCTGAATCGCTTCGACGGCTACGACTTCACCGTTTTTCAGCATTCCCCGGATTCTTCCTCCAGCCTGAGCCATAGCGCCGTCTTGAAGCTTTACGAGGACCGGGGGGGGATCATCTGGGTCGGAACGCTGAACGGAGGACTCAACCGCTTTGACCCGGAAAAAGGCGCCTTCACTAACTACCGGCATGCCCGAGACCGCAGCGATTCCCTGAGCGATGATATCGTCGGCGCCATCCTCGAGGACCGCGACGGAGGGTTCTGGATCGGTACGGACAACGGACTGAACCGGCTGGACCGCGCGACCGGCAAATTTACACGCTTTCCACTGGCAACGGACCGGCCGGGAAGCAGCAACCACATCCATGGCATCTGCGAGGACAGCGACGGCATGCTCTGGATCGCCACCTTCGGTGGGGGGCTCATCCGCCTGGACCGCCGGACAGGCCGGTTCAGCGTTTTCCGCAACGATCCCGCCGACCCGGCCAGCCTGAACAACGACTTCCTCTACGCGGTTCACGAGGACCGCACGGGAACCCTCTGGGTCTGCACCCAGTCCGGCCTGAACCGGCATGACCGCCGGTCCGGACGCTTTGCGAGGGTAACGATCCCGACCGCAGGCGGGAGTCCGCTGCGGGACGAGCCGGTCATAGCGGCTTGCGAAGACAGCAGCGGGCAGTTATGGTTCGGCACCACGGCCGGGCTGGTCCGCCTGGACGCCAGGAGCGGCGCGGCGACTGTTTTTCAGAACGACCCCCTCGATGCCAAGAGCCTGAGCAGCAACCAGGTATTCGCGATCCATGAAGACCGGTCGGGGATCCTGTGGATCGGCACGGGGGACACCGGCGTCGACCGCTTCAACCCCAACCGGAAGAAATTTTCCCATTATCGCGCCCTCCCGGGCAAAGCCAACAGCCTGGGTGCCACGACCGTCTATGGCTTCTGGGAAGACCCGGATCGTGGGCTTTGGATCGCGACCCATGACGGGTTGGATCGGCTGGATCGCAAGACGAACTCCTTCTCCCATTTTGGCTACCATCCCGGCCAGCCCGGGAGCCTGGGCAAAACGATCGTCCGCTGCCTCGCGGGCGATCGCGACGGAAATCTCTGGCTGGGCACCGACGGCAAGGGACTGCTGCTCTTCGATCGCGGCAGCGGCCGGGTCACGGCCTACCGTCACGAGCCGGGCGATCCGACCAGCATCAGCAACGACCGCATCCTGGCCATCTGCGAGGACATGGCCGGCTCTTTGTGGATCGGCACCTATGGCGGCGGCCTGAACCGCATGGACCGCAAGCAGGGAACCTTCACCCGCTACCGCTTCAACGAAAAGGACCCCGGCAGCCTGGCCGCCAATATCGTGCGCGCCGTCAGCGAAGACCACGGCGGGACCTTATGGATCGGGACCTACGGCGGCGGGCTCGATCGCTTCGATCGCCAGACCGGCAGATTCATCCATTACCGTCACGATGCCGCCGACCCGGCCAGCCTGAACAGCAACTATGTTTTCTGCATCCACGAAGGGCAGGATGGCGCCCTCTGGGTCGGCACCCTGGGCGGCGGCCTGAGCCGTCTGGACAGGGAGAAGGACCGATTCGTCCATTTCACCCCGGCCGACGGCCTGGCCAGCGACATGGTCTGCGGCATACTCGAGGATCGGTCCGGGAACCTTTGGTTGACGACCGCCGAGGGCTTGTCGAGGTTCTCGCCGCGCACACGGCAGTTCCGCAACTACGACGCGAGCGACGGTCTTCAGAGCGGTGGGTTCATCAGCAACTCCATCCTGGCGAACCGGGAAGGGGAAATGTTCATCGGCGGCGGCAACGGCTTCAATATTTTCCTGCCGCAGAATATTTTCGACAACGTGTATGTGCCGCCGGTATGGCTGACATCGTTCAAGGTGCTGAACCGTGAGGTGAAGCTCCCCCGGCCCATTGGGAGAACCAGCGAGATCCTCCTGCGGCCGCAGGATGCGCTCTTTTCCTTCGAGTTCGCCGCCCTCGACTACACCGCGCCCGAGAAGAACCGCTATGCCTACAGGCTGGAAGGCCTGATGGATGACTGGGTGCAGACCGACTCCAGGCGCAGGCTGGCTTCCTTTTCCCGCCTGCCTCCGGGCAGGTACGTTTTCAGGGTCAGGGGCTCCAACAGCGACGGGCTCTGGAATGAGAAGGAGACCTCCCTGGTCATCCGCGTGCTCGCCCCCTGGTGGCGGTCCTGGTGGTTCCTGGCGCTGGCGTCCGCCCTGGCCCTGCTCCTGCTCTACGAGTGGCGGCGCGACCGCGTCCGCCGCATGGCCGCCCGGGTCAGGACCGAGGCCGCGCGCGACCAGCTCTTCGCCAAGGTCGGCATCTCCCCCCGCGAGAGGGAGATCGTCCAGCTGCTGCTGAAGGGGCGGTCGAACCGGGAGATCGCCGACGAGCTGTTCATCGAGCTGAGCACGGTGAAGATCCACGTGCACCATATATTCAAGAAGCTCGCCGTGCGCAACCGCGCCCAGCTGCTCAGGCTATTTCAGAACCTCAAGACTTGAGTGTCAGTGACAGGGCAGTAATTGCCTGTCACGCGTCACAGAAAATTCTTCTCTTAAAAAAAATGGCCGGTCCTGACGGACACGGCCCCGGATGAAGCGAATAAGAACTAGGCGGCTTTTTTGGGCTTGCGGACGTAGGCGAACCAGTAGAGAGTGGCGACGAAGAAGCCGCCGCCGACGATATTGCCCAGCGTGACCGGGATCAAGTTCTTGACAGCGAAACCGTACCAGCTGACGTTGGCCAGTTTTTCAGGAGAAAGGCCTGCCGCAGTCGCGGCGGCCACCACTTCGTTCACTCCCTTGAGCATGATGCCGATCGGGATGAGGTACATGTTGGCGATGCTGTGCTCGAAGCCGGAAGCGATGAAGGCCATGATCGGGAAGAAAATGGCCCATATTTTGCCGATGGTGTTGCGCGAGGTCAAAGCCATCCATACCGCCAGGCAGACCAGCCAGTTGCAGAGGATGCCGCGGAAGAAGGCGGGCCCGAAGTCGAGGCTGGCCTTGGCGGCGGCGGTCTTCAGGGCCGAGGCGCCCACGGCCACGTTGCCGCCTTCCAGCAGGCCGCTGCCGAACATGATATAAACCATCAGCATCGAACCGATGAAGTTGGCCGCGTAAACGACCGACCAGTTGTACAGCAGGCCGCTGAATTTGGCCTTGCCGTCCAGTACCGACATGGTGATCATGGTATTGCCGGTGAACAGCTCGGCCCCGGCGATGACGACCAGCATCAGGCCGACCGAGAAGACGGCGCCCTTGATGAAGGCGGCCAGGCCCGCGCCGACGAAGGTCGCCGCATCATGCCCGACGATGTTTGCAAGCTCGCCGCCGAAGCCGATGTAGGCGCCGGCGAGGATGCCCAGCACCAGCAGCTTGAACCAGCTGTTCGTGGTTTTCTTTACGCAGATGTTCTCATTCAGGTCCGTGGCCACCATGGCCGGGGCCTTGCAGTCGTACTCCATTGTTCATCCTCCTTTATTTTGATATTTTTTCTATCTGGCAGGCCGCCACTTTGAACTCGGGGATCTTGGCGATGGGATCGAAAGCGTCGTTGGTGAGCACATTGGCCGCCGCCTCGGCGAAGTGGAAGGTGATGAACACCGAGCCCTCGTCGACGCGGTCGCTTTCGCGCGCCTCGATGACGATCGAGCCGCGCCGCGACGATACCTTGACCTGCTCGCGGTCAGCGATGCCCAGCCGCTTCATGTCGGCGGCATGCGTCTCCATGTAGGGGCCGGGAACATACTGCGGCAATGCCTCGGTGCGCCGGCTCATGCTGCCCGTATGATAGTGATAGAGCAGGCGGCCGGTGGACAGCAGGAAGGGATACTTGGCGTCGGGCCATTCCGCAGGCGGGATGTAGTCGATGGCGAAGAACTTGCCCAGGCCGCGGGTGAACTTGTCGCGGTGCAGGAACTTCGTCCCCGGGTGCTCGGGGTTGGGGCAGGGCCACTGCAGCTTCTCGCCGCGCATGAGGCGCTCGAAGGTGATGCCGGCGTACTGCGGCACCAGCTGGTTGACCTCGCGCACAATATCCTGCAGGCTCTGGAAGCCCAGGGGAAATCCCATGCGCTGTCCCACGTCGCAGAGGATCTCCCAGTCGATGCGCGCTTCACCGGGTGCCGGCACGGCCTTCTCCACCCAGAGCACGCGGCGCTCGGTGTTGGTGAAGGTCCCCTGCTTCTCGGCGAAGGAGGCCACGGGCAGCACCACATCGGCCAGCTCGGCGGTCTCGGTCAGGAAGATGTCCTGCACCACCAGGAAATCCAGTTTCTCCAGGGCCTGCCTGACATGGCCGAGGTCGGGGTCGGAGACCATGGGGTTCTCGCCCATGATGTACAGGCCCTTGATCTTGCCCGCGGCGGCCTGGTGCATGATCTCGACGATGGTCAGGCCGACCTTGTCGTCAAGCTTGACGCTCCAGGCCTTCTCGAATTTTTCCCTGAGGGCGGGTTCGGTCACGGCCTGGTAGCCGGGGAAGACGTTGGGCAGGGCGCCCATGTCGCAGGAGCCCTGGACGTTGTTCTGGCCGCGCAGGGGGTTGACGCCCGCCGACTCCTTGCCCAGGCTGCCGGTGACCATGGCCAGGTTGGCCAGCGACATTACGTTGTCGGTGCCGGTGGTGTGCTGGGTGATGCCCATCGAATAAACGATGGAGGCACGATTGGCCTTGGCATACAGGCGGGCGGCCTGGCGCAGCTGCTCGGCGGGGATGTGGGTGATCTTCTCCATTTTTTCTGGGGCATAGGCGGAGACGACCTTGCTGAAGGCCGCGAAATCCTCGGTGCGCGTCTTGACGAACTCCTCGTCGAGGAGTTTTTCCTCGATGATGACGTTCATCATGCTGTTGATCCAGGCCACGTCGCTGCCGTTCTTCTGGCGCAGCCACAGGCCGCCGTAGTTCTCGGTATACTTGACCAGGTCGATGCGCCGCGGGTCGATGACGATGAGCTTGGCGCCGTGGAAGAGGACGGCGCGCTTGATGCGCGTGGCGATGACCGGGTGGGTCTCGGTGGTGTTGGAGCCGGTGATCAGGATGACCTCGGCCTGCTCCAGCTCGGCGATGGAGTTGGTCATGGCGCCCGAGCCGAAGGAGCGGGCCAGGCCGGCGACGGTGGAAGCGTGGCACAGGCGGGCGCAGTGGTCGACGTTATTGGAGCCGAAGGCGGTGCGCACCAACTTCTGGAAGACGAAGTTCTCCTCGTTGGTGCACTTGGCCGAAGCGAGGCCGGCCAGGGCGGCGGGGCCGTGCTCCTTCTTGATGGCGCCGAGCTTGGCGGCCACCAGGTCAAGGGCCTCGTCCCAGGAGCTTTCCACCAGCTTGCCCTCCTTGCGGATGAGGGGCCGGGTCAAGCGGTCGGGGCGCTGGACGAAATCGAGGCCGAAGCGTCCCTTGACGCAGGCCGCCCCCCAGTTGGGGACCATGTCGGCGCCCTTCACCTTGGCGATCCTGTCATTCTTGATCCAGAGCTCGAGCTGGCAGCCGACGCCGCAGTACGGGCAGGTGGTGACCACCTTGCGCTCCACGTCCTTTTTCTTCAGCTTGGCGCCGTATACCGGCTTCTCCATCAGGGCGCCCACCGGGCAGGCCTGGACGCACTCGCCGCAGCCGTCGCATTCCGATCCCGACCAAAGGCCGGTACCGGCCACGACGTGGCTGTGGATGCCGCGCTGGGCCATGCTCAGCACCCCTTTGCCCTGGATTTCGAAGCAGGCCTTGACGCAGCGCTCGCACTTGATGCACTTGGAGGAGTCGTAGAACAGGACCGGCGCCGACGAATCGGGGGCCTGGGGGATCTCATTCCAGATCGCGGCGAACGCGCGCTTGGGGGTGTCCAGGCCATAGCGGAAGGCCAGGTCCTGGATCTGGCAGTCGCCGTCGCGCTCGCAGGTGATGCAGTCGTCGTTGTGCTCGGAGAGCAGCACGTCGGCCAGCATCCGGCGCGTTTCCTCGAGCTGGGCATCGAAGGCGGTGACCTTCATCCCCGCCTCCACCTTGACCAGGCAGGAGGGGACCATGCCGGGCCGCCCTTCTATCTTCACCATGCACAGCCGGCAGTCGCCGGTGGGGGTTATTTTTTCGTAAAAGCACAAGCCGGGAATATCAAAACCGTTGTCCCTGGCCACCTTGAGCAGGTTGTCGCCTTTGTTTGCCTTGATTTCCTTTCCATCGATGCAAATGGTAACTGTTTCCGGCATGGATGCCTCCTTTTTTGCTTCTCAAGTATTGCGAATGGCCAGCTGACCAAATGGGCGATCGCTACATTCCCCATACCCAGTATGGTATTGTACGAAATATCCGGGGGAATTGCAATAAATGATTCGAAAGACCCTATTGCCATTTCAATGGTTTTTTTCAAAATTAGTCATGACAAAAATAGAATTGTCGGAGAATGCGTGGTCAAACCCATTGAAGATATTTTGAAGGATGTCAGAGACGGAAACATAACCAAAAAAGAGCTTGTTTCCCTTCTTGCCATCGGTTCACGCGAAGAATTCCAGCCGGTTTTCGAAGAATCCACGCGTATTTGCCGGAGGCATCTCGGCTGTCAAACCGGGATTTTCATTTAACCCTTTGCCAAAACAATTGCTATGCCCTGACCCACGCCGATGCACATAGTGCAAAGCGCATATTTGGAATCGGAACGCTGCAATTGACAACAAGCCGTAGCTACGATTCTAGCACCTGACATACCTAACGGATGGCCAAGCGCAATAGCTCCGCCAAGCTGGTTTATTCTTTCATCATTGTCATCCAGTTCAAGCTCGCGAATACAGCCAAGCGACTGGGCCGCAAAAGCTTCGTTAAGCTCAATGATGCCAATATCGTCAAGCGATAATCCCAATCGTTTCAGCAATTGTTTTGTAGCCGGAACGGGCCCCATCCCCATGATGCGAGGCGGAACGCCGGATGTTTGCATTCCCAATATTTTGGCTTTGGGCACTAAATTATTTGCTTTAATTGCTTTTTCCGAAGCGATAATTAAGGCAGCGGAGCCATCGTTGACACCGGAAGAGTTTCCTGCTGTTATTGTTCCGCCATCACCTGTAAGCGACTTCAACGATGCAAGCTTTTCCAATGACGTCAAACGCGGATGTTCGTCTTGATCCACTTTTATTTGTTCGCCTTTGCTTTGTGAAATAAGAACCGGAAAGATTTCATCTGCAAATAATCCATTTTGTTGGGCATTTGCAGCTTTCATCTGGCTATGAAATGCGAATCTGTCCTGGTCTTCGCGACTGATTTTCAACTCCCTGGCGATGTTCTCGGCCGTTTCTATCATCGAATCAGTGCCGAATATTTTCTTGAATTCTTTATTGATGAACCTCCAGCCAATCGTTGAATCGAATATTTCAGCCGATCTTGAGAAGGCTTCCGTTGCTTTTGCCAGTACAAAAGGAGCCCTTGACATGCTTTCGACACCGCCCGCTATCAGCATTTCTGCTTCTTCTGATCTGATGGCTCTTGCCGCAGCACCAACAGCATCCATTCCCGAACCACACAAGCGGTTTGCAGTTACACCCGGAACCGTTACGGGCAGGCCGGCCAACAGCAAAGCCATGCGGGCTACATTTCGGTTGTCTTCACCTGCCTGGTTGGCACAGCCCAAGATCACGTCATCAATTTCCTTCCAATCAATGCCGGCATTCCTTCTCATTAGTGCTTTAATAGAGATTGCCGCCAAATCATCCGCTCTTACTGATGACAATGCACCGCCGTATTTCCCAATCGGGGTTCGAATCGCATCGCAAATAAAAGCTTCCCGCATCATATTATGTGTTTTGTAATTTTTCAATTTTCGGCTTCAATGCCCTAAAAGCTCGCAGCAATCCGTCAGAGAGTTTATCTATTTCTTTTTGGGTCATTACCGTTGAAAACATACAAGCAAAAGTGTTAATCATTAGCATTTTTTCATTAAAATACAAAAAGTCAAGGAGTTCGTTAATAATAGCATTGGCTTCTTTTGTTTGATAAGCTTCACGATAAGTCGAAGGCGGAGTTGGAGTTAAATGAAAACGAAACATGGAGCCTGCTCCTGTAAGAGAAACCGGAACATCGACGAGCCTGATTACTTCTTCAATCTGTCGGATAGCTTTATCCGTTAGCGCATTTAATCTCAGAACAGCATCTTTGTCAAATAGTTCCATTGCTACATAACCGGCGGTCATTGTGATCGGATTAGCGGAAAAAGTTCCGGAATGGGGAAATCGCAGATTACTTTCACGAGGGTCTAAAACTTTCATAATATCTGCCCTCCCCGCGATAGCACCAACAGGGAATCCTCCGCCGATAATTTTTCCTAATGCGGTTATATCGGGGCTTACAGAATATTTTTCCTGTGCACCCCCGTATTTAACTCTCAAAGTAACGACCTCATCAAACACAAGTAATGCGCCATTTTTCCGGGTCCAATTGTAAATTGCCTCAATAAACTCACATGTGCCCTGCAAAAGCCCAACCCGATGCGGAACAGGGTCAATCAATACACAAGCGATTTGGTCTGCTTGCGTGTCCAAAATGGCAATTGTCCTTTCAATATCATTATAGGGGAAAATCAGTACATCATCCAAAACTCCTTTAGGTGTTGCATAAACAAGAGGAACACTATTTGGTTTGTTTATATCCCCCCAGTTAGTAGGATTTGCAGTTTGGCTGACTTCGGCATAATCATAAGTCCCGTGATAAGCGCCCTCTGCTTTTGCGATTTTGGCTCGCCCGGTAAACGCCCTTGATGCTTTTATCATGGCCATGACGGCTTCCGTTCCGGAGTTCACAAATCTGATTCTTTCAAAACTCTTAGCCCTTTTATTTAAAAGTTGCGCGAATGCCACTTCAATCTCGGAAGCCAGAGTATAGGCGGTTCCCCTTTGCAGCTGCCGGGAAACAGCTTCGATTATTGCTGGGTGCGCATGCCCATGAATTAGAGCCGCCATATTATTGGCAAAATCGATACGCTCCGTCCCCTCGACATCGGAAATATAGCATCCGGAAGCTTTTGCCGCATAATGCGGGAAAGGTTTGCGATAAACGGTATTGCGACTAACCCCGCCGGTTAATACTTCACATGCCTGCCTGTAAATCTCTTCGCTATTTTTTTCCACCATGATGTTCAGTTAAAGTTGTTCTCCTGAATTTTTGAATAACTTGGCATCCGTATTCTTTTGCAAATATCCAAAAGTGACTCCACGCGCAAGCTCTCTAACAAACAGTTTTTTTTCAATCACATCAATAATCGCAAGGTTGGAATAAATTCGGTTCACAACATTTTTTCCCGTAAGGGGATAAGTACACTGTTTGACGATTTTTGCTTGGCCGTTTTTCATACAATGTTGGGTAATCACAAATATTGTTTGAACACCCGCAACCAGATCCATCGCGCCGCCAACGGCGGGAACGGCTCCCGGTTCTCCCGTTGACCAGTTGGCAAGATCTCCCTCTTCAGAAATCTGCAATGCACCCAGCACACAAACATCGATATGTCCGCCACGAATCATTGTAAAGCTATCGGCATGATGAAAATAGCAAGCACCGGGTATTGCCGTCACGCATTTTTTCCCCGCGTTTATCAATTCAGGGTCCTCGCATCCGGGTTGCGGCGCTTTGCCCATGCCAAGCAGACCATTTTCGGTGTGATAAATAACTTCGCGACCTTCGGGAATAAAATCGGCAACCAACTCCGGCATGCCAATACCGAGATTCACATAAGCTCCATCATGGATATCCATGGCCACTTTTTGGGCCATCTGATTCACACTCCAACCTATATTTTCTTCATTCAATTCCATGGGTACCTTCTATTTTCCGCGACGAGTTTCGATTCGTCTGCGGGATCAGCAACTTCCACAACTCTTTTAACAAAAATTCCGGGGGTTACAACGCACTCGGGGTCTATTTGTCCGAGCTCGAGAATTTTCCTTGCTTGCACGATAGTTGTTTTTGCTGCAGTACACATGATCGGACCGAAATTTCTGGCGGTTTTATTGTAGATCAGGTTACCGTATCTATCAGCGGCATGGCACTTAACCAACGAAAAATCCGCTTTGATGGCGTATTCCAAAACGTATGCCTTTTTATTGAATATTCGCAATTCTTTGTTCTGGGCAAGTGGCGTATTTACCGATGTTTGGGTATAATATGCCGGAATCCCTGCGCCGGCAGCTCTGATTCTCTCAGCGAGCGTTCCTTGCGGAACCAGCTCCAGTTCTATCTCTCCTTTACGATACAGATCGGGAAAGACTGTGGAATTGGCAGTTCTGGGAAATGAACATATCATCTTTTTGACTTGCTTGTTTTCAATAAGTGCGGCAAGGCCAACATTACCACTGCCGGTGTTATTACTGACAATAGTCAGTTTATTTGCCCCCTGGTCTATTAAAGCATGAATCAATTCAATAGGACTACCCGCCTCACCGAAACCACTTATCATAACGGTTGCTCCATCAAAAATGTCCACAACCGCTTCCCTGGCTGATTTAACTAATTTGTTTATCATAATTGTTCAGATTCTTTAATTTTTTTTTCCAATGCTTCGGCGAGTTTATTTTCGATTTCAATTAATTCATCTTCATAAAAATATTTACCTGTCCCATAAGGCTCCAACTTTTCTATTGTGTTTTCCTTTTCGTCGAATTTAGCAAAATAAACCCTATCCATCCAATCCATGTCCCTGCCTTCGTTAAATTTCAGCGCAAATATTTTTTCTCCATTGATTTCGCCGGTACCCAACAGTGATATTTTTCCTGAAGAAGAAGTCATGGTGATATACCTAGAAGGACGATTAATCGATGCCAATTCCCTATAAATTTTATTGAATATTCTTGATATATCCGCCAAAGGAGCAGTGAAATAATGATGTTCTCCAGTAGGTCTTGCACAATACATGGAATGGAAACCCACACCCACCATGGCCAATATGTTTCCCAAATCGATCCAATTTTGTGCGGACTTATCTATGTCAACCTTGCCGTTTTCATCTTTGAATAAACTGACATGGTTCATTATTGGGCTTTGACTCTTAACAGAAATTCCATACTGTTTTAATCTGCGAATAGCAGCGACTGAGCCTGGATTTAAGATATCACGAGAAGTCGAAAAATGCGCCATCCAGACAACTTGTATGCCGCTGTCAATGACTTTCTTCCATAATTCCAGTATTTCCTTAAATTGATCGCTTAAAAGCAACTCAGGATGAAAAGTAATTGCTCTTGAGCCAAAACGAACGGTTTTTATATGAACCAATTCGGGGTCTTCCATTAACGGATTGACATATTCTGCAAGCCGTTCACGAGTAATGAAACCAGCATCTCCGCCAGTGATTAGAATATCACTGATTTCTTTGTGCTTCTTCAGATAATCATGAACCTGACCAACATCATGCTGTACGAACATGTCCTCATCGCCTCTCACTTGCGCATGACGGAAACAGTAGGTACAAAACGCGAAACAATTTTGGGTGGTTTTGTCGAAAATCAATTTTACGGGAGGATATTTATGCTGACAACCCTGCAATATTTCCAACCGACCTTCTTTGTTTACAAACCACGGCTTGTTCAATTTTTGCTTTCCATCATGTGGATTTGTTTTTTTCTTATATTCCTCAACAACTTTTTTTCTTTCATCGTCATTTTTCGCGTCAATATACTTTTTAACTTCATCAGCATGGATCATGCCCGGTTGAGGGAAAATCAAATGATACATCGGATCTTTTTCATAACTGTTCCAATCAATCGAATTCAAGACGTGTTTCGTTGCTAAGAATCTATAAACTTCGATGAAAAATTCGCGCTCTCGAATAAATCCGATGTCAATTTTATGTTCGTTTAGTTTCTCGATTATTTCCCTGAATCCTTTTAAACCGGAAAAAAATGTTTTTTCTGAAAAAAAAGCTTCATCCGTTCTGAAAAAACCCGATTGCTGCGGATAATTTGAATGCAATCTTTTTAGTAATCCGAGTGGCAGTAAATTCTCCTTTTCAATGACAGAAATCACCTCTCTCGAATAGCCGTAACGGAGATAAATGCTGCTGAAATCCATCGTTTGGGTTGTCATGAAGCCTCATTTTTGCTGATACTTTTTATTCCCGCTGCACCACTATCGGGGTGTATTTAATATTTTTAAGTCTTTAACGCTGCCCATGTTTTATTTCTCCAAACTTTTCAATAATTCAACATCTGCGGTCTCAAGTTCCTCTCTTTTTTTATTTTGATAGGCTATAACTTTTTCCTTTATGTCAGGAAAAGACAAACCAATAATTTTTGCGGCTGCTAAAGCAGCATTATCAGGGCTTATAACAGTTAAAGGAGCAACTCCTGATGGCATACGAATGCTTGAGAACAGGTCAGCGCCGCCAAATTTTTCGCTGTAGGGCGGACAGGCAATTACAGGGCAATGCGTTTGGGCGTCAGTAAATCCGCTGAGGGCGTTGCTCATGCCGGCAATGGTAATAAACACCACATTATCTTTTTCGTATTCCTTAATTAGATTGTAACATTTTAGAGGCACTTTATGTGCTGATGCAATTCTGACTATAGCTTCAATTCCAAAACTTTTCAGAACGGTTACAATTTTTTCAGCCCATTCAAGGTCGGCTTTAGACCCCATTATGATGACAACTTTTTTTGCCATATTTTTCATTTTTTATTACCCAACAGGAAAACAATTGTTCCCATGATGGATTTTAAAGAATTCCTTTTTAAAAAGCAATAGGCGCTTGTCAGGGTTGATTGAAATCCAGCAAAGACAGGTCGCGCCACCTACAAATAAAGATTCTGGGAGCCTTTTTCTATTTCTAGCAGATTCAAGCCTGTGATTCTCCTTGTTTTTTCATCAGGGATATCGGCCAGCATGCCGGCGATCAGGGCCGGCCCTCTATCTTGACCATGCGCAACGGGCAGTCGCGGATTATTTCAATTCCAGGGTGATGCCCTTGGCCGTCACGCCCTTCACCAGGTTGAGCTTGTGTATGAATTCCTCGATCTTGGCGTCCTCGCCGACCATTTCCAGCAGCACCAACCCGGTCTGGGTGCAGTTGTCGAGCACCCCGTCGTGAATGCCCAAGCGGGTCTTGATCATGCAGCCCCAGCCGGTCAGGATCTTCTGCACGTTGATCGCCGTCTCGTTTCGCGTATGGATCATCATGGCCACCACGTTGCGTTTGTTCATCATTTCCCCCTTCGGTTTTATTTGCTTTTGGAATAGCCCTTGCTCCTGACGATGCACTTGCCGGCGGCGCGGGCGATGCCCCGGGTGCAGGAAGCGCACTTGCCGTACTCCTCGGAGACGCATATCTTGTCGTCGTACAGCTTGTAGCTTTCGCGGTACTTGGACGGCGTGAAGTTCGGCATGATGACGTTGGCGCCGATCTTCAGGGCTTGCTGCCTTCCCGTCGGGTCGATGGTGCCCATGGCCGTGGTGGCCGGCAGGTTCGACTTGGGCAGGAGCAGCCTGATCAGGGCCAGCGTTTTCAGCGTGAGAAAAATATCGCTGTTTTTGCGTCCTCGCAACGGCGTGTCCTGGTGCGGCAGGAAGGGACCGATGCCGACCATAGCCGGGTTCAACTCACGGAAAAAGAGCATGTCCCTGGCGATCGATTCAAGCGACTGGTCCGGGAGGCCGACCATAATGCCGGTGCCTACTTCGTAGCCGAGTTTTTTTAGGCTATACAGGCACTGGGTCCTGTATTCCAGGTCATCGTCTGGATGCAGCTTTTTGAACAACTTCGGGTCAGTGGACTCGATCCTGAGCAGGTAGCGGTCGGCCCCGGCCCGCAGGAATTCACGATAGCCGCCGCTGTCGCGTTCGCCGACAGAGAGGGTGACGGCCATTTTCAGCTCTCCCTTGATGCGGCGCACGGCATCAAGGACCAGCGCATCGCTGCCCGGGTCTTCGCCCGATTGCAACACCACGGTTAGGACCCCCTGTTTTTTCATGAAGGCCGCAGCGTTGAAGATCTCCTCAAGGGTGAGCCGGTAGCGGCCCACCCTGCGGTTGGCCTTGTTGATGCCGCAGTACAAACAACCCTTGCGGCAGTAGTTCGAGAATTCGACGATGCCCCGCACGTAAACACGGTCCCCGAAATGCTTCCTGCAGATGCGGGCGGACTCGTCGAATACCGGCTGAAATTCGTCGTGAGTGGGCAGCGAAAGCAAGCGGACGAGTCCGGATTCGCCGATCCTTCCAGCATGGATCTCCTTCAGGATATCCTTGATGGTCTCAGCCATTTACAAGTAAAGGTCCTGGGACCCGGCTTCGATTTTGCCGAGATTCGCCACCGTGGTTTCCCGGGTCTTTTCATCCGGGATGTCGGCCAGCATGGCGGAGATGAGTTCCTCCCCGGCAGCGCGGGTCTCTTTTGCAGCATAATGGACCAGGTATTCCTTGAACGAGGTCATGGCGTTGGGCAGGCAATAGCGCTTGATCAGTCCCGGCTTGGCCAGATCCATGAAGTCGGCGCCGGAACGGCCCAGGCGATAGCAGCCCGTGCAGAAGGAAGGGATGTAGCCGTGGCCGACGATGTCGCGGATGACTTCTTCCAGGTTGCGATGGTCGCCCAGGGAGAACTGCTCGCCGGAGTCGCCGCTGGAATAGCCGCCGGGGTTGGTGCGCGAACCGGCGCTGATCTGCGAGATGCCCAGCGAAAAGGCCTCGCGGCGCATGGCGGCGTTCTCGCGCGTGGAGAGGATCATGCCGGTGTAGGGGACGGTCAGGCGCAAAACGGCGATGATTTTTCTGAAGTCGCCATCGGCAACGGCATAGGGCGGATGGAGCGACAGGTCCGAACCGGTGGCCGGCTCGATGCGCGGCAGCGAGATCGTGTGGCAGCCCACGCCGAAGGTCTCCTCCAAATGACGGATGTGCTGGAGCATGGCCAGGACCTCAAAACGGTAGTCGTACAGACCAAAGAGGATGCCGACGCCGACATCATCGATGCCGCCCTGCATGGCGCGGTCCATGGCCGTCAGGTGATAGAGGTAATCGGCTTTCGGCCCCTGGGGGTGCATGCGGCGGAAGGTGTCATAGTGGTAGGTTTCCTGGAACAGCTGGTAGGTGCCGACACGGGCCTGCTTCAGCTGGCGGTAAGCGTCCACCGGCAGGGCGGCGATATTGATGTTGATGCGGCGGATCTCGCCGTTGCCGCGCTTGACGCCGTAGATCGTCTCGATGGCCTTCAGCGAGTACGCCAGGGCGGCTTCGCCCAGCCCTTCCCCAGAGACCAGCAGCAGCCGCTTGTGCCCCTGGTCCACCAATAACTCGGTCTCGCGGCGGATCTCATCCTGGCTGAGGGTGCGGCGGGTGATGCGGTCGTTGCTCTTGCGGAAGGCACAGTACAGGCACTCGTTATTGCACAGGTTCGACACGTACAGGGGGGCGAACAAGACCAGGCGCTTGCCGTAGATCTCGCTTTTGGCGTACAGCGAGGCGGCAAAGAGCTCTTGCAGGCCGTCGGTGTCCTCCAGCAGCAACAGCCGCGCCGCCTCGGCCGGGTCGAGCCCCTTGAGCTGCCGCGCCTTGGCCAGGATGTCGGCGGTCTCCCGGGCGTCGGGAGGCCGGGCGCTCCGCAGGTACGAAAATATCCTTTCGTTATCGATGAAGCCGGTGTCCATGTCAGTTCACCCCAGGCCCCTGCCGGCGCGGCCAGGCGGCATGCTCATAGCGGGCGAAGAGCTCGGGGAAGGGACGCAGCGCCCGCGGGAAAACGCTCTTCAGGAAGGAGATCAGCACCCCGTAGTTGGTCATCGCCACCCCGGCGGCGGCGGGCAGCTCCTGGCGGCGGAGCATCTCGCGGCGGTTGAGGGTGCAGGCGCCGCAATGCACCACCAGCTTGTAACCCGATAGGTCCTCGGGGTAAGCGCTGCCGGGGACGGTGTCGATGCGCAGGGCCCCGCCGACGTATTCGTTCAGCCAGCGCGGCAGCTTGATGCGTCCGATATCGTCCTGCAGCGGGTGGTGGCTGCACGACTCGGCGATCAGCACCCGGTCCCCCGGCCGCAGGTCGGGGACGGTCAGCACCCCGGCGACCAGGGCCGGCAGGTCGCCCTTCTGGCGGGCCGAGAGGATGGAGAAGGAAGTCAGCGGGACATCCTCGGGGACCTCGCCGGCCACCTGGGCGAAGGCCTGCGAATCGGTCACCACCAGCGCCGGCTTCCGACGCAGCGACTCCAGCGCGGCCGGCAGCTCGCTCTCGCGGCAGCTGAGCGGCAGGGCGCCGCCGTCGAGGGCGTCGCGCAGCGCTTTCACCTGGGGCATGATCAGCCGCCCCTTGGGGGCGCCGGTGTCGATGGGCACCACCAGGACCACGGTATCGCCGGGGCGCAGCAGGTCGCGCAGGAACGGCGGCTCCCACTGGCCGGGGGCGATCTCCAGAATGCGCCGGCGCAAGACGTCCACCCCCTCGCCGCTCAGGGCGCTGATGCGGACGCAGGGCTTGTCGGCGAACCAGGCGCTCAGGCTCCCCGGGTGACGGTCGGTCTTGTTGGCCACGACGATGGCCGGGATGGAGCGCGAGCGGAATTTCTCCAGCAGCTCGTCCTCGCAGGCGAAGTCAACGGCGCCGGCATCAACCACCAGCAGGGCCAGGTCGCTCTTGTCCAGGATGGCTGCCGCCCGCTTGACGCGCTCGGCGCCCAGCCCCTCGGCGCGGTCGTCGATGCCCGCCGTGTCGATGAGGACAACGGGACCAATGGGCTGGAACTCCAGCGCCTTGAACACCGGGTCGGTGGTCGTTCCCGGCACGTCAGAGACGATGGCCACCGGCTGGCCGGTCATGGCATTGATCAGCGACGACTTGCCGGCGTTGCGCCGGCCAAAAATGGCAATGTGCAGGCGGTCACCGCGCATGGTCCGTTCAGCCATGGCCCCCCCCCGGTCGGCACCGCTGCGCTGCCCGCTGCATGGCGCCTAAATGCGACCTTTTGGGTCCGATATAGCCATGGCGAAAAAAAAGGGCAGCAAGGTGCTGCCCTTCCCCTTAGTCCCTGTCTCAGTTGTGGTGCTCGGCATGCTTTTTGGTCACTTCCTTGACACAGCTGCCGTTGAGCAGGCTGCGCTCGAAAAAGCAGGTATGCAGCAGCTTGTGGGATATTTCCGATCCGGGGTGCTTAAGGAATTTTTCATAAATAAGCGTCACACCCGGATTTTCATGCGATTGGCGCTTGGCCATGCCCTTGTCCTCGCGGTAGAGGCCCTGGCCGCGACGGGCGCGATCGGCGATGACGCTGCCGTATGGCTGGCCGCCGCCGCCGACGCAGCCGCCCGGGCACGCCATGATCTCGATGAAGGCGTATTCACTTTTGCCGGTAGCGCGGATCTGCTCCCGCACCTTGTCCATCAGGGTCCGGGCATTATCCAGGCCGTGCGCCACGGCCACCTTGACGGGCAGGTCACCCAGCCCCTGGGCCGGGATGGTCAGGGTGGCCTCCTTGATCCCATCCAGGCCGCGCACGGCCTGGATGTCGAGGTTGTCGAGGTTCTTGCCGGCCAGCAGGAAGTAGGCCGAGCGGATCGCCGCCTCCATGACGCCGCCGGTGGCGCCGAAGATCGTGGCTGCTCCCGTGTAGCTGGCCATCAATTCATCCGGGCTTTCATCGGGCAGGCTCTTGAAATCGATCTTGGCTTCCTTGATCATGCGCACGAATTCGCGGGTGGTCAATACGTAATCAACATCCCGGTATCCCGAATCGCACATTTCAGGACGGCGCGCCTCGAACTTCTTGGCCGTACAGGGCATGATCGAAACCGAAACGATCTTGGCCGGGTCGAGGTTCTTTTCCTTGGCAAAATAAGTCTTGACCATGGTGCCGAACATCTGCTGCGGCGATTTGCAGGTGGAGGTATGGCCGGCCAGGTCGGGGAAATAAGTCTCCATGAACTTGACCCATCCCGGCGAGCAGGAAGTGATCAGGGGCAGCAGGCCGCCGCCCTTCACGCGCTCGATCAGTTCGGTCCCCTCCTCCATGATGGTCAGGTCGGCGGTGAAATTGGTGTCGAACACATAGTCGAAGCCTATCTTTTTCAGGGCGGCATACATCTTGCCCACGGTCACCGTGCCCATCTCCATGCCGAATTCCTCGGCCAGGGTGACGCGGATGGACGGCGCTTCCTGCACCACGACGATCTTGCCCGGATCGAGAATGGCGTCCCACACATCGTCGGTCTCGTTGCGCTCGCGCAGGGCTCCGGTGGGGCAAAATACCGTGCACTGGCCGCAGTTGACGCAGGAACTCTGGCCCAGCCCCTCCTTGAAGAAAGTGTTGACATTGACCTCGAAGCCGCGGTTGACCATGTCGATGGCGAATACCGACTGGATGTCGCTGCAGACGGTGACGCAACGGCCGCAAGCGATGCACTTCTTGGGGTCACGGTGCACCGAAGGGCTGGACTCGTCGATCGGCTTGTCGTCCACAATGAGCTGGAAGCGGTCAAAGTCGACGCCCATGGCATTGGCCAGGTCCTGCAGCTCGCACTTGCCATTGGCCACGCAGGTCGGGCACTCGGTAGCATGGTTGGAGAGGACCAGCTCGACCAGCGTCTTGCGCAGGGAGCGCAGCTGGCGGGAGTTCGTGGCCACCTTCATACCCGCCTCCACAGGTGTGCAGCAGGAGCGCTTGGGCCCCGGCATGCCGGCGACCTCGACGACGCACACGCCGCAGGAGGCGGTCGGCCTCAGGTTGGGATGGTAGCACAGGCTGGGGATCAGGATGCCCAGCTGGCGGGCGGCCTCAAGGATGGTGGTGCCAGCCTCGACGCTGATCTCCTTGCCGTCGATCGTCAGCTGGATCTGCTTGCTCATGGGTTCACCTCGTTATTGTTGTTGACCTTGAATTCCTCGGGGAAATGCTCCAGGGCGCTTTTGATCGGCATGATCAGCGACTGGCCCAGCGGGCATAGCGACGATTTGAACATCGTCTCGGCCAGGTTCAGCATGGTCTCGGGGTCCCCGGGAAGGCCCTTGCCCTGGCGGATGCGGTAGATGATCTGCAGGATCTGCTGCGTGCCGATGCGGCAGGGGGAGCACTGGCCGCATGATTCGTGGGCGAAGAACTTGGCGATGGAGAACAGCATGTCCACGATCGAGGTGTCCTCGTTCATGACCAGCACGGCGCCCGAGCCCAGCACCGCCTTGTTCTCCTTCAGGCTCTCAAAATCCATTTTCACGTCGAGCAGCGGCTCGGGCAGGAACACGCCGGCCGCGCCGCCAAGCAAAGCGGCCTTGAATTTTTTGCCGCCCTTGATGCCGCCGCCGAACGAAAAAATGATCTCGCGCAAGCTGGTGCCCATGTCGGTCTCGATCAGCCCCGGGTATTCGACATGGCCGAGGATGGTGAAGACCTTGGTGCCCGGGCACTTGTCGGTGCCGATGTTGCGGAACCAGCCGGCGCCGTTGCTGATGATGGCCGGGATGTTGGCCAGGGTTTCTACGTTGTTGACAGCCGTGGGTTTTTGCCACAAGCCATGGCTGACCGGGTAGGGCGGCTTGACGCGCGGGTTGCCGCGCTTGCCTTCCAGTGATTCGATCAGCGCCGTTTCCTCGCCGCAGACATAGGCGCCGGCCCCCTTTTTGATCTGCAGGTCGAATGAAAAATCGGTCTCCAGGATGTTCGCCCCCAGCAGGTTGAATTCCCGAGCCTGGTCAATGGCCGCCTGCATGCGCTCGATGGACAGCTCGTATTCGCCGCGGATATAGACATAGCCGCGCCCGGCGCCGATGGCATAGGCGGCGATGGTCATGGCCTCGATCAGCTTGTGCGGGTCGCCCTCCAGGATCAGCCGGTCCTTGAACGTGCCCGGCTCGCCCTCGTCGGCGTTGCAGATGATGTACTTCTCGGTTCCCGTCGCCGTTCGCCCCGCGCTAGACTGGGCCTTGCGCGTGAATTCCCATTTCATGCCGGTGGGGAACCCGGCCCCGCCGCGGCCGCGCAGCCCCGATTTTTTAACTTCCTCGATCACCTGCTCCGGGCTGAGCGAGTCGCCGAGTATTTTTTCCAGGGCCCGGTAACCGCCGGCGGCCAGGACCTCATTGATGTTTTGCGGATCCACGGTCCAGGTCTTGTCCAGCACCACGCGCCGTTGCTCGCGCGTCAGTCCGACCTTGGCGCTTTTTTCCGCGGTCGCGGCCGTGGCCATGTCCGCCACGGGCGCGTGGGCCAGGCCGGCGACCACCCGCCCCTTGAGCAGGTGCTCATCGATGATGCGGGCGACGTCGTTTTCCTTTACCTGGAAATAGTACATGCGGTCGGGATAGACGGTCAGAATGACCCCCTTGCCGACCAGGCCGACCGTGCCGCTTTCCAGGACCTTTATTTCCTTGTCCAGTTTTCTCGTTTTCAACTCGTTTTCCAGCCGGCGCTTGACTTCGAATACTCCGGCCAGCACGGTCCCTTCATCGATCGGCAGCAGGATGTGGGTGCGGTAAATGCTCATTTTTCCCTCCGCAGGCCCGCGATGACCTCAGCGATGAGTTCGGGGGTCAGGTTGCCGTAGACCCGGTCGTTGACCATCATGGCCGGCGCCACGCCGCATACGCCCAGGCAGGAGGTCATCTCCAGGGTGAAGCGCTTGTCGGCGCTGGTCTCGCCGAAGCCGATGCCCAGCAGCCGGATCAGCTCCCGGGAAATGGTCGTTGAGCCCAGCAAGTGGCAGGGCGGGGACTGGCAGACGCGGATGAGGAAGCGGCCACGCGGCTTCAGGCTGTACATGGTGTAGAACGTGGCCACGCCGTACACAAAACTATAGGCCAGGCCCAAGTAATCGGCCACGGCCCGCAGGTCGGCATCGGTCAGGTAATGCTCGGGGCTGGCGTCCTGGATATCGTGCAGGATGGCCAGCAGGTTATCGCCCTCAGGGGGGTAATTCCGCAGTATTTTTTCTTGCTTCATGGGTTGCTCACAACATGGCCTCGATGGGCACTGTTACCGATTTCACTTCTTCCTTTTCCGGGGCCTGGACGCGGTCGCAATGCAGGCAGCGGCGCGACTCTTCCACGGCTTCGTCCAGGGTCAGGCCGCGGCTGACCTCCAGGGCCATATCCGCGACGCGCTTTTCGGCGTCCTCGAGATGCGGCTCCTTGCGGGCTATGGTCTTCAGGTAAGCCTCTTCGTCATAGTGCACCTCGACCACCTGGTGCGGCTGGTCGTAAAGCCGGCCTTCACGGCCGAAGAAGCGGTCGATGCTCACGGCCGCCATGCGCCCGTGCGCCACGCCTTCGATCACGGTGGACGGGTTGACGGCGTCGCCGCCGGCAAACACGCCGGGGATGTTGGTGGCCATTGAGCGGGGATCGACGGCGAGATGGCCGCGCTTGTCCAGGTTCAGCTTGCCGCCGGTCAGGCCCAGGCTCAGCTTCTGGCCGAGGCAGTAAATGACCGAACTGGCGCGGATGGTGTACTCGCTCCCCGTCACGGGGACGGGGCGGCGCCGGCCTGAATCGTCGAAGTCGGCGAGGTCGGTCTTGATGCAGTGCAGGCCGCTGACCTTGCCGGCCTTGCCGACCACGTGGAGCGGGTTGACCAGGAAGTCCATCTCCACCCCTTCCTCCTCGGCCCCGACCAGCTCTTCCAGCTGGGCCGGCATCTCGTTGCGCGTGCGCCGGTAGACCAGGCGCACATTGCGGGCACCCAGGCGGCGGGCCATGCGCGCGGCATCCATGGCGGTCGAGCCGCCGCCGACCACCACCACGTCATCTCCCAGCTTGACCTTGTTGCCCAGGTTGACCTCGCGCAGGAAATCGATGCCTGAGAGGACGCCCTTCAGCTCGTTGCCCTCGATGTTCAGCTTCTGGGCCTGGTGGGCGCCGCTGCCGATGAACACGGCGGCATAGCCCTTTTTCTTGAGGTCCTCGATGTCGGCCACCGGCGCGTTGTACTTGATCTCGACGCCGGCCTTTTCGATCACGGCGATCTCGGCCTGCAGCTTGTCCTTGGGCAGGCGGAAATCGGGGATGCCGACCTTCATCATGCCCCCGGCCACCTTCAGGGCCTCGAAGACCACCGGTCTGTAGCCCAGGCGCGTCAGGTAGAAGGCGCAGGCCAGGCCGGCCGGGCCGGCGCCGACGATGGCCACCTTTTCCTTGTGCACATGGGGCGGCGGCGCGAAACCCAAGCCCTCGTCGATGGCCCAATCGGCGAACAGGCGCTTGACCTCGCGGATAGCCAGGGCTTCGTCATACTTGCCGCGCGAGCACTTCTTCTCACAGAAGGCGGGGCAGACGCGGCCGCAGACGATCGGGAAGGGGTTGTTCTGCATATGCTGGAAATAGGCCTCGCGCAGGCGGCCGTCGCCCATGTGCGACACATAGGAGGCGGCGTCGACACCGGCGGGGCAGGCGTTGACGCACGGCGCCGCGAACAGGGCGGCGCAGACGCCGGCGGAGCATTTTTTATCCTGGATATGCTCAAGGTACTCGTGCTTGAAGTACTTGATGGTCGAGATGACAGGGTTGGGCGCCGCCTGCCCCAGCCCGCAGAGCGAGGTGGCCCGCACCGTGTAGGCCAGGCTTTCGAGCTTTTCCAGGTCGGCCATGGTGCCATGGCCGGTGGTGATCTTTTCCAGCAGGCCGTGCATCTGCTTCAGGCCGACGCGGCAGGGAACGCACTGGCCGCAGGATTCCTCGAGCGAGAACTCGAGGAAGTACATGGCCATGTTGACCATGCAGCTGTCCTCGTCAAGTACGATCAGGCCGCCCGAGCCCATGATCGAGCCCAGCGCCTTCAGCGATTCATAGTCCAGGGGGGTGTTCAGGTACTTGGCCGGGATGCAGCCGCCGGAGGGACCGCCGGTCTGGGCCGCCTTGAAGGCCTTGTTGCCGGGGATGCCGCCGCCGATGTCGAAGACCAGCTCGCCCAGGGTGATGCCCATGGGCACTTCCACCAGGCCGGTGTTCGTCACCTTGCCCGAGAGGGCGAAGACCTTGGTGCCCTTGCTCTTCTCGGTGCCGATGGCGGCGAACCACTCCCAGCCGTTGAGGATGATGTGGCGGATGGTGGCCAGGGTCTCGACGTTGTTGATCACCGAGGGCTTGCCCCACAATCCCTTGACCGCCGGGAAGGGCGGCTTGGGACGCGGCTGGCCGCGCAGGCCCTCGACGGAAGCCATGAGCGCCGTCTCCTCGCCGCAGACGAAGGCGCCGGCGCCCATGCGCAGCTCGACGTCGAAGTTGAAGGACGTTTCGAATATGCCCTTGCCCAGCAGGCCCATCTCGCGGGCCTGGGCGATGGCGGTGTTCAGGCGCGCGATGGCCAGGGGATACTCGGCGCGCACGTAGATATAGCCCTTGTCGGCGCCGATGGCATAGCCGGCGATGGCCATTCCTTCCAGCACCGAGTGCGGGTCGCCCTCGAGCACGGCGCGGTCCATGAAGGCCCCGGGATCGCCCTCGTCGGCGTTGCACAGGACGTACTTCTGCTCGTTCTGGCTGTCATAGGCGAACTTCCACTTCAACCCGGTGGAGAAGCCGGCCCCGCCGCGCCCGCGCAGGCCGGACCGGGTCATGCCGTCGATCACCTGCTCGCGGGTCATTTGCGTCAGCGCCATGCCCAGGGCCTCGTAGCCGCGCTGGGCGATATATTCGCCGACGTTCTCGGGGTCAATGCGGCCGCAGTTGGAGAGGACGATCTTCAGCTGCTTCTCGAAGAACGGCAGCTGCTTCTTCTGTTCGACGATCTTGCGCGCCTCGGGCGCCTGCCACAGCGAGGCCTGCACCGGCCGCCCCTTCAGGAAATGCTCGCGGACGATCTCCTCGACGTTCTCTTCCTTCAGCTTGATGTAGAAGGAGCCGTCGGGGTAGACGACCATCACCGGCCCCAGCTCGCAGGGGCCCATGCAGCCGGTCTCCACGACGTTGATCTCCTCGCTCAGGCCGTTCTTCTCTATTTCTTCCAGCAGTTTCTTCTTGAATTCATGGCTGTGGGAGGAGATGCAGGCACCGCCGCCGCAGATCAGCACGTCCAGCCGTTTGTTCATGACGCCCTCGCTATTATTCCTTGACTTCGATGATGGATGCGGATACCGGGCTGCCGTTGACCAGGTGCTCGGCCACGATCTTGCGGGCCACGTCGGCCGTGACGTTGCCATAGACGACCGAGGGCTTGCCTTCCTCGCTGACGGTCACGATCGGCTCGTGGGAGCTGAGGCCGCGCTCGCCGGCCTGGGTGACGATGACATCGCTCAAGGCCCGCTTCTCGATCTCGTCCAGGAAGGCCTTGAGCGTCTCGCGGGCGCCGGCGGCGATGCCGCTCGTGCCCATGCCCACCACCACCCGCAGCCGCGTTTTCCCGGCGCGCAGCAGCATATCCTTTTCCGTTTTTTCCCTGATCTTCCTCAAGTCTTCGAGTTTCATTTTTCCTCCTTGTTCGTTTCAACCGCGGCCGCTTGGACCTGGGCCCGCAGTTCGCGCAGGATCTGCACGGCTTTCTGGGGGTTGAGGCGCCCGTGCACCTCCTCGTCAAGCATCAGCACCGGGGCCAGGCCGCAGGCGCCGAAGCAGCGGGCCGTTGACAGGGTGTAGAAGCGGTCGGCGGTGGTGCCGCCCACCTTGATGCCCAGCTCCTTTTCCAGGGCCTTGCCGATCTCCGAGCCGCCCTTGACGTGGCAGGCCGTGCCCAGGCAGAGGTTGACGATATGGTCGCCGACGGGGTCCATGCGAAAAAAATTGTAGAACGTCACCACCCCGAAGACCTTGGCCAGCGGCACGTTCAGCTCGCGGGCAACGAAATGCTGGACCTCCAGCGGCAGGTAGCCGAAGATCTTCTGCGCCCGGTGCAGGACCTGGATCAGGGGCCCGGGGACGCCGCGGCTGGCCTCGATGAATTTTTTCAGTTCCCGGTACTGCTCGTTATCCGGGATATGGACCGCTTGAGCTTCCATGAGCGCCTCCTAGAATGAACGGAACACGACGGTCGACTTCGAAGAAACATGGCGACAGCACATTACCGGGCTGGAAAAATGAGGGCGTAGAGCTTGCCGGCGACGGTGAACGTGTCCTCGGGGGTCGAGAGGACGAACAGCCCCTCCTGCTCCGCCCGCGCCAGCACGGCGGCGTCGGGCTCGCTGCCGCGGCTGAGGATGATGCCGGCCAGCTTCTTCAGCTGGGCCACGGCGACGATGTTCAGGTGGCGCTGCACGGTGATCCACAGGCAGCCTTCCTCGGCGTTGGCGATGACGTCGGACAGCAGATCGGACGCGTAGCCGCTGGTGACCTCCTGGTCCTGGCCCCGGGCGAGAATCTTCAGCCCCAGCTTCCCGGCAACTTCATTGATCCGCATCGCATTTCTCCTGGAGCCGGGGGATTTCGGCACGGATTCCCCGTTTCCTCCAGCCCAAAAACTGCCCCCGGGCGCGGACCGCCTCGGAGTTTTTTCTTCCAGTTCGCTATAGTATTAAAAATGCAGGAAAAAGTCAAGAAATAATTTGAAGAGAAATTTAATTCGCCGGCTTCGCCGTCGGCACGGTCCAGTCCCCTTCATCCGGGGCTCCTCCTGCCGGCACCGGGTTTGCTCCGGCACGCCATTGCGGATTTTTTCCGGCAATGCTACAATGCCAGTCTCAAAAACCTGGAGGTAGCCATGAGTGAATTTTTCAAGTGCGCGATATGCGGCAAGATCGTCAAGGTGATCGCCGAGGGCAAGGGCCAGCTGGTCTGCTGCGGCCAGCCCATGGGCATGCTGTCCACCTTCAAGTCGGTCGACGAGGTCCTGGACTTCGCCATCGAGAAGGAAGAAGAGGCCAGGCAGTTTTATCTGGAGTGGTCCAAAAAACTGGAGAACAAGGCCCTGAGCGAACAGTTCGCTGTTTTCGCCGGCGAGGAGAACAAGCACAAGGAAAAGCTGCAGCGGGTGAAAAGCGGCAGCACCTTCAAGCCGGCGGCCAAGCAGGTGACCGACCTGAAGATCGTCGACTACCTGGTCGACATCGCCCCCACCCCGGGCATGGACTACCAGGAGGCCCTGATCGTGGCCATGCGCCGCGAGAAGGCCTCGTTCAGGTTCTACAACGACCTGGCGGCCATGGCCCAGGACGAGGGGCTGCGCGAGACCTTCCTGGCCCTGGCCCAGGAGGAAGCCAAGCACAAGCTGCGCCTGGAGACCGAGTACGAAAAGGAAATCTATACGGAGAATTGACGACGGCCGCGGCGCCCCGGCGCCGCGGTGAGGTTTGGCAAACATGACGAAAGTCCGCGACATCGTCGCCCTGCTGGAAGCCGAAGTGCTGTCCGGCGGGGACAAGCTTGACGAAGAGGTGAAATCGGTGGGGGCCAGCGACATGATCAGCGACATGCTGGCCCTGTCCAAGCCGGGGATGATCATCCTTACGGGCTACACCTACCCGCAGGTGATCCGCACCGCCCTGGTCACCGACCTGCTGGGGCTGATCGTGGTGCGCGGCAAGAACATCGCCCCCGAGACCATCGCCTACGCCCGCGAGAACAATTTCCTGCTGCTGCGCACCCGCGGCTACCTCTATTCCTCGTGCGGCAAGATCTATGCCATGGGGCTGCAGGGCGGCGATGCCGGAAAAGAATAAGCTCCAGCGCTACGCCGCCATCTTCGAGGACATCAAGGCCGGCGACATCATGAGCACGCGCATCGTGGAGATCGCCGCCGACAAGAAGATCGCCCACGCCAAGGAGCTGATGAAGATCAAGAAGATCTCGGGCATCCCGGTGGTGGACGAGCAGCGGCGCCTGGTCGGCATCATCAGCATCGAGGACATCATCCACGCCCTGGAGTTCAACACCATCAACGACCCCATCCGCCGCGTCATGAGCACCCAGGTCGTCACCATCCGCCGCGAGGACTCGCTGGCCGCCGTGGTGGACAAGTTCGAGAACTACAAGTTCGGCCGCTTCCCGGTGGTCGACGAGGACAACCGCGTCTGCGGCATCATCAGCAAGGAAGACATCCTGCACGGCATCCTGGAGAAGTTCAACCTCATCTACATCCACGACCTGAAGCGCACCAGCACCCTGAACACCGAGTACTCGGCCATCACCGGCGAGAAGCTCAACGCCGAGGAGGCCAACTTCCACTACCGCATCGACAGCAGCGACATCGACGCCGCCGGCACCGGCGCCGCCATGCTCAAGCAGTTCCTCTCCGGCAAGAACTTCCACAACGACATCGTGCGCCGCGTCGGCGTGGCCACCTACGAGGCCGAGACCAACGTGGTCATCCACAGCCGCGGCCAGGGCGACATCTTCTTCTTCCAGGACCAGGACCGCTTCATCGTGCGCGTGGTGGACAACGGCGTCGGCATCGAGGACCTGGACAAGGCCATGAAGGAAGGCTACTCCACCGCCCCCGACCACGTCCGCGAGCGCGGCTTCGGCGCCGGCATGGGCATCGCCAACATGAAGCGCTTCGCCGACAAGCTGGTGATCATCTCCGAGAAGGGCTCCGGGACGCAGGTGGAGATGATCTTCTATCTCCCCTCGCAAACATGGCCATTGATCTAGGAAGAAGACGCCAGACGTTAGACGTTAGTGGTTAGCAAGAAAAAATCAGATCCAGGGACATCAGACTCAGCGGTTGGCAAGAAAACGGAAATTTTCCTCTTGAAATAGTCCGTTCTTGGTTTTGCTAACATCTAACATCTAATGTCTAACGTCTGAGCACAAAACATATTGATGCGATTCCCCGTTTAACGGATAATGAACTCCCCGGAGGTGCGCTCATGAAGAAAGCCCTTGCGTTGTTGCTTTTGCTCCTGCCGCTCCTGGCCCTGTGCGCCCAGGAAGCCAGGGACCCGTTGCAATACGAGATATGGGTCACGCTGGACCCGGCGCAGAAGATGCTGCTCGGCAGGGAGACGATCCGCTGGACCAACACGACCAGGGACACCGTGCCGGACATCTGCTTCCATCTCTACTGGAACGCCTTCAAGAACGAAAAGAGCGCCCTGATGGCCGAGGCGCTCCGCGAGGAGCCATCCGGCACGTTCCATGGCGACACCCGGGTCAGGGACGGCGACTGGGGCTGGATCGACGTTGAGAAGATCGGTCTCGCCGACGGCACCGACCTGACCCGGGCCATGCAGTTCATGGCCGGGGGCGATGCGGGCGCGGACGACCAGACGGTCATGCGCGTGAAGCTGCCCGCGCCGCTGGCGCCGGGAGAGACCGTTGCGCTCGAGCTGGCATTCAAGGCCAAGATCCCCCGGACCGTCCGCCGCTCCGGCTATTACCACAACGGCTATTTCCTTGGCCAGTGGTTCCCCAAGCCCGGCGTCTATGAAGAAGGCAAGGGCTGGAATTGCCACCCGTACCACCTGAACAGCGAGTTCTTCGCCGACTTCGCCGACTTCGTCGTCCACATCACCACCCCGCGGGAATACGTGGTCGGCGCCAGCGGCCGGGAGACCGCCAGCCGCAGCGACGGGGCGCGCGGGGTCATGACGCGCACCTTTCGCCAGTCGCGCGTCCACGACTTCGCCTGGACCGCCGACTCCGACTATATCCGCATCGAGCGCGACTTCATCGCCGACCGCGAGGTCAGCGCCCAGGAATACCGCGAGATCGCCGCGACGCTGCGCCTGCCCCTGGCCGAGGTCAGGCTCCCCGACGTGAAGATGATCCTGCTGCTCAACCCCGAGCACCGCGGCCAGGCCGAGCGCCATTTCAAGGCCCTGCGCGCCGCCATCAAGTACTATGGCCTCTGGTACGGCCCCTATCCCTACGAGACGGTCACCATGGTCGATCCACCCTTCCGCAGCGGCAGCGGCGGCATGGAGTACCCCACCCTGTTCACGGCCGGCACGCGGGTGCTGCCCAGCCCCCAGGAGAACAGCCCGGAGATGGTGATCATCCACGAGTTCGGCCACGGCTACTGGTACGGCCTGGCGGCCAGCAACGAGTTCGAGGAGGCCTGGCTCGACGAGGGGCTCAACACCTATTCCACCGGCAAGGTACTGGCCAAGGCCTACGGCCCGGGCGCGCTGCCGCTGGTCGTGGCCGGGATCCCGCTGGCCCGTTACAGCGGCTCATTCAAGTACGCCGACGAGGAGCTGGACCGCATGGCGGCAGTGCATGCCGCCACGCTGGACCCGGTGCTGACCCCTTCCTGGCGCTTTTCCAGCTCCCTGAGCTATGGCATGAACGTCTACATGCGCGCGGCGACCAACCTGCGCACCCTGGAGAACCTCATCGGCAAGGAGGCCATGCTGCGCGTCATGCGCGCCTTCCAGACGCGTTTCCGCTTCCGCCATCCCACCACCGGCGACTTCATTGCCACCGCCAGCGAGGTCAGCGGCCGCGACCTGGGATGGTTCTTTGAAGAGTTCTTTTCCGGCAGCAACCACTGGGATTACTCCGTCGAGCGGGCGACCTCGCAAAAGAGCGGCGTGGCCCGCGGCGTCTTCGATCGCGAAGGGAAGAAGGTGGAGGTCACGCGCAAGCAGGCCCGCGACCAGGAGCGGCGGGACAAAAAGCCCGTCTACGTCACCCGCGTCCGCGTCCGGCGCCTGGGCGAGGCCCGGCCCGGTCCCGGCGTCCGCCTCAAGGTGCTGACGGTCTTCGCTGACGGCGCCCGGAAGATCGAGCACTGGGACGGCCAGGAGCGCTGGATCGAGTTCACCTATACCGGCGGCAGCAAGGTCAAGTACGCCCAGGTCGACCCCGATGCTGTTTTTTTGATCGATCGCGACCTGAGCAACAACAGCTATGTCGCCAAGGCCAGGCCGGCCGCCGCCCTGCGCTGGTCGGGCAAGCTGCTGTTCTGGCTGCAGAACCTGCTGCAGTTCGCCGCCAGCTTCAGCTGAGGAGAAAACCATGTCCACATTCACCCTGTTCGTCAACGGGCTCGGCCTGACCCGGCGCAAGCGCAGCCTGGCCTTCCGCCTCTGGGCGATCAACATCCTGTTCGCCATCCCGCTCGCCGCCCCGTTCTTCTTCCTGGCCCACGGCCAGCTTTCCCATTCACTGAGCGCCGGCAGCGTCTTGAAGAAACTGGACGTCAACTGGCTGACCGACTTCAGCAGCCGCTTCCTCGATGCCGCCCCGGCATTCGCCGGCCTGGTCGTGCTCGCCGTATGCATCTACCTGCTGCTGGCCGTTTTCCTCAACGGCGGCATCATCGGCGCCCTGAACCGCCCGGAGGCCGGGACGACCCTGGCCGAATTCTTCCATGACGGCGGCCTGTATTTCTGGAGGCTCCTCCGCCTGTTCCTGCTGTCCATACCGGCCTATCTGCTGTTCCTCGGGGCCTGCTTTCCGGTCGTCCGCGCCTTGCTGGAAGCCGTCAACCGCCGGGCGACGACCGAATGGCCGGCCATCGCCGCCGCCAACGCCCGCCTGCTCTCCCTGGTCCTGCTGCTGGGCCTGGTCGCCATGTTCTTCGACTACGTCAAGATCGGCCTGGTGACCGGGAACCGCAGCAAGGTCCTGGCGGAGGCTTGGCGCACCCTGAAATTCCTGAAGCGGCGCTTTTTCCGCGCCTGGGGGCTTTACCTGCTGGCCGGACTGGCGTTCGTCGTGCTGACACTGCTCTACCTCGAGGTCGCCCGCATCCTCCCCAAGGGAACGCCGATGCTGGTCTTGCTGGCGTTCCTCTGGCAGCAAAGCTATGTTCTCGGCCGCCAGTTCAGCAAGGTCCTCTTTTTCGCCACCGAGATCGAGTTCACGAGGAAATATCAGGGCGAAAAGAACTAAGACGTCAGACATTAGACATAAGTGGTCAGCAAGAAAAAGAAAATGGCAGCAACCTCAGCGTGCTGCTCGCTCTATGGCTTCGATTCCTCGTGCTACATTCGAAGCCGTGGAGGCCCAGTTGAAAAAGTTATCTCTGATCGTCCTGATGGTATTGCTGCTGATTTTTTCAAGCCTATGGGGAGGCGAAGACATGTTCATCGACAAGGACACCCAGGACGGGGTCCGCGAATACCTGCTGGGAAAGCACGGCGAGGACCAGAAGTTCCGCATCGAGCGCGGCGTGCAGCAGGCGGCCGTCTTCTGGCGCGCCGATGACGGCGGCGTCGAGGAGTTCGTCAAGTTCTGCAAGCTGAACTTCCATTCCGACCCCGGCCGGCTGCAGACCCTGTACCAGCGCCTGGCGGCAAATTTTGAAATACTGCAGGGCCACCTGAACCGGGTCAGCTTGGAACTGAAAAAGCCGCTGCACCTGGACCGGGGCCGGATCCTGCCCATCGACGAGCGCTTCGGCCAGTTCGATCCGTTTGCCCATGTCAGCGACGACATGTTCGACGGCAAGATCGCCTTCGAGGTCGTGCTCAACTTCCCCGCCTACACCCTGGCCGAAAAATCCGAGTGGGGCCCGGGCTGGAGCCGGCTCGACTGGGCAACCGCCCGCTGCGGCGACCTGTTCCTGTCCCGCCTGCCCGCCCGCGCCAGCCAGAACGCCGCGGCCGCCTTCAGCGAGGCCGAGACCTACATTTCGCAGTACAACATCCACATGGGGCGCCTGCTGGACAACGAGGGGAACGCGCTTTTTCCGGAGGATTTGAAGCTGATCAGCCACTGGGGGCTGCGCGACCAGCTCAAGGCCCTTTACGCCGAGAAGAACGGCCTGGCCGGCCAGGAAATGATCCACGAGGTCCTCAAGCGCATCATCCAGCAGAGTATCCCGCAGCAGATGATCGACGGCGGCGAGCACACGTGGAACCCTTTCAGGAACAAGGTTTACAAGGAAGACAAGGAAGTGCCCTGGACGCCGGAGCCCAACTCCCGCTACATGCACCTGCTGGCCGTCTTCAAGGCCATGCGCGACATGGACGACCATTATCCCTCCCTGCCCAGCCACCCGCAGCGCAAGTTCGAAATGGAGCGGGAACTGGAGGAGGCCACGGTGGAAAAGCTCCTGGAGGAAGTGCTGTCGTCGGCGGTAGTGAAGGCGACCGCCGGGCTGATCGCCGTTCGCCTGGGCCGCGAGCTGCGGCCCTTCGACATCTGGTACAACGGCTTCAAGCCCCGGGCCAAGATCACGGAGGCGGAGCTGGACCTCCGCGTCCGCCAGCGCTATGCCGACCTCGGCGGCTTCGCCAAGGGCATGCGCGCCGTCCTGCAGCGCCTGGGCTTTTCCCCCGCCAGCTCCGGCTTCATCGCCGATCACATCGCCGTCGAACCGGCGCGCGGAGCGGGGCACGCCTGGGGGGCGCTGATGCGCTCCGAGCGCTCGCACCTGCGCACCCGCGCCGCCGCCGGCGGCATGAACTACCAGGGCTTCAACGTGGCCATGCACGAGCTGGGCCATTGCGTCGAGCAGGTCCTCTCGCTGCACAAGGCCGATTCCTACTTCATGGCCGGCGTGCCCAACACCGCCATCACCGAGGCCTTCGCCTTCATTTTCCAGAACCGCGACCTGGAGATCCTGGGCTACCCCGGGGAAACGCCCCGCGCCCGCCAGCTGAAGGCGCTGGACACCCTGTGGATGACCTACGAGATCGCCGGAGCGGCCCTGGTCGACATGAAGGCCTGGAACTGGCTCTACAAGAATCCCCAGGCCACCCCCGACGCCCTGCGCCGGGCGGTCATGACCTGCGCCCGCGATGTCTGGAACAAACACTATGCCCCGCTGTTCGGCGTCCGCGACCAGGTCATCCTGGCCGCCTATTCGCACATGGTCGACGCCGCCCTCTACCTGCCCGATTACCCGCTCGGCCACCTCATCGCCTACCAGCTGGAGAGCTACCTGCGCGGCAAGAACCTGGGGAAGGAAATGGAGCGCATGTGCCGCGCCGGCCGACTGGTCCCGCAGCTGTGGATGAAGAACGCCGTGGGCGAGGAGATCTCGGCCAAGCCGCTGCTCGAGGCGGCAGCCGAGGCGCTCAAGGTCATCAAGAAGTAAAAGACGTCAGACGTCAGACGTTAGTAGCCAGCAAGAAAAATCAATTACAAGAGCTTAAATTCCAGATGTAGATTCATTTACCTGTTTCATTTATTGTCTTGCTAACGTCTAACCACTACCGTCTGACGTCTTAGTGAATCATTTTCAAAAAATTAACCAGCAATTGGATTCCCAGCTTTCCTGATCTCTCCGGGTGGAACTGCACGCCGTACAGGGGGAACTCGCGGTGGGCGATGGCTTCCACCAGCCCGGGCCCGCTCTCGGCCAGGATGGAGAAATGCCTTTCCAGGTCATTGTCGCGCGCCACGATCTCCTCATGGCTCTCGTACATCTTGAAGACGCGGGGAAAGCCGGCGAAGAGCCCGGCGCTGCCGCGCAGGAACACGTCCTCGTCTCCCAGGTGCTTCTGCCCGTCCTTTTCGACGAGGGCGCCGAAGGCATGGGCCAGCGCCTGGTGCCCGTAGCAGACGCCCAGCAGCGGCCGGCGGTTGGCGCCCAGGAAAGCGAACAGGCCGGGCTCGACCTCGCCGGCGGCGATCATCTTCTGCGAGCCGGAGACGATCACGGCGGAATGCCCAGCCAGATCGGTCAGGGGCTCTTGATCAGCGGCATCCACTATCGCCAGGTCCAGCCCGGACCGGGCAACGGCTGCCTTCAGCCACTCATGATAGCCCTGGATCTTCTCCTCAGCCTTTTCACGGTAGCAATTGACCAGCAGGATCGTTTTTTTCATGGTTTCCCTTGGGATCGATCAATTATACACGACGCCTGCGGAATATGCCAGCGCTGACAAGAGCTCTCTCCACCTGTCCCAAAATGGGACAAGCCTCATAACCGGGAGTATCGACCTGACGGGCTTTCCGCGTGAAGACAAAAAGTGATGTCCCAAAATGGGACAGGGGCCGGATGGCGGGTCTTCTCCGAAAATGGCTTCAAATAAGGCTTATTTGCCATGCTGTCCCAAAATGGTACTTGGCCGTCAGAGCCTGGCCCGGGAGCACGAGCGACTGATCTGAAAAAATCCTCACTTATAGGCGGTTTAGACAAAAAGCTCCGCTTGGCACGTCTTTTGCAAGAATCCTTCAGGAGGGAAGCAACAACCATGGCCAACCGGAACATCGTTGATGAGATTTACCGCTATGTGGTGCACCTGCCCGAGGAGCAGATCTCGCGCCTGACGATCAAGAAGCTGGCCGATCATTTCGCCGTCAGCCGCTGCCATATCTCGCGCCGCTTTCATGACGAGCACGGCATGACGCTGGCCACCTTCATCCAGCGCCGCAAGCTGCTGATGGCCGAGCGTTTCCTTATGCAGGATCCCGAGCTGAGCGTCAAGAGCCTGGCCAC
>JALOLA010000045.1 GCA_025456205.1 Acidobacteriota bacterium | reverse complement strand
TTCCTCTCCCCCTTCCTCCGCCGCCAGGCAAGCCATACCATGAGCACCGTGATGAGGATCAGGCCGAGGAACATGGCTCGCGCGCCCCACAGATAGGGATGCCGGGCCTTCTCCTCGCCTTTCATGAGGAATTTCGCGATGGCTTCCTGGTAGGTCCATGCCCCCAGCACGATCAGCATGTAGACCGGGGTGACATACTGCAGGATGAAGCGGAACAGCCGGGGCACCTTCAGGTCGGCGCCCCGGTGCATGTCCTCCCAGCCCTTCTTGACCCCGAAGACCCAGGAGAACAGGATGATCTCGATGGTGGCGAACACGACCAGGCCGAAGGTCCCGGCCCAGAAGTCGAGCTCGTCGAGGAAGCCGAAGCGGAAGAAGGCCACCACCAGCACGGCGCAGGCCGCCAGCATGGCGAACACCGCGTTGACCGCCCGGGAGCGCTTCCACTTGAACTCGTCCTCGAGAAAGGCGATGGCCGGCGAGGTCATGGCCACCGAGGAGGTGATGCCGGCGATGAAGAGCAGGAAGAACCACATGGCGCCGAATACCTGCCCCAGGGGGATCTTCTGGAAGATGACCGGCAGCGACTGGAAGCCGAGGTTGAACGCCCCCTCCTGGGCGATCAGCCGGGTCTCGGCCACGCCGAAGAAGGCCACGGCGACCGGGATGGCGATGGTGCCGCCCAGGATGACCTCGGCGAACTCGTTGGTCATGGAGGTGGAGAGGCCGTTGAGGGTGACGTCGTCCTTCTCGCGCAGGTAGGAGGCGTAGGTGTTGATGATGCCCTGCCCGAGGCTGAGGGTGAAGAAGATCTGGCCGGCTGCCACCAGCCAGACCGTGGCCCGGCTGAGCTGGCTGAAATCGGGGTCCCACATGTAGGCCAGGCCGGTGGAAACCGAGGACACTCCGGCCGGAGGCGTGCCCAGGGTGAGAACCCTGATCGCCAGGATGATGCCGAAGATGAAGAGCACCGGCATGCCGATCTTGGCCAGCAGCTCGATGCCCTTGGAAATGCCCTTGCGCAGGAAATAGTAATTGAACGAGATGGTAAGGCCCACGAACACGATGATGGGCAGCCAGGAGGCGAAGAACTGGTTTTGCTCCACGCCCTGGAAGCCGCGCAGGAACTGGCCCATGGCCTCGCGCGTGGTCAGGCCGAAATACTTGCCCGTTCCCGAGAACCAGGCGAAGCCCAGGGTCCAGGACTCGATGAACGTGTAATAGATCACGATGGTGAAGGGCAGCGCGATGCCCATGGCGCCGAGGTACTTGGCCACCGGGTGCTTCCACAGCAGGGAGAACATGCCGGGCGTGGTGCCGTGGCCGTGGACGCCGCCGTGGCGGCCCATCGACCACTCCACCCACATCAGCGGGATGCCCAGGAAGATCAGGGCGCAGAAATAGGGGATCATGAAGGCGCCGCCGCCGTTGGCCGCCGCCTTCACCGGGAAGCGCAGGAAGTTGCCCAGGCCGATGGCATTGCCGGCCATGGCCAGGATCAGGCCGATGCGCGAGGCCCACTGGGCGCGGCCGCCGCTCTCGGTTTTTTTCTTCTTGGCCAGCAGCACGCGGCGGAAGCAGTAAATGGTCAGCAGCAGGATCACTCCCCAGGCCGTGGCCATGAAGATCCAACCCCACAACGATGGTCCTTGGCTCATGCGCTTCCTCCTTGCTATCAGCAGATTCTAGAGAATCGGGCGCAGCATGTCAAACCGGGTACTCGCCGCCGCCAACGGGCCCTTTGGCCGTCACATTGCCGGAGTGGTTGACATTGTCCGGATGCGCATGGTAAAAAACGGCCTAAGGAGACAGCATGGCATCTCGCGGCAATTGGGGCTCGAAGCTGGGGTTCATCCTGGCCGCCGCCGGCTCAGCCGTCGGCCTGGGCAACATCTGGCGTTTCCCCTACACCACCGGCAGGAACGGCGGGGCGCTGTTCGTGCTGATATATATCGGCTGCGTCATCGTCCTGGGGCTACCGGTCCTGCTGGCCGAGCTCTCCCTGGGCCGGGCCACCTACAGGAACCCCGTGGGCGCTTTCCGGGCCATCCGTCCCGGCACGAAATGGCATTTTACCGGCTACCTGGGAGTGCTGACCGCGGTGATGATCCTTTCTTTCTATGCGGTCATCGCCGGCTGGACCGTAGGCTATATTTTCAAGACGCTGGCGGGGCAGTTCAACGGTCTGGAGAAGAGCGGGGTGGCGGCGGTCTTCAGCAGCTTCATCGGCTCGCCCTGGCTGCAGGTCCTGCTGCTGGCGATCTTCATCATCCTGACGGCGTACATCGTCAGCCGTGGCGTTGCGGCAGGGCTCGAGAAGTTCTCCAAGCTGCTGATGCCGCTGCTGTTCCTGATCCTGGTCCTGCTCATGGTCCGTTCGCTTACCCTGCCCGGGGCCGAGAAGGGGTTGTCGTTCTATCTCAAGCCCGATTTCGCGGCCCTCAACGGCCGGGTGTTCCTGGAAGCCATGGGACAGGCGTTCTTCAGCCTCAGCCTGGGGCTGGGCACCATGCTGACCTATGGCTCCTACCTGGGCAAGAAGGAGAGCCTCGTCTCCTCGGCGGCCTGGGTGGCGGTCCTGGACACCTCGGTGGCCATCCTGGCCGGTTTCATCATTTTTCCGGCCCTCTTCTCGCAGAACATGGCTCCCGACCAGGGCCCGGGGCTGGTCTTCGCCATCCTGCCGGTCATCTTCTCCCATATGCCGGGCGGCATGGCCTTCGGAGCTTTCTTCTTCCTGCTGCTGGCCGTGGCCGCCCTGACATCGACCATCTCCATACTCGAAGTGCCGGTGGCTTTTCTCATCGACGAAAAGAAATGGCCGCGCCGCAAGGCCGCCTGGCTGATGGGCGGGGTGGCATTCCTGTTCGGCATTCCTTCCGCCCTCTCCGGCGGCGGCATGGCCTTCTTCAGCCGCCTGCCATTGCTCCATGTCGATTTCCTGACCCTTTGGGACAAGGCCTGGGGCAATGTCGCCCTGAGCGTGGGCGCCCTGCTGGTGGCGTTCTTCGTGGCCCATGTCTGGAAAACGGCCAATGCCCTGCAGGAGATCACAGCCGAAGGCGCCCGTTTCCGCCTGGCGCGCCTGTGGGCCATTGCCATCAAGTACGTCTGCCCGCTCCTGATCCTGGCCGTGCTCGTCAGTCAATTTTTGTGACCCGATCGAACAGTGGTAGTGGTAGTGATAGTGGTCGTGTAAAATAACAGAATAGCCTGCCTTATTTTTGACCTTTCCGGATCACTTCAGAATGTTCGTGCTTCCGGCTGCCACTACCACCATCACAACCACTAATGCCTGTACGGCCTCCTGCTAACACTATCACTAACACTGACACTGTTCTTTCTTCTTGCGGCTTTTCCAGAACAGGTAGCCGGGAATGCCGGAGGCCACCAGCAGCAGTCCGAGCAGCGAATTGATCAGGGGCGCGCGGCCGCTGCTGAAATTGGCGATGTCGGAATACAGGGTGAAAAAGACATAGATCATGGCGAAAACGATGAACAGCACCGGCAGCAGCGGGTAGCCCGGGACCTTGTAGGGCCGTTCGTGGTCCGGCAGCTTGCGGCGCAGGACGATCACACTCAGGGCGGCGGCGGCGTAAAATATCCAGGAGACGAAGATGAGCATGTCGGTGAGCTGGTCGAAGGTGCCGCTCAGGATCAGTATCGATGTCCAGACGGCCTGCAGGACGAGCGAAGGCCCCGGGGTGCGAAAGCGGGGGTGGACGTGCGCCAGCTTCCTGAAGAACAGCTTCTCCCTGGCCATGGCGTAATAGACCCGGGCCGACATCATCAGGGTGCCGTTGACCGTGCCGAAGGTCGAGATCATGATGGCCACGGCGATCAGGCTGCCGCCCCAGGAGCCGAGGAAGGAAGAGGCCACGTCGGTGGCCACCAGGTAGGACTGCCCTGTGCTTTCGGCGGCCAGGTACTTGCCGCCCATCTCGTGGACGGGAATGATGTAAAAATATGCCAGGTTGATCAGCAGGTAGATCGAGATGAAGACCACGGCGGCCGTGATCATGGCCCGCGGCATGTTCTTCTGCGGGTTCTTGATCTCCCCGGCCAGGTAGGTGAGGTTGATCCAGCCGTCATAGGCCCAGAACGCGCCCGACATGGCGATGATGAAGGCCAGGAATACCGGCGCGCTCCCGCCGCTGAAGGAGACGCCCGACTGGGTGAAGTTCGCCAGGCTGCCGTGGCCGATGGTGAAGGCCAGGACGACGATGGCCAGGATGACGGCGACCTTCAGGCCGGTGAAGATGATCTGGATGGCGCTGCCGAAGCGCACGCCCAGGTAGTTAATGACGGTCAGGAACAGGATCAGCAGTATGGTGCAGCCTTTCAGGCCGATGAACTTGAAGGGCGTGATCGCCCCGACCCAGGGAATGTGCAGGGCGAACGACTCCCAGGCCGGGCCCAGGCGCGGGAAGGTGAAGAAATATCCCAGGGAATCGGAGAAGACATAGGCGATGGAGGCGATGGATCCGGTCTGGATGACGATGAATACCGCCCAGCCGTACAGGTAGCCGGCGAACTCGCCGTAGCTCCTGTTGAAAAAAATATACTGGCCCCCGGCCTGGGGGAACATGCCCGAGATCTCGGCCAGGCTCAGCGTGCCGAAGAGGGTCATTACGCCGGCCACCACCCACACCGCCAGCAGCAGCAGCGGCGACTCGAGCTGGGATGCCATCAGCCCCGGCTTCTTGAAGATGCCCGAGCCGATGACCGAGCCGATGGCGAAGGCCACGGCCGCGATCAGCCCGATCTCCCGCAGCAGCTCTGCGGGTTGCTTCTTTTGGGCATAGTCCATTTTCCCTCTTTTTTCGGGCCGGGCTCCGGCGCTTTTGGATTAAAGCGCATTATAGGGAGAAGATGGAAAAAAATCAATGGCAATGAAGCTGAAGCAAAAAAAAGTCAAAAGCATGAAGCATGAAAAAAGCGGATGCGCCATTCCCGAATATTTCAGCTGGCCAGGGCCGCCCAGGGGACTATTCGTTGCTTTTGCCTTTCGCCTTTTGCCTTTGGCCTTTCTTCTCTTCCTCGATCCTGATCACCAGCTCGTTCGCGGCGACCTCGATCCTGGCGCCGCCGCCATCCTTCAGGCAGCCGAACAGCACTTCGTCGACGAAGGGGTTCTTGATCTTCTCCTGGACCAGGCGCGCGACTTCGCGGGCGCCGAAGACGCGGGAGAACCCGCGCCGGGCCACCCAGGCGACGGCGGCAGGGCTGACGCGCAGGCGCACTTTCTTTTCCCGCAGCTGCAGGCTGAATTCGCCGATCATCCTGCGGACGATGCGCGCCACAACGGCCTCGTCCAGGTTGCGGAAAGTGATGACGGCGTCCAGGCGGTTGCGGAACTCCGGCGAGAAAAGCTTCTCCACGGCCTGGGTGACGGTGCCGGAGAGGGGCTCGTGCTGGAAGCCCACCGCGGCGCGGCCGAGCTCCTTGGCCCCGGCGTTCGAGGTCATGATCAGCACGACATTGCGGAAATCGGCCTTGCGTCCGCTGTTGTCGGTCAGGGTGGCGTAGTCCATCACCTGCAGCAGGGTGTTGAAGATGTCGGCGTGCGCCTTCTCGATCTCGTCCAGCAGCAGGACGGCATAGGGCGCCTTGCGCACGGCGTCGGTCAGCAGGCCGCCCTCCTCGTAGCCGACATAGCCCGGTGGGGCGCCGACCAGGCGCGACACGGTGTGCTTCTCCTGGTATTCGCTCATGTCGAAGCGCAGCAGGGGGACGCTCAGCACCCCGGCCAGCTGCCGGGCCAGTTCGGTCTTGCCCACGCCGGTGGGGCCGACGAAGAGGAACTTGGCCACCGGCTTGTCGGCTTCGCGGAAGCCGGCGCGCGAGCGCTTGATGGCCCAGGCCACGTTCTCCACCGCCTGGTCCTGGCCGAATACGCGCGACTTCAGCTCGGTCTCCAGGAGGCGCAGGCTGCGGTTCTCGGAAACCGAGATGCTGCGGCGCGGGACCTTGGCGATGTGGGAGACGACCTGTTCCACGGCGTCGATGCCGATGGCCACCGGGCCCGCCTTGGGCGCTGCCCGCATGCGCGCCAGCGCCCCGGCCTCGTCGATGACGTCGATGGCCTTGTCGGGCAGGAAACGGTCGTTGATGTACTTGCCCGAGAGCTCGGCCGCCGCCCGCAGCACCTCGTCGGCGTAGGTCACCTGGTGGTATTCCTCGTAGCGCCGGCGCAGGCCCAGCAGGATCTCGTATGTTTCGTCGATCGACGGCTCGGTGATCTCGATCTTCTGGAAGCGGCGCGAGAGGGCGCGGTCCTTTTCGAAGTATTTCTTGTATTCCTCGTGGGTGGTGGTGCCGATGCAGCGCAGCTTGCCCTGGGCCAGCACCGGCTTCAGGATATTGGCGGCGTCCAGCGACCCGCCCGAGACGGCGCCGGCGCCGATGATGGCATGGATCTCGTCGATGAAGAGAACGGCGTTCTTTTCGTCCTGCAGAGAGGCCAGGACCTTTTTCAGCCGCTCCTCGAAGTCGCCGCGGTAGCGCGTGCCGGCCAGCAGCGCTCCCAGGTCCAGGGCGTAGATGCGGATGTCCCGCAGGGCCGGCGGCACTTTTCCCTGCACCACGCGCTGGGCCAGCCCCTCGGTGATGGCGGTCTTGCCCACGCCGGGATCGCCGACGTGGACCGGGTTGTTCTTGAAGCGGCGGCAGAGCACCTGCAGCGTGCGCTCCAGGACGTCCTCGCGGCCGATCAGCGGCTCGCTTTCACCGGCGCGCGCCTTCGCGGTCAGCTCCCGGGTGTACAGTTGCAGGAAATCCCGGCCCTGGCCGGTGGCGGCGCCTTTCTTCCGGGCTCCCTGCGCTGCGGGCCCGGCTTCACCGCTCCCGGCGGCAGCGGCTTCGTTCCCGCCCGGTTCGTCCGTGCCGTGGGAGATCACGCTGAGGAGGGTGAAGCGGCTGATGCCTTCGCGCTGCAGCAGGTAGGCGCAGAAGGATTCCTTTTCCTCGAGCAGGGCGGCATAGAGGTCGCCGATCTCCAGGAGCTTTTTCTCGGCGGCCACCGAGTGCACCACGGCCCTTTCCATCAGGTCCTGGAAGCCGAGCGACGGCACCGGGTCGGCCTTGGCCCCCCGGGGCACGTGCTCGTTCAGATAGGTCTCCAGCTCTTTTTTCACGAGCTCGACATTGGCGCCGCAGCGGCCGATGATGCCGGCGCCGGTGGCGAAGAAGAGGGAGGCGTAGAGGAGGTGCTCCGGCGTCAGGTACTCGTGCTTGCGGCTGCGGGCATCGGCGAAGGCCACCGCCAGGATGCGGTTCAGCTCCTCCTGGATCTCCATCTTGTCCATGAACGGCCTCAGGCTTCCTCAAAGGTGCACTTGAGGGGGAATTCCTGCTGGCGGGCCAGGGCGAGGACGCGGGTGACCTTGGTGCGGGCGATGTCGTAACTGTAGGTGCCGCACACGCCGCTGCCGCGGCGGTGGACATCGAGCATGATGTTCTTGGCTTCGGATTCCGGCTTGTGGAAGACATTCACGAGTATGTCGACCACGAATTCCATGGAGGTATAGTGGTCGTTGTGCAGGATGACCCGGTACATGGCAGGAGGCTGCAGCTCGGTGCGCTCCAGCGCTTGCTGGTCGGCATCGCTCCCGAAGTGGAATTGGTTTTCTCTGGCCATCGCTGTCTCGCTTGTCGCCTGCATTTTATCCGAATCCCCCGGGGGTGTCAATGAGATCATGGCTTCAGGGAACTTGCTCGGTCCACGGTATACGGTCCACGGTTGACGGAAAAAAATTAAGCGAGGATCAACGCCCCTTGCGGTATGGCGCTTCTTTCACCGTGCGCCGTCCACCGTTTACCGTCTGCCGTAGGCCCTCTCAAATACGCACCGGTCTTGAATTTAATTTTTTACTGCATATAATCCCCTTGGTGAGGTGGAACATGAAAAAAGCACTTATCCTGATCCTGTGCGGCCTGCTCATCGGCGCTGCCGCTGCCTGGGCCGTGATGCAATTCATCGTCCCGCGCTGGCACCGTTCGGCGCTGGACAACACCTACTGGCAGGTCACCGCGAAGCTGGATGCGGGCGGCGAGGCCTTCGCCTACCTGCACGCCGAGCAGGTCACCAGGGCCGTCGCGGACATCATGGCCGGCCTGGACCGGAATATCGCATCCCTGCCGGAAGCCCAGCGGGCCAATGCCAGGAAGGGACTGGACATGGCCGGGCTGTTGTTCAAGGGCTACGGCCTGGACGAGATCAGCGGCCTGGGTTTCAGCTCTTTCGCTGTCCGGCCCGGCCTGCATCGCGTGCGCATGGTGCTGCACCACCGGCCGGGGCTGAACAAGGGCCTCATCTGGAACATCACCGGGCCGGAGCCGCGGCCTTTGGATGAAATGCAGCTGTTGCCCGCCGACACGGCTCTAGCCTTCACCTCCGACTACAACATCGTGAAGCTGATCGACTGGGCGAGCCAGGCCGCCCCCAAAATGGCCGCTCCCGGGGCCCAGGGCCCCACGCCCGATCAGGCCATGGCCATGATGAAGGCGGGAATGCAGGCCATCGGCATCGACGCCGACCGCCTGTTCAAGTCCTATGGCGGCCGCCTGGGCTTCCTGCTCACCCTGGACGCGGAGAAGCGGGTCTCCCTGCCCCTGGGCGCCAAGCCCCTGTCGCTCCCGGAGCCCGCCTTCGCCCTGCTGGTGCGCGTCAATGACAATTACCTGTTCGACACGCTCAAGGGCAAGCTGGCCGCCACCGGCCACAACAAGGCCAGCGAGGCCGGCGGCGTGAAAAAGATCGCCTTCCCGCGCCTGCCGGCGCCGTTCCCGCTGGAGCCGGTCATCGCCCAAAGGGGCGAATGGCTTCTTGCCGCGTCGCGGAGTTCCCTGGTCGACGCCGTATTCGCCGCCCGCGGCCCGCGTCTTGCCGCCAGCGCCGCCTTCAAGGATATGGCCTACAAGCTGCCGCGCCGCGGCAACGGCTTCGGCTACGTCAGCCCGCTGCTGCCGCGCCTGGTCGCCCAGGCGCTGCGCGAGAACACCTCCGCCATCGCCGCCCCCGCCGCCCTGGAAAAGGTCATGAAATTCATCGAGCGGAGCAAGGGGCTCTGCCAGGTCTGGGAGAACTCCGACCAGGGCCTCGTCTACACGATCAACCATGGCTTCGAGATCTCTTCCCTGCCGGAACTGATCGGGGCCTTGATGGATATCGCCGGGGAGAAGGCCAAGGCCGCTGCGGCGGCGGCCGCGGCGCCGGCGGAAGGCGAAAACACGGATAGTGACGAGTGACGCGTAACGAGTAACGAAAAAAAGGCACTGACCAGGCGCGAGGTTCCGGCATCATGATTGAAGACCATAATGGAGTACCTGCAAGAATCAGAGAGGATCCCGTGAAACGGAAGGATCGCTTAAAATGAAGTCAAAACTCGCTTTGATGCTGCTCCTGCTGACTTGGCCGCTGGTGGCCCAGGACGAGCCCATCGTCGTGCCCGAGCCCAGGGAGAAGGGATCGTTCTTTTTCGAGGCCACGGCGCAATACCTTTCGTTCAACAGCCGCGACCTGGACGGCACGATGGTGCTGGGCAATGCCGACCAGGTGTTCTATATTCCCAAGATCAAGCCCAGCATGGGCTTCGGCTTCGGTTTCGGGCGCCGCTTGCGCTCGGGACTGTGGTCGATCTCCTACCTGGTCTCGGGCCACGACGCCGTTTTCCAGGGCAAGGACAGCACGGCCGTGTCGCGGCTGGTGCAGCTGAACTCGCGCACGTTTCTTTTGCGCACCTCCCCGCTGCGCCTGTTCCTCCATTTCGGACTGAATTTTCCCTGGCTGAAAGTGCGCGAGAATGTCTCCGACCGCAACGGAAAATTCTCGGACGCCACCTACCTGGGGGTCGGCGCCAATGCCGGCGCCGGCCTGCTGTTCCCGGTCTCCTCGCGCATGTTCTTCAGCGGCAGCGTCATCTACCGCTTCATCGGCTATCTCTATGCCAAGGGGCCGGTCAAGGGCATCGACGTGACCGACCTCTTCGATGATGTCAGCGGCTCGCGTCACCGCCGTTATCTCCGGGCCCCGGTCGTAGCGCTCGAATTGAGCTTGGGCTATGAGCTCTGAGGCCAGATCTGAGTGACAAGTGACGAGTAACGAGTGACGAGAAACCGTAAAACTGGAGGGTTAATCTGATTCTGCTTCCTTTCTTGTCACTTGTCACTGGTCACTCGTCACTGAGAGATTGCCATTCGCGTCCGTACCGGATAGAATGATTCCGAGGTAACGACCTATGGCCAATTGCAAGAATTGCGGCGCCGTGCTGACCGGAACGCTGCTGGTCTGCGAGTACTGCCAGACCCGCCAGGACGTCGACCTGTCGGTGGTCCATCGCTTCACCGTCGAGGAGCCGCGCTCCGACCGCTTCTGCCCGCGTTGCCATATTCCCCTGCAGACCGTCGACCTGCGCCTGGGAAAGAAGTTCCTCATCGAGCGCTGCCAGCGCTGCCTGGGGCTTTTTTTCGACCCCGGCGAGCTGGAGGCTTTCCTGGAGCTGGCCGTGACCAATGTCCATGCCGTGGATCCGCAGCGCCTGAACGAGGTGCAGAACGTCAAGCGCAGCCATGAGTACCCGGTGACCTACATCGACTGCCCCGTCTGCCGCCGCTTGATGAACCGCGTCAACATCGGCTCGCGCAGCGGCGTCATCGCCGACCAGTGCCGCGACCACGGCATGTGGCTCGACGGCGGCGAGCTGCGCCAGGTCATGGAGTGGATGAAGGCCGGCGGCAGCCTGGTGCAGAAGGAAAAGGAGCTGGAGATGGCCCGGCTGGAGCTCGAGCTGGAAAAGAAGAAGCTGCAGTTCGGCAGGATCGACCAGAGCTTTTTTCATGCCCGTCCCGAGCCCGGGCAGAGGGACATCGAGCTGGACATTCTGCCCATGATCGGCAGGCTGCTGCAGAAGATATTCCGCTGAGCCGACGAAATGACTATCGTGACGCATAACGCGTGACGCGTGACGCGGAAGAACGGAACTCGGCGTAGGGCGTAGGGCGTAGGGCGGAGCTGGTCAGGGAGTAGAAGCCAAAGTAAAAATGTAAAAGGCAAAAGTATAAAGTAAAAAGTAAGAGAAGAAAAAGTCGCATGGCAGGAAATACGTTCGAACGAAAGCGAATTGACTTCTGGCTGAATTTGCCCTACTATAAGCCCTTTTAAGATGGAGAAATAACCATGAACCGTCCAGCTCCGGATGTCATCGACCTGACCCATGCCATCAGCGCCGACATGCCGGTCTTTCCCGGCACCGAAGCGCCCCGCCTGGACGAAGCCTACACCATTGAGCGCAACGGCTTTGCCGAAAAAATGCTCCACCTTGTCTCGCATACCGGCACCCACATCGATGCCCCCGGGCACATCGTGCCCGGCGCCACCCGGCTCGACGGCTATCCCGCCGGCCGTTTCCTGGGACCGGCCGTGGCCATGGACGTCTCCGCGGTCCGCGGCCGCGGCATCGAGATCGTGGATATCGCGGGATACGAAGCGCGCCTGCGCGGGGCCGACTTCGCCCTGCTGCATACGGGCTGGGCCGGATACTGGGGCTTTCCCGAATACTTCGGTTCCTACCCGGTCCTCTCCGCCGTCGCCGCCCAGTGGCTGGCCGGCCTGGGACTGAAGGGCTTCGGCGTCGACACCATCTCGGTCGACGTGATCGATTCCTCGGCCCTGCCCGTCCACCGAGCCATCTTCGCCGCGAACATGGTGATCATCGAGAACCTGGCCGACATGAAGCCCCTGCTGGACAAGGAGTTCGTCTTCTCCTGCCTGCCGCTGAAGATCGTCGACGCCGACGGATCGCCGATCCGGGCCGTTGCCGTCGTGCCCCCGGCAGAATAACGGCCGCGGTTCGGCGTAAGGCGTACGGCTCACGGCATACGGTAACAGCACAGAAACGATCTAATGGACGGGTGACTAGTGACGTGTGATGAGTAGCAAACAATCATCGAACACGGATGCAGGTTTCTTCTCTTACCGTCGGCTGTTTGGCAAGTGCTTTTTCTTCACTTTTACCTTTTTACTTTTGCCTTTTTCCTGCCGTCTGCCGTCTACCCTTTATCGTAAACCGAGTCTCCCATGTTCATGAACCATTTCTCATTCCCGAGAACTCGTCGGCGGCCAGCCAGGACCACGCCAGAGCGCCGCAATAGCCGCTGGCGTTGGCAAGGTCAATGATCGCTTGTGGCGGGAGCGAGGCGTTCCTGGTCGGGAACTCGCCCAGCAGCAGCGGCCGGTCCAGAGCCATTTCCGCCACGGGCCGCTCCAGGGGCGCGATCTCCTGCCAGCGGTCGTACCAGTGCACCTGGTAGAGATCGAGGCCGCAGTTCCATACCAGGGGCAGGCCTGAGGCGTTGCCCAGGCCCACCGTGGCCAGGTGGCCGGTATGGCGGTGGACCAGCCGCACCGCCCTGCGGATGAAGCGGCGCATGGCCGGGAACGAAATGGCAGGGCCGATGATGCCGCCGCCCCAGCCGCGGGTGGCCCATTCGGGCTCGTTGATGATGTCCCAGGAAAGAATGGCCGGGGAGCGGCCGTAGCGCTGGAGGAGCGGGACGAGCACCCGCCGGCGCAGGGCCTGCTGCTTGTAGGGGCCGCTGATGACCCGGCTCCTGCCCCCCATCTGCACCCCGTTGAGCATCCCAGGCCTGTCGAACCAGAGAAAGTCGAACAGCACGAAGATGACCTTCATGCCCTCGGCCATGAGCGCGTCCAGGGCGGCATCGATGTCGGCATACAGCCGGTGGTCGGGCCCGAGAGGCGTACCGGCGGCGCTGAAGCGGATGCCGGCGCGGCCGTCGCAGAATAGGAACCAGCGCAGGACATCGATCCCCTGCGCCTTCAAGGTGCGGAGATGACGCAGCAGCTCCTCTTTCCTGCCGGTCGCGGCCATGCCGCCCCGCGGATCCCAGGCGCTGGCGCCGAAGTCGCCGCCGTATTTGAGCCAGGGAAGGTTGGCCCCCTGCAGGAAGGGCAAGGGGACGCCCTGGAAGCGCAAAAGCGGGGCCGGTGGGTCAGGGAGCGGCCGGCGCAAAAGATTCTTCAGCTTCTGCGCGCAGCGCCGGCGGAAAAAGTACAGCCATTTCAACAGTCCGCTCATGATGCCATTGTAGGCGATGAAGGGAACCGGCGCAAGATGAAGAAAAGACGGTATATGGTAGACGGTACACGGTGCCCAGTAAGAGTTAAAGCACCAAATTCCAAGCACCAAATCCCAAACAAATCCCAAGTTCCAATGTCCTAAACAAAGGCGCTGCCAGCGCTTTTTCTTTGTTTTGGTTATTGGGTCATTGGAATTTGGTGCTTGTTTGGTGCTTGGTGCTTGTGATTTGGAATTTCAGTCTTATCTCGTCACTCGTCACGATAGTTCGATCCGGATTCTTATTGGCACCGGCAGCGAAAGGGAGTAGAATGCTCCATATGCATAAGGAGATAACGCCATGGCAAACAAAACGGTCCTATCTTTTCTCCTGGGAGTGACATTCATGACTCTAGCAGCAGCGAATTCATTGGCCGCCGCCAGCGCGGCCGGGCAGATCGATATCCCGTTCCAGAAATTCGTCCTCGAAAACGGCCTGACGCTGATCGTCCACGAGGACCGCAAGGCGCCGATCGTGGCCTTCAACGTCTGGTACCACGTCGGCTCGAAGAACGAGAAACCGGGCCGCACGGGCTTCGCCCACCTTTTCGAGCACCTGATGTTCAACGGCAGCGAGAACTATGACGACGACTACTTCAAGCCCATGCAGAAGGTCGGCGCCACCGACCTGAACGGCACGACCAACGAGGACCGGACCAATTACTTCGAGAATGTGCCGACCCCGGCCTTCGACCTGGCGCTGTGGCTGGAATCGGACCGCATGGGGCATCTCCAGGGCGCCATCACCCAGGCCAAGCTGGATGAGCAGCGCGGGGTGGTGCAGAACGAAAAGCGCCAGTACGACAATGAGCCCTACAGCGTCGCCGAGGAGCTGATCGCCAAGGCCTGCTTTCCGGCCGGACATCCCTATTCCTGGACTGTGATCGGCTCCATGGAGGACCTGCAGGCGGCCACGCTGCAGGACGTGCACCAGTGGTTCTCCACCTACTACGGGCCGAACAACGCCGTCATCGCCGTCGCCGGCGACATCGACGCCCCGACGGCGCTGGAAAAGGTCAAGCGCTATTTTGGCGACATCCCCCCCGGCCCGCCCATCGCCCGCCATGAGGCCTGGGTGGCCAAGCGCAGCGGCGAGCAGCGCCAGGTCGTCGAGGACCGCGTGCCGCAGGCCCGCATCATGAAGATCTGGAACGTACCCCCGGCCTTCACGGCTGAAAGCGACCTGCTGGCGCTGTCGGCGCAGCTCCTGGGCTCGGGCAAGACCTCGCGCCTCTACAAGCGCCTGATCTACGACGACCAGGTGGCCACCGACCTGAGCGTCTACCTGGACAGCCGGGAGATCGCCGGCCTGTTCACCATCCAGGTCGACGTCAAGCCCGGCGTGGACGTCGCCGTGGTGGAAAAGGCCATCGATGAGGAGCTGCGCCGCTTCCTGGCCGGCGGGCCGACCCAGCAGGAGCTGGAAAAAGTGCGCATGCAGTACCTGGCCCGCTTCATCCGCGGCAGCGAGCGCATCGGCGGCTTCGGCGGCAAGTCGGACATCCTGGCCCGCAGCCAGGTGTTCGGCAACAGCCCCGACGCCTATCGCCGCTCCCTGGAGAACATTTCCGCCGCCACCCCGGCCCGGCTGAAGGATACGGCCGGCAAATGGCTCACTGACGGCGTGTATGTCCTGGAGGTGCGCCCCTATCCCGAGCTCGCCGCCGCCAAGGGCCAGGTGGATCGCAGCCGCATGCCCGAGCCCGGCCCGGCGCCGCTGGTGCAGTTTCCCGAGTTCCAGCGCTTCACCCTGGCCAACGGCCTCAAGGTGATCCTGGCCGAGCGCCACGCCATCCCCATGGTGCGCCTGAACCTGGTGCTCGATGCCGGCTATGCCACCGACCAGACGGGGGTCCCCGGGACCGCCGAGCTGGCCATGGCCATGCTCGACGAGGGCACGGGCCGGCGCAGCGCGCTGCAGATCAGCGAGGAGCTGGCCCTGCTCGGCGCCGGGCTGGGCACGGGTTCCGACCTGGACGCCTCCTATGTTTCACTTTCGGCCCTCAAGGACAAGCTGGACGCGGCGCTGGACGTCTACGCCGACGTGATCCTCGACCCGCGCTTCCCGGAGGGCGATTTCCAGAGGCTGCTGAAGCTGCAACTCACCCAGATCCTGCAGGAAAAGAGCTCGCCCTTCACCATGGCCCTGCGCGTCTTCCCCAGGCTGCTGTACGGCGCCGGCCATGCCTACAGCAACCCCTTCACCGGCTCCGGCTACGAGGCGACCCTGGCCCAGCTGACGCGCGACGCCCTGGCGGCGTTTCACCGCACCTGGTTCAAGCCCGACCATGCCACGCTGGTGGTGGTCGGCGACACGACGGTCGCCGAGATGAAGCCCCGGCTGGAAAAGCTGTTCCAGGGCTGGAGCGGCGGCGCTATCCCGCAAAAGAACATCGCCGCCGTCTCCCTGGCGGCCAAGCCGGTCGTTTACATCATCGACAAGCCGGCGTCGCCCCAGTCGGTGGTCATTGCCGGGCAGCTGGCGCCTTCTTCCGCCGATCCCGAGCGCATCGCCATGGAGACCATGAACTTCATCCTGGGCGGCGACTTCGTTTCGCGCCTGAACATGAACATCCGCGAGGAAAAGCACTGGAGCTACGGAGCCGGCTCCTATCTCACCGGCGCCCGCGGCCAGCAGCCGTTCATCGCCTACGCCCCGGTCCAGGCCGACAAGACCAGCGAAACGATGGCGGAGATGCGCAAGGAAATGGAGGGCATCCTGGGCAAGAAGCCCATCAGCCAGGATGAATTCGCCAACGCCAAGAAGAGCCAGACCCTGCAGCTGCCGGGCTACTGGGAGACGATGGCCGCTGTCGAGCAATCGCTTGTCGAGATGGTGCGCTTCGCCATGCCCGACGATTATTTCAAGCTGTACCCGCAGCGGGTGCTGCAGCTGCAGATCGGCGACCTGGAGCGCGCCGCCGGCAGGGTCATTCACCCCGAAAGCGTGGTCTGGGTGGTGGTGGGGGACAGGGCCGCCATCGAGCCCGGCATCCGCGCCCTCGGCTACGGGGATGTCTTCGTCATCGACAGCGACGGCCAGCCGGTGAAATAGCGCAACGCAGTCTTCGTGACGCGTAACGCGTGACGCGTGACGCGAAAGAAAAAATCAGAGGCGTTCTCTTTCGCATCACGTATCACGGAGTGCGGCAAGTTTGTTCACGCATCACGTAAGGAACTTCGGCCCCGGCAGATTCGTTTTTAGGGCAGACAAGGAGGAAACATGGCTGAAACCAAGGATCCCCGGGCGCGGGTCGCGGCGCTCACCGGCGGCGTCATCATCGTCCTGCTGGGCGTGCTGTTCCTGCTGAACAACTTCTACCGCTTCCTGGACGCCGAGCGCACCTGGCCCCTGTTCCTGCTCATCCCGGTCATCCCCCTGGCCAGCAACTGGCTGGAGAAGGGCCGGCAGGCCGCCGGGGCAGTGATCCCCATCACCATCCTCGTCTTCTACTGCGGCTATTTTCTCTGGCTTACCCACACCCATTGGGCGGGGGCCGGCACGACCTGGCCCAACTACCTGGTCGGCCCGGGCTTGGGCTTCCTGCTGCTGTACATGATCGAGCGCAAGACGGGGCTGCTGGTGCCGGCATTCATCCTGCTCGGCCTGGCCGCGGCCTTCTACAGCGCCCTGTATGGGGATTCCCTGCCCCTGGGAGGTTTTCTGGTCATTGCCGGAGCGATCCTGGTGCTGGGAAGCAGGAAGAGATAGACGTTAGACGTTAGATGGTAGACGTTAGCAAGAAAATAAAGAACCACAATCTCTGAACACTTTTCTTGCTGACCACTGACGTCTGTCGTCTAACGTCTTCTTTTATTTAGTGGACAAAAAAAGTTTTTTATATTATAAGTGAAGCGAGTTATTTGACAGGTCCGACTGAGTCATGCAGAACGGTTGAGAGCCCGGCTCGATGACCCCGTGCCAACCTGCCCGCAAGCAAGGTGGCAACGCCATTCACCAGGGAGGTGAAGCCATGACGAAAGTTACCTTTTTTGAAGATTATCATTGCTTTGAATATCATTCTCCCCAGGATGCCCAGCAGCGATTCCGTTATTACCTCTATTCGCCTGTCTACGAGTGCATCCCGTTCTTCTTCAAGTTTTCGACGCAGCGGGATTTGCCCGGCGAGGCTGCGGTCTATTCCAGCGATTTTCTGCCCAGCCGCAGCGCTCTGCGCTTGAACGACCAGTAAGTTCGACGTTTGGAGCTCGATGTTCGAAGTTAGCAAGCCCTAGCCCACGTACGAGTGGGATATATCTTAATTTTATGTTTTCTTTTAACGTCGAACTGCGAACAACGAACTTCGAACCTCTTCTTGATTTCTAGTCCTCGTCGAGCACTTTCCGGATGATCTGCAGCATCTCGAGCACTTTCCGGATGATCTGCAGCATCTGGGGCATCGTGTAAGGCTTGGCCACGAATTCGCGGACGCCGCTGGCCAGGATGGATTCTTTCAGGGCCGTTTCGAGGAATCCCGAGATCATGACGATGCGGGCGCCGGGGTTGTCGCTGAGGATCGACTGGCTGACAGCGGCGCCGTTGAGCCTGGGCAGGTCCATGTCGGTGATAACCAGCTGGATGTCCTGGCGATGACGGCGGTAGCGCTCCAGAGCTTCCAGGCCGTCGCGGGCCACGAGGATGGAATAGCCGTGGTCATGCAGCATGGAGGTCAGCAGCTCGCGCAGGTCCTCCTCGTCCTCGACCACCAGGATGGTCTCGCTGCCGCGGGCGCTGGGCAGCTCTTCGGAGTCCCGGGGGGGCTCGGGCAGGGCCTGGCGCTCCGAGGCCGGGAAATACAGGGAAAATACCGCGCCGGCGCCGGGCTGGCTGTCGACCTCGACAAAGCCCCGGTGCGCCCGTATTACGCCGTACACCACGGCCAGCCCGAGCCCGGTGCCGCGCCCGCGCCCCTTGGTGGTGAAAAAGGGCTCGAAGATGCGGGCGCGCATTTTTTCGTCCATGCCCACGCCAGTGTCGATGACCTGGATGCGGACCAGGCGCTTGCCCGCGGCGGCGGGAAAGCGCGCGGCGATGTCGTCCCCGGAGATCAGGCGGGTGCCGATCTCCAGCTTGCCGGTCCCGGCCATGGCGTCGCGGGCATTGATGCACAGGTTGAGCAGGGCCTGGTGCAGCTGACTCGGGTCCATCCATACCTGGGGGAGGTCGCCGGGGCACGAATAGCTGATGTCGATGGTGCGGGGAAAGGTGACGCGCAGCATCTTCACCAGATCGGCGACCATGTCCTGGATGCGCAGGGCGCGGAAATCCGCCTCCGACTTGCGGGCGAATGTCAGGATCTGCCGGACCATGGAGCTGCCGCGCTCTGAGGCCTCGTTGATGGTGTGCAGCGCGGTTTGGGCCTCGGCATTGTCCTTCAGCTTCCCGGACAGCGCGGCGGCGTGGCCGCTGATGATCGACAGGATATTGTTGAAGTCGTGGGCGATGCCCCCGGCCAGGGTGCCCAGGCTTTCCAGCTTCTGGTTCTGCCGGATCTCGGCTTCCAGGATGCGCTGTTCTTCCTCGCTGCGCCGGCGCTCGGAAAGGTCGTGGCAGGTCGTCACCTGCACCAGGCGCCCCTGGTAGGGGATCGTCCGGCTGCGGCTCTCCACCGGGACCAGCGTCCCGTCCAGGCGGCGGACCATGAACTCGAAGGAAACATCGGACTCGGCGTGCATCTGCCGGGCGACGATCCCGCGCATCTCCGGCTCAAGGAAATCATCCACCCTGCGGCCGATGATCTCGCTCGCCTCGCAGGCGAGCATCCGCGCCAGGCTGGAGTTGGCATCGATGATCAGGCCGTTCTCCGAGACGCACAGGCCCTCGAAGGTCGATTCGGCCAGGGTGCGGAAGCGTGTCTCGCTCTCGCGCAGCGATTCCTCGGCCTGCTTGCGCTCGGACACTTCCTGCTGCAGGCGCAGGTTGCTTTCGCGGAGTTCCCGCTCATGCTGCCGGACGCGGTCACGGCTGCGCTGCAGGTCGTTGGCCAGGATGCGCACGGCGACGGCGGCCAGGACGAATATGGCGATGACCGTGATCAGCACGTAGATGGAGGTTTTCTGCAGACGGGACGGATCGATGCGGCCGGTCAGCTCGGAGAAAATGATGAATGCCGCCGAGAGCAGGGAGAGCAGGAAAATGGCCAGGAATTCCTTCTTCCTGAGCAGCAGGCCGGCGATGACGATGGTGATCGGGTAGAGCATCGTGGCCAGCTCATGGATGCCGCCGCCGCTGAAAAGGATCCAGGTGACCAGCCCCAGCTGGACCACGAAGGTAAGCAGGATGGTGAGGCGCAGGAAGCGGCCGCGCAGCAGGAAAAAGAGGATGATGGCCATCCCGGCGCCGAGGGCCATCTTCACGGTCCGGTCGTACTGGCCCGCTGCCGCCGTGGCCAGGGTGAACAGGAGCAGGGCGAGAAGCCCGTTCAGCAGGATGATGTTCAGGACGCGGGCCAGGCGGGCGCTGTCTTCGTCGGCGAACGTGGGCGGGGCGAAGAATTCGCGCCAACGCCGCCAGGATCCGGGAGTCGGATCGGTCATGTTATCGCCCCCTGTTCGTCGCTTCAGCCAGGCTCCACGGCATTCATTCTAGGACTGCGAAAGATGATTGTCAAATCCTGCCGCAGGCCATTGCTTTTTGCCGCCGGGACGGCTACAATCGCTGCGGAAATGAATGCTCCGCCCCGAGGAGGGAACCATGAAGAATTCATCGGCACTGCTGATTTTGCTCCTGTTGCTTTTTGTCGTTTCCTGCGCCCCCGGGCCGAATTCCGCGGCCAGGACGCCAAATCGCGAAGGCGAGGTCGCCGGGTTCTGGGCCGGGCTCTGGCATGGATTGATCGCCCCGGTCACGTTCATCATCTCCCTGTTCAGCGACAAGGTCTCGCTCTATGAGGTCCACAACAGCGGCAGCTGGTATAACTTCGGCTTTGTGCTGGGCGCCGGGCTGTTCCTCAGCGGCGGCATCCTGGGGCACAAGAAAAAGAAGTGACGAGTGATGGGGCATGAACGGACTATCGTGACGCGTAACCCGTAACGCGTGACAAGGAAGAAAAACATCTTTATTTCGATCGATCGGCTTTTCTCGTCACTCGTTACTTGTCACTTGTCACTGAGATCAGGAATCTTCATGCAATGAAATGGAATAAGCAGCGTTCTATTTCCTGACCGGCAGCAGCGCCCGCAGTTTTTTCAGGTCGTCACGGCTCACGATGCGCATGGCGAACAGCGCCGCGAGGAAGGCTCCCAGCAGGGCGAAGCGCTGCCACAGGTCCACTCCTCCCTGGAAAAGCCGGAAGTAGTAAGCGGCACCGGTAAGAAGCACGAGGGCCATGATCCTGGCCAGCTTGCCATATTCGTATGCGACCGGGTAGAATTTTTGCGCGACGTGGTGCAGGCCAACGGCCATGACCACGTAGCTGGCCAGGACGGCCAGCGCCGCCCCGATGATGCCCAGGCGCGGCACGAGCAGCAGGTTGGCCGCCACATTGACCAGGGCGCCGGCACCGGTCACCAGCGGGAAATACTTCGTCTTCTCCTCGATGTAGATCCCGGCCCACAAGTTGACATAGATGCCGTTGAACAGGTAGGCCAGCAGGATGATCGGCACCACGACCAGGCCGGGCAGGAACTGCCGGGCGATCAGCGAGCGGCCGGCGGCGAACTCGAAAGCCGCGGCGATGTCGATGAACAGCGAGACCACGGCCCAAAGCAGGCTGGCCGCCACCACGAAGAGGGTCATGACCTTGGCGAAGATCTCCCTGGCGTTCTTCTCGCGGGCGTTGTTCAGAAAGAACGGCTGCCAGGCGTACTGGAACATGGATACGACCAGCATCATGAAGATGCCGAGCTTGTGGCCGGTCTGGTAGAGGCCGAGCGTAGCGAGGTCGGTCAGGCGCAGGACGATGGGGCGGTCGATCACCTGGATCATGATCGAGGCCAGGCTGGCGGGCAGGTAGGGCAGGCCGAAGCGCAGCATGCGCCGCAGCAGGCCCTCCTGGATGCGCTGGCGCAGCCGGGGCAGGATCTCGGGCAGCAGGACGAGGAAGGTCGCCGCCGAGGCGATCAGGTTGGCTGCGAAGATGGATTCGATGCCCATGCGCAGCTGGATGAAGAACAGCAGGTTCAATCCCAGGTTGAGCAGGATGTTGCCCAGCTTGAGGAATGCGAATTTTTTCGCCCGCCGCTCCAGGCGCAGGCTGGCGAAGGGGATCAGCGCCAGCGTATCGAAAAGCAGGATGAAGATGACGTAGTAGACCAGGTGTCCGTAGCCGGCGGGCACCTCCATCAGCGCGTTGAACGGGGAGCGCAGGAGGAAAAGCAGGGCGGTCATGAGCAGGGTCGTCATGACCACGGCGAGATAGGCGGAAGAGAAAGTGCGGTCCTTCTCCTCGGCAGCGGCCAGCGAGCTGTACTTCATGAAGGCGGCGTCCATGCCGTAGATGTAGATGATATTGAGGAACGCGATGTAGGCGTAGATGTTGCCGTAGATGCCCATGGCGCCCGGGGAGATGAAATGGGTGTAGAAGGGGACGAGGAGAAAGCCGAGGAAGCGGCCGACGATCGTCGAGATGCCGTAGATGGCCGTGTCCCTGGTCAGCTCCCTGATCTTTTCACGCATGTTCCCTGCCGGCGATCGTTTGAACCATGCCAGCATTTTACCGCAATTCGCCGCCATTGCAACAGCCCGCGGGGTTTTCCGTTGCTGGTCAACGCGACTCACGCCATTTTTGACAAAACCGGCATGTTCGGTTATAAACGATTTTCAGGACGGCAGGTCATGGGGATCCGCCCGTGCCCGGATGACGGAATGACTTGGATGGGAAGGAGAGCATGGAAAAAGATTTTGCCAGCCACGTTTTTGATCTGGAAAGGATGAAAGATTGCCTGCCTCCCCAGGCGCTGCAGAAATTCCTGCGCACCCGGGACCAGAAGAAATCGCTCGACCCGGAGGTCGCCGACCAGATCGCCCGCGAGATCAGGAAGTGGTCCGAGGCCATGGGCGTCACCCATTTCACCCACTGGTTCATGCCGCTGACCGGGCTGACCGCCGGCAAGCAGAACACGTTCCTGGAGTGGGAAGGCAACCGCAGGATCATCTCATGCTTTTCCGGCCGCGACCTGGTCAAGGGCGAACCGGACGCCTCGTCGTTCCCGCATGGAGGCATGAGGTCGACCTTCGAGGCCCGGGGCTACACTGCCTGGGACCCCTGTTCGCCGGTTTTCATCATCAAGAACCAGAAAAGTTGCGTCCTGTTCATCCCTTCGGTATTCTACGGCTTCAACGGCTGCGTCCTGGACAAGAAAACTCCCCTGCTCAGGTCGCTGAAGCGCATCAACGATATCTCCCTGAAAATTCTCTCCTGTTTCAACCAGCGGGCCGGCTGGGTCAAGAACATGGTCGGGGTGGAGCAGGAGTTCTTCCTTGTTCGCGAGAGCGATTACCAGCTGCGGCCGGACCTGAAAACGGCGGGCCGGCTGATCTTCGCCGCCCGGCCGCCGCGCGGCCAGCAAATGGGCGACCATTATTTCGGCGCCATACCCGCCCAGGTGCTGCAGTTCCTGGAAGCCGTGGAGGAGGAAGCCTTGAAGCTGGGCATTCCCATCAAGACCCGGCACAACGAGGTGGCGCCCAACCAGTTCGAGCTGGCCCCGCTTTACGAAGAGGCGAACATCGCCGCCGACCACAACCAGCTCTTGATGGACCTGCTGCAGGGGCTGGCCCGCCAGCACGGAATGGTGTGCCTGCTGCACGAAAAACCGTTCGTTTTTTTCAACGGCAGCGGCAAGCACGTGAACTGGTCGCTGATGGACAGCCGTGGGCGCAACTGCTTCACTCCCGGCGACAGCCGCAGCTCGCGGCTGGTGTTTTTAAGCTTCCTGGCCGGTTTTCTCTGCGGCATCAACCGTCACCACGGCCTGCTGCAGGCGGTCCTGGCTTCGCCCGGCAACGAGTTGCGCCTGGGCGGGCACGAAGCTCCGCCGGCGATCCTGTCGGTCTTCCTGGGCGATGAGCTCCAGGGGATCATCGACGATCCCTGGGCTTTCGTGGAAGGGAAATTCGCCAAGGCGGAAATGAAGCGCTTCGAGGAATTCGTGCCGCCCATCCTGCATGACCTTGCCGACCGCAACCGCACATCGCCGATCGCATTCACGGGCAACAAGTTCGAATTCCGCATGCCCGGGTCCTCGGCGTCCCTCGCTTTTCCCATGGCGGCGATCAACCTGATGGTGGCCGCCGGCCTGGATGAGGTCCACGCCGCCATCGCCGCGGCCGCTGAAGAAAAAGCGACCGTCCGGACCCTGCAGGCCCTCCTGTCCGACCATGCCGCGATCGTTTTCAACGGCGACAACTACAGCGCCGAATGGCGGGACGACGCCCGCCGCCGCGGGCTTTTCATCCCGGTCTCCGTGCCGGAGACCATCCTGCACCTCCAGGATGAACGGAACGTGCGCCTGTTCGAAAATTATGCCATCCTGTCCCGCCAGGAGATCGAAGCGCGGACGAGCATCAAGGTCGAGATCTATGTCAAGACAGTGGAAATGGAATTGCGCGTCGCCCGCTACATGCTTCGCGCCTTCATCATCCCGGCGGCGCTGAAAAACCAGGCCATGCTTCTGCAGGCGCTGCACCACTTTCCCCAGGAGGTCCTTGCTTCCCGGCCGGGGCTGCTCGCTGACCAGCATGCCTTTATCGCCAAGTTCACCGAGAAGATCAACCGGGCCATGGAGATGCTGGCCCAGCTGGACTTGGACAATGAAAGGTTGAAGGAGGGGGACGATGCGGAGCAGGCCCGGCTCTGTTCCGGCACCATCCGGCCCCATTTGCAGGCGGCGGCGGAAATCGTGGATAAGATCGAAGAACGCGTGGACCGGGATTTCTGGAGGCTGCCCCGGGTGGCCGACATCCTGTTCCGCTGAACCGTGAGGTTTTTAGCGTTTGCGCCCATAACCGGGCAGACCCTTGCGTTGCCGCCCGTGTTTTCTTACAATGGGGCCATGAAAAAAATCAACTTCTCCATCCTGTTCCTGCTGGGTCTCGCCCTGGCGCTGGCCGCTTTCCCGGCTGGCGCCGACGATGAAGGCTGCACCGTGATCGCCGTGGGCAAGAAGGCCTCCGCCGACGGCTCGGTGATCCTCTCGCACACTGACGCCGGACCCGATTCGCGCATCTATGTCGTCGCCGCCGCCAGGCACAAGCCCGGCGCCAGGGCCGCGGTGCACTGGGGCATCCAGGACCCGACCCTGCCCCTGCGCGATGACGGCGAGGTCCTGGGCCACATCCCGCAGGTTCCCGAGACCTATGCCTATATCCATTCGGCCTATCCGCACATGAACGAATTCCAGCTGGCCATCGCCGAGAGCACCATCAACCAGCGCGGCGAACTGGCCGTCACCCGCGAGACCGGCCGGCAGATCATGACCGTCGAGCAGGCCGAGGTGTTCGCCCTGCAGCGCTGCAAGAAGGCGCGCGATGCCGTGCGCCTCATCGGCTCGCTGATGGAGACCTACGGCTTCCTGCCGTCCAGCGGCGACGGCGGCGAGGACCTGGTCATCGGCGATCCCGGCGAAGCCTGGGTCATGGAAATATTCGGGGTCGGCCCCGGCTGGACCCCGGAGAGCGGCAAGCCCGGCGCCATATGGGCCGCTCAGCGCCTGGGCGATGACCAGGCCCTGGTCATCCCCAACTGGAGCATCATCAAGGAGATCCGCCCCGCGGACGGGGAGAACTTCATGGTCTCGGCCAATTACATGCAGGAGGCGATCGACCGCGGTTGGTACGACCCGGCCGCGGGCAGGCCCTTCATCTGGCAGGATGTCTATGCCCCGCTGCCGGTGGAGTTCGCCACCAGCCGCTTCTGGCTTTTCTACACCACGTTCATGCCCAACCTGGCTCAATGGCCCGACCGCAAGCTCGGCACGAACCCCATGGCCACCATCAATCCCTATCACCAGTTCGTCGAGCCGCTCTCGCTCTACCCGTTCTCGGCGGCTCCCGAGAAGAAGATCTCGCTGCAGGACGTGATCGCCTTCCAGCGCTCGGTGTTCGCGGGGACGATCTACGACTTCACCGCCCAGCCGCAGTGGCTGGTCAGCGACGGCAAGGGGGGGGCGCGCATGAGCCCGCTGGCCACGCCGTTCCCCAACAGCGACCTGCGGGCGCTGCTCAAGCTGAGCAACCGCCGGCCGGTGGCCCGCCACCGCGGCCACTACGGCATGGTCTGCCAGCTGCGCAGCTGGCTGCCCGATGCCATCGGCGGCGTCTACTGGGTGTACCAGGACAATCCCTACATCAGCCCCTACGTTCCCGTCTACGCCGGCTGCAGCGATACCGCCCCCAGCTACCAGGCGTACGACCCCGAAAACTTCAGCGAGCGCTCGGCGCGCTGGGCCATCGACTTCGTGGACAACCTGTGCAACCTGCGCTTCCAGGACGCGAGCCGCGAAGTCCTGGCCATGCGCCGGCCCTTCGAGGACAAGGTCTTCGCCGGCCAGGAGCGGATAGAGAAGGAAGCCCTGCGCCTGTACGCCAAGAGCCCGAACAAAGCCAGGGCCCTGCTGACCGCTTACTGCCGCGGCCTGATGGAGGAGGTGCCGGTGCTGTACGGGCGCATCCGCGACCGGCTGATCACCCTCTTCACCAACAATCGCGAATGAGCCGGGCGCCAGCCGCCCCGATGTTGTTTTTGCTGAGATATTTTTCTGGAATTCGTATTGAAGCTCATACGGGCGAGGACGTATTCGCGCCCGAAAAAGGAGTTACCATGAGAAAATTGATTTTGGGAATCACATTGGCTTGTTTCGCCCTGCTGCCGGCCT
>JALOLA010000044.1 GCA_025456205.1 Acidobacteriota bacterium | reverse complement strand
CCCGCGGACCGGGGCGAAAATTTCTCCGCCGGGGGAGATTGACAAACGCTCCGGCTTCTGCTTATACTTTTTCCCTGATGAAGCTCCCGATAACCTGCCACTTCCGTTCATTAAATCCAAAAGCCAAGGAGAAATAGAATGTCCATGATCCATGAACTCATCGAGAAGGTCAAAGCCAAGAATCCCGGCGAGCCCGAGTTCCACCAGGCGGTGAAGGAAGTCCTGGAGACCCTGGAGCCCACGGTCAAGAAGCACCCGGAATTCGTCAAGGCCAAGATCTACGAGCGCATCGTCGAACCCGACCGCGCCATCCTCTTCCGCGTTCCCTGGGTGGACGACAAGGGCGAGGTCCAGGTCAACAAGGGCTTCCGCGTGCAGTTCAACAACGCCATCGGCCCCTACAAGGGCGGGCTGCGCTTCCACCCGTCGGTCAACCTGGGCATCATCAAGTTCCTGGGCTTCGAGCAGACCCCTCGGTCAACCTGGGCATCATCAAGTTCCTGGGCTTCGAGCAGATCTTCAAGAACTCGCTGACCACCCTGCCCATGGGCGGCGGCAAGGGCGGCTCCGATTTCGATCCCAAGGGCAAGTCGGACATGGAGGTCATGCGCTTCACCCAGGCCTTCATGCGCGAGCTGTTCCGCCACATCGGCGCCGACGTTGACGTGCCGGCCGGCGATATCGGCGTGGGCGGCCGCGAGATCGGCTACATGTACGGCTACTACAAGAAGATCCGCAACGAGCACACCGGCGTGCTCACCGGCCGCGCCCTGGAGTGGGGCGGCTCGCTGATCCGCCCCGAAGCCACCGGTTACGGCTCGGTCTATTTCGCGGCCGAGATGCTGGCCACCCGCGGCAAGGACCTCAAGGGGCTCAGCTGCGCCGTCAGCGGCTCGGGCAACGTCGCCCAGTACACCACCGAGAAGATCAACCAGCTCGGCGGCAAGGTGGTCTCCCTGTCCGATTCCAGCGGCACCATCATCGACGAGACGGGCATCAACGCCGAGAAGCTGGCCTTCGTCATGGACCTGAAGAACGTCACCCGCGGCCGCATCGAGGAGTACACCAAGAAATACAAGGGCAAGTACGTTGAGGGCAAGAGCGTGTGGGACGTGGTCAAGGACGGCCTCAAGATCGATGCCGCCTTCCCCTCGGCCACCCAGAACGAGATCAACGAGGAGCACGCCCTGGCCATGGTCAAGAACGGCTGCTTCTGCGTCTCCGAGGGCGCCAATATGCCGTCCAACCTGGCCGCCATCAAGGTGTTCCAGGAGAACAATGTGCTCTACGGGCCGGCCAAGGCGGCCAACGCCGGCGGCGTGGCCACCTCCGGCTTGGAGATGTCCCAGCAGAGCATGCGCCTGTACTGGAGCCGCGAGGAGGTCGACCAGAAGCTGCACGGTATCATGAAGAGCATCCACAAGCAGTGCCTGGACGCCGCCGAGAAATACGGCACCAAGGGCGACTACCTGACGGGAGCCAACATCGCCGGCTTCGTCAAGGTGGCCAAGACCATGCTGGCCTACGGCATCGTATAAGACAAGCGTTCGTCATCCCGGGGGAGTTCGCCGCGAACTCCCCCTTTTTTTGTCCCGCCAACTTGAAATATTGATTTAAATGATATATAAAGCGGCAAGGAGATGCGAATGAGCGATAATAACGAGCTGTTCAGGGACATCACGGATAAACCCCCTTTTTTCAGGAACACGAAATTCTGGGCCTCGGTCCTGCTGCTGGTCGTCGGTCTGGCGCTGGTCTTTCTGTTCTACAAGACCGTCATCCAGGACACCATGAGCGACGAGGAGGTGGCCGCTTCCATCCAGGTCGTCTGGCATGACTCCATCTGGGTCGACAAGAAGGTCCGGCCAGACGAAGCGACTATCGTCCCGTCCTTCACCTTCAAGATCAAGAACACCGGCGGCCGCCCCCTGCAGTACGTGGGCTTCAACTGCATCTTCATCTTTGAGGAGAGCGGCGAGAACCTCACCGACGGCTACGTCGAGGCGATCAAGACGCCGCTGCCGCCAGGCGAGGTCAGCGACGAGATCTTCGTCAAGGGCTTTTACGGCTACCGGGCGACCTCCAAGCCCGCCTTCATCAAGAACATGGCCAACTGGAGGGCGGTCAAGGTGAAGATCTACGCCAAGACCAAGAACTCGGGCCAGGTCCTGCTGGGCTCCTTCCCCATCCAGAAAAAGATCGAGGGCATCAAGGTCGTCTACGAGGGCCAGGAACAGGAGAGCTGATGCCGGAAGCCGCGCCCCGGCCAACGCGATGAAGAAGCTGCCGCTGAAGATCTTCTCGGTCCTTGCCGTCTTCTTCACCGTTGTCACGGCCGCCCAGTTCTGGCAGCGGCACGCCATTTTCGGCGAGCGCCTGCGGCCATTCCTGCTGAACGCCCTGCTGCTGCTGGCCGCGCTGTTCCTGCTGTTCCTCTTCCTGCGCCTGGCGCTGCTGCGGCCGCTGGCCCGGCATCATGACGGGCTGTTCCCATCCCCGCTCCCCGCGGCCGGCCGGCCGGGCCGCTTGCGCCGGCCGCTGTTCTTTCCCGAGATCGGCCGGGCCTATGCCGACGCCGGGAAAGCGATCGCGCGGCTGCAGGAGCAGATCGGCGCGGGCCGAAAAGCCCAGGGGTCCCTGGAGGCCCTGATGCGCACGACCCAGTCCCTGGTCGTCACCATGGACTTGCGCCTGCGCCCGACGTTCATCAACGAATTCGGCCTGAGCCGTTTCCAGGTGGCCAAGGATGCGGTGCCGGCGCAGCGCGCCGGCGATTATTTCGACAGGAAATTCGTCCGCGAGATCGCCAGGGAGCTGCAAGACCGGGAACAGGTCGCCGACAAAGAGACCACCATGACGCTGAGGACCGGGGAGAAGATCGACGTTTCACTCTCTCTCTCCAAGCTGCGCGATGCCCAGGCAGCGCCTTGCGGCTACCTGGCGGTGATCAGCGACATCAGCAGGCGCCGCAAGGCGGAGATCGACCTGAAGAACCAGATCCTGTTCTCGCGGCAGATCTTCCAGTCGATCCCGGAAATGATCATCATCGTCGACCGCCGGCTGCGCATCACCTTCATCAACAAGAGAACGCGCGACCTCATCCAGGGGGGCGGCGCCAGCATCATCGGCCAGAACATCAATCATGTCCTGACCAGGAACTCCATCGAGAGCGGCTTCGACGAGCTGGTGCGCAACGTTTTGGAGGGCGGCAACAGCGTCCACCGCATCAATACCCTCAACCCCGTCCTGGAGGAGGAGACCTACGTCGACCTGATCGTCGAGCCCCTGAAGAGCGGCAGCATCATCATCGGCGGCATCATCATGCTGCGCGACATCTCCGAATGGCGCAGCCTGACGGCGCAATTGCGGTCGCTGCAGGGATTCATGCAGAAGCTGATCAACGCCAGCCCCTACGCCGTGGTCTCCATCAACGAGCACGGCCTGATCACCACCTGGAACTCGGCGGCCGAGAAGATCCTGGGCATCTCCTTCGGCAGCGCCTTCGGCAAGAACCTCTACGCCCTGCTGCCCCTTTTCGAAAAGTACCGCGACGCCATCAACGAGGTCATGATCCTGGGCAAGACCATCTTCCTCAATGACGAGCAGGTCTACATCGGCGAAGAGGACTTCAAGGTGGCCAACCTGACCCTGTACCCCGTCACCGCCGAGCAGAACGGCGTGGTCATCCATATCGAGGACGTCTCGGCCCTGAAAAAGCTCGAGTCCTCGCTGATCCACGCCCAAAAAATGGAATCGCTGGGGTTGCTGACCAGCCACATCATCCATGACTTCAACAACCTGCTGAGCGGCATCATGGGATATGCTTCCCTGCTGGAGAAGAAGATCGCCGACAACCCCAAGGTGCAGAAGTATGTCTCCACGATCATCACTTCCAGCGAGAGGGCGTCGACGCTGATCAACCAGCTGCTGAACTTCTCGCGCAAGAAGATGGCGGAGAAGGAGATCATCAACATCAACGACCTGATCAAGGAGTCGCTGGACTTCCTGGCCATGAACATCAAGACGATCAACCTGGACATCCAGCTCTACCATAGCCAGATCCTGCTCCAGGCCGACAAGACCAAGATCTCGCAGATCCTGATCAACCTGATCGTCAACGCCCGCGACGCGCTGGAGAACGTGGCCCGTCCCATCATCCGCCTGCGCACCGACCTGGTGGAGATCAGCGACCAGAGCAACCTGCTGGACGGGCGGTATGCGCTGATCGAGATCAGCGACAACGGACCGGGCATCGGTCCCGAGAACCAGAAGAAGATCTTCGAGCCGTTCTTCACCACCAAGGGCAAGGGCCGAGGCACCGGGCTGGGCCTGGCCATCGTCCGCGAGATCATCCATGACTACAACGGCCGCATCGAGCTGGATTCGCAGATCGGCAGCGGCGCCACCTTCTCCATACTGCTGCCGGTCTTCGAGGAGCAGTTCGCCCAGTCCGCCCCCCGGGAGGAAACGGCGCCCAGCGCCGCCATCGAGGGGCTGGTGCTGCTCATCGACGACGAGGAGGTGGTGCGCGAGATCGGCTGCGACATGCTCAAGACCCTCGGGCTGAACTGCCTGACCGCGGCCAACGGCAGCGAGGGCATCGAACTGTTCAGGCAGAACCTCGCCGACATCACGCTGGTCATCCTGGACATCGAGATGCCGGGCATCTCCGGCGACAAGGTGTTCCACCTCCTGCGCGAGATCCGCCCCGAGATCAAGATCCTCATCGCCAGCGGCTACGGCCGGGAATACCTGGAAGCGGAGGTGTTCAAGGCCAAGATCAGCCATTTCATCCCCAAGCCCTTCAAGACCGAGCAGTTGGCATACCAGGTCAGCAAGCTGCTTGCCGCCAGCGATGTTTGACGACCTGTTCCTGCGCGTCGCCAGCGAGCGCCTGGACCGCGAAGCAACCGGCATCGCCCGCCTGGGCGCCGCCCCCGAGGTCTACATCAGCGCCGAGAGGCTGAAGGAATTCACGCCGCGCCGCGTGGCCACGACGCGGAGGATCCTGGCTGATTTTGCCGCCCATACCGTGCACGCGCCGTTCATCGATATCTGGCCGGGCGCCGGCGATGACGACGTCCGCCAGCTCAGCCTCGACAAGATGCGCCGGACCATGGAGATCGCCTCCAGCCTGGCGAGCCGGCTGGTGGTCATGCATTTCAACTACGACCCCCTGTATTACCGCCAGCAGTTCCCGCAATGGCTGGAGCGCAGCGCCAGCTTCTTTTCGACCTTGCTACGGGAGCACGACGGCCCGCTCATCGCCCTGGAGAACATTGCCGAGCCCACCCCGCACATCGTCCTGCAATTGCTGGCCCGGGCCCGCAACCCGCGCCTGGTCCATTGCTTCGATTTCGGCCATCACCACGTGTTCGCCCGCATTCCCTTCCAGGAATGGCTGTTCTACCTTGATCCCCAGGTCCATATCCATTTCCACCTGCACGATAATCATGGGGACTTCGATGACCACCTGGCCCTGGGACAGGGCCGCATCGACTGGCAGGCGGCCAAGGCGGCCATCGCCGGCCTCGCCTGTCCTTTTTCCATAGCGCTGGAACCCAAATCCCAGGATGTCCTGCGCGCTTCGGCCGCATACTACCGGAAGAATTTTCTGTCGCCGCGCGATCTTCGGCGCTGACCTTCCGCGACCGCGCTGCCGGTGGTGCTTCCGGCCCCGGCGAAGATATCATGACCACTCCCCGGCCACGATCCTCCCCTTCTCCAGTACGGACACGCGATCGGCCAGGGCCCGCACGTGACGCGGATGGTGGCTGATGAGCAACACCCCCAGGCGCAGGCGCAGGAACAGGGCCCGGCACTGCCGCAGGATGCGCATCGCCCCCAGGTCGTCCAGCGCCGCGAAAGGCTCGTCCAGCACGAGGAATTCCGGCTCCAGCACCAGGGCCCGGGCCAGGACCACGCGCTGGAGCTCGCCACCCGACAGCTCGTGGGGCAGGCGCCGCAGGCAGTCCCCGGGCAGCTCCAGCAGGTCCAGCACCGCGGCGATCCTTTCCGTCACCCCGGCGGCGCTGGCGGTCCCCGCGCCGGGGACCGCATCGGAACGCGGCGCTGCGGCCTTCAGGATGCGCAGCGGCTCGCCGATGACCTGGCCGATGGTGAAGCCCGGGTTCACCGCCAGCAGCGGGTTCTGCAGCACCATCTGGTTGCTGCGGCGAAAAGCGGGCAGTGGCGTCTCGGAAAGGGGGCGTCCGCGATACCGAACCTCGCCGCGGTCGGGCGCCGCGAAGCCCATGATGATGCGGGCCAGGGTCGACTTGCCGGCGCCCGACCTTCCCAGCAGCGCCTGGACCTGCCCCTCCTCAATATCGAGGCTCACGTCCGTCAGGGCCGCCAGGGGCTCCCTGGTTCCGTGCCGGGGAGCGCAATAGGACTTGCTGACCCGGCGCAGGCGGAAGCGGGCTTCCATCATTCCGCCTGCATGTACGCGGCGATCTCCCGGGCGTAAGGATGGACGGGAGAAGCGAGAACCCCCAGCGGCTCACCGGCAGCCACCATCTCCCCGCCGCACAGGATGCCCAGCCGGTCGGCGATCCTGCCGACAAAACCCAGATGGTGCGAGATCAGCAGCACGGACAGGCCGCGGCGACGCTGCTGCTCGAGCAGGACATGGACGAATTCATCGTGCGCCGCGGCGTCGATCTCGGAGGTGGGCTCGTCCAGGATCAGCGTGCCGGCACCGCAGGCCAGCGCCAGGGCCAGCAGGCAGCGCTGGTTCTCGCCGCCGCTCAGGGCGAAAGGATAGGAGCGCAGGACGCGGCCGGGATCGGCGAACTGCAGGCGGGCCAGCAACTCCTCCAGCTCGCCGCCCCCCAGGCGGCTGCATTCGCGGATCTGCCGGCCGATGGTCAATACCGGGTTGAAGCTGGCCGCCGCGTTCTGCGGGGCATAGAACACCTCACGGCCGCGGATGCCGGTCCAGGCCTTTTGGGAAGCCATTTCCCGGCCCTGGAAGAGCACCCGGCCGCGCTGGATGCGCACCCCGGGCGGCAGGAGCCCGCAGAGGGCCCGGGCCAGCAGGGTCTTGCCGGCGCCGCTCGCGCCAAGCAGGACCGTGACCCGGCCGGCCGGGACCTCCAAATCGACGCCACGCAGCAGCGGCACTGGCGGGGCGGCGGTTTTTTCCAGCCAGAGGCCTTCCGCCCGCAGCATGTCCATCAGGCAGGGAAGCGCGCGGCGCCGGTCAATCCGCCAGCGCGGCGATGGCTTCGATCTCGACGTCCGCCCCGGCGGGCAGATCGACCACCGCCACCGCGGCCCGGGCCGGGTAGGGCGCCGGCACATGGGCGGCATAGATCTCGTTCACGGCCTTGAAATGGGCCATGTCCTTCAGGAACACGGTGGTTTTCAGCAGGCGGCGGAGATTGATCCCGGCCGCGGCCAGCACGGCCTCCAGGTTCCGGAACACCTGCTGCGCCTGGGCCTCCACGCCGCCCTCGACCAGCTTGCCGGTCTCCGGGTCAATGCCCACCTGGCCGGAAACGAACAGGAGATTTCCCCAGCGCACGGCCTGCGCATAGGGGCCCAGCGCCCGCGGCGCCCGCTCGGTGTTGACGATATGCTTTTCCATGACGGCCTCCTTGATGGATCGGATCAGGGGACGATCTCGACGACGGGCGCCTTTCTTCCTGCCAGCAGCCTGACCAGCAGGAATCCCAGGATGAAGCCGCCGACGTGGGCCAGCCAGGCGATGCCCGAGCCGCCGCCGGCGGAAAGGAACTGGAAGAGGAACCAGATGACCAGGAACACCGCCGCCGGGATGTCCATGGTGGTGACGAAGATGAAGACGAACACCAGGGTGCGCACGCGCGCCGTGGGGAAGAGCGCCAGGTAAGCGCCCATCACCCCGGAGACGGCGCCGCTGGCGCCGATGACCGGGACCAGCGAGTCCAGATTGAAGAGCACGTGCGCCAGGCTGGCGCCGATGCCGCACAGCAGGTAGAAAAAGACGAATTTCACCCGCCCCAGGCGGTCCTCGATATTATTGCCGAAGATCCACAGGAACAGCATGTTGCCCAGCAGGTGCAGCCAGGAGCCGTGCATGAAGAGGGAATAGACCAGGCTGAGCGGCGGCGAGACGCGGCGCGGGAAGGTCACGGCCCGGCCCCAGCGGTCCCTGCCGACGGTCACGTCAAGGTTGTGACCCTGGACCAGCTCGGCCGGGACCAGCCCGTCCCTGGCGACGAAATAGTCCAGGCTGGAGGGCCAAGCCAGGGGCTCCATGTTCGCGGCGCGCAGGGGCTCCATGAGATGGCGGCGGGACAGATAGCTCTGGTAGATGAATATGGAGAAATTGAGCAGGATGAGCAGGATCACCAGCACGGCCGGCCGCCGGGTCGGATTATAGTCCTTCAGCGGAATGAACATGTGCCTGCATCCCCCCCTTGAATAAGGAGACTCATTCTAGCAAGCCGGGAGCCTGAAGTAAAGGGAGGGGCCGTTACCGGGTTTGCCCCCCTTTCCGTGCGTAGTAGGATGAAGGAGCCGGGAAATGAAGGGCGCCATGACAAAAACAGCAGCCCTGCTCGACCTGGCCCTGGCGCTCAGTTGGGATAGATGCGCACGTGCAGCTTGCCGTAGAAATAGGCAGGCCTGACGTCGTTGCTCCCGCCATCGACCAGGATGTCGGTCGCCTGGACGCGGATCGGCAGCGTCTGGTTCCCGGGATAGAGGACCACGGCCTGCGACACGTGGCGGGAGGACGGCCCGACAAAGGTCACTTCGACCGGCGGGAAAGTGCGGCCGCCAAAGCTCAGCGCCACGTGGAAGCGGAAGTTCTTGGCCATGGTATTGCGCAGGGTGTATTCGACGGTCGCCCTCAGGCCGCCGCTGGCCGGATCGATGAGATCGGAATCCTCGTCGATGTTGATCCACTTCTCCTCGTTCTGGCCGATGGCCAGGGAATGCGTCCCCCAGCGCACGGTCAGCGACGCCGGGTCCATGCGTATCGCCCCCTGCTCATACTGCTCGTAGACCAGGGCCTGCACCGGTGGGGTCTGCGCCTGGCTCACCTGCAGTCCCGGCTTGACCTGCAGGTGCGGCTGCGCCTTCTGCAGGCAGAGCTGGATGTGGAACATGCCGGTGCTCACGCGATAGCGGCCGGCCATGGTCTTGAATTCGACAAAATAGCCATAGCCTGAAGGCAGCGAGCCCGGGACCGTCCAGTTCAGGGAGCCGCTGCCGGGAAGGTTGCTGCCGATCACCTGCATCTCGCTGGTGCTGCCGGCGAGCTGCCGCAGCAGGCGGACCTGGATCAGTTCGCTGTGCCCTTCAGCGGTCCAGGAAATGGAGTAGGTCTTGCCCTTGCACGCCTTGTCGTTCGGGCTGTGGTAAGGCACGTCGGTGCACACTTGGATCGACTGTGCCCAGGCCAGTCCCGTCAGAAAAAACAGAACCAGGAAAAAAAACGCGTTTTTCTTCATTTTTCCACCCCCCTGAAAATATCCCTTTGTTCATTGAATATGGGTTCAGGGCGGAATATCTCGGTTGCCGGGAAGGGAAGAGGCCGGTCGCGGGTTATTGCCCCGGTTTCTTTTCCTGCGGCTCGGGCTGGAGCCCGTCCCAGGTGCGGCGGCCGATAGTGAGCAGCGGCATCAACACAGGCAAAAGCCAGAGCAGGTTCCACCACTTCAGGCCCGTCGCTTCCCAGCCGCCGAAAGACCAGATCGCCCAGGCCACGCTGGCCAGCAGCACGGCGTAAACGCGAAGCATCAGCTTCCAGTAGGACGTGCCCGGGCTTCGCCAGGGGGCGCAGGAATGAATGTAATACGCGCCCAGGCCGACCAGGACAACGCCGACGATCCCTTCCGTCCGCCGGCCCTGGAACAGGAACATGACAGACAACACAAGCACCCACAGGAAGCTTCCCAGCCAGCCGCCTGTCCAGCCGATCTTTTCGCCTCTCCTGCCTTCCATGTACCCTCCTCCTTCGTTCCCGCCCGGGCGGGGGCCCGGCTGCACCCAACCATTATACGATTTCCCAGGAAAAATTGAAGGCCCTCCAGCAAAGCGGACAATGATCTTCATTAATGGCTGCATGCCGGAAGTGAGATAAACATGGCGATCTCGTATAGTAGAACTGTTTGGAGGACAAAATGAAAAAAAACAGTTTGTTTCTGCTCTTGCTCACAGGGTGCGCAGTTCTTCTGCCAGCGCAGGAATTGAAAAGCGGAACCGGGCGGGTCTTCATTGGCAAACCGGACCTGCTCGTCGAGGCAGCGATTCCCAACCCCTCCACGAGAGTGGTGGAGGTCATCATAAAGAACAGGGAATTTGCCACGGCGAAGATCGAAGATGCGTTCCTGGCTGTATTTTGGGACACGCAGAATACAACGCACCGGATCGTGAAGAGGATCAGTCATTCCTCCGTGAACAGTCAAGCCGGTTATGCGACTCTGTTCACTGTCCCCGTTGAATGGTCGCAACTCGGGATCAAGGTAGACTCCGGCGATCTGATCGATGAAAAGAACGAGGACAATAACCTGGCCTTCATCCATTTTAAAAAGCCGGACTTGACGGTCTCTGCACAGATCTACGACCAGGAAACGAGAATGATCCGCTACCACGTGAAAAATGCCGAGTTCTCCACCGCGCCACTTTCAGGTCCATGCGATATCTCCTTCTGGGACCCGAAAAATTCCTCCCATCGATCCGATTTCGCGCTTTCCCCTGCCCAGGTGAACAACGCCAACGGCCATACGGGCTATTTTCCCATACCGGGCGATTGGGCCTTCCAAGTCGGCATCAAGGTCGATCCCGCCAACGTCATTGATGAAGCCAATGAAGGCAACAACATCGCTTTCACCGAGCTGGCCAGGGCCGACCTGATCATTTCGGCGAAAATATCGAGCCTGGCCCCGCGGAAGATCGAGTATACGTTCAAGAATACCGAATACTCATCAGCGCCAGTCACCAAACCGGTGAAACTGGTGATCTGGGACACGATGAATTCGTCAAAGGCATCGATCCAGTCGTTTTCTGCCGCAATGGCCAACGCTCCGGCGGGATATACCGCGCTGTTCACGATCCCGGAATCCTGGTCTGCGCACATCGGCTTGAAGATCGACCGCGAGGAAGTCATCGAAGAGATGAACGAGGAGAACAATTTCGCTTACGTGCATTACTGACCTCTCCGGCGTGGAGTCGGTGTCGACAGGCTGGGCGGCTGAAGCTCAGAGCGCCTATGGAACTCCAGCGGACACCTTAATAATCGCGGGCCATGTCATAGCCGCCGGCGACGGTCGAAAAAATCCCTTGGCAACCAATATGCTGGACGGCCGATGGCTTGGTGCACAGGAAGGAATAACCTTGGCGCTCCATTTCGTGAATGACGTGCCAGTCCCAGCCCACGCCGGTCGTCGGATCAAGCCTCAAGTTCGGGCGGACCACTTTCCGGTACATCGCCGCGTCAAAGAACATGTTGATGCCGCCGACGACCTTTTTCAGATAGAAATCCGCTCCCTCGGAAAGCACCGGGTGGCGATGGGCGTTGAACCCCGTTATGATCAGGGGGCCGCGCCGGGGGGTTTCGCGGTCAAAAAGGCTCCGTATCCGGATCAGCCAGTCCGGCTTGACCACGGCATCGGAATCAAGGCAGCACAGGAAGCGGCAACGGTATTTGCCGCTGAGAAGGTCCCAGCCCCAGCGCAGGCTTTCGTGCGCAGCGACGCCTCTCCTCCTGTGCTTGAAGACCTTGATGACCGGGACACCGGGGAGGTCCAAGGCCCTGACCATCTCGAGGGTCGCGGGATCGCTGCTGGCATCGTCCACGATCACCACGAGAACGCCTTCCAATCTGCTGCTGCGAAGACTTGCGAAGCTTGCCCTGACATATTCGGGACGGTTGAACGTGGGGATCACGAGCCCGGTCTCCGGAACGGCCGCAGACCAGGGATCGGGATAGACGAGGGTCCGCCGACCGGAAAGAATATCGCGAAAGAACCCTGTTTTCACGGCTCCACCGCCCGAAGCGCGGAACGGACTTCCATGGAAGCCGTCGCCAGGGGCTTTCTACGGGCAGGCACGCGCTCCGGTTTCGGTCGGGCGATGAACAAGCCGATCCGGCCCTGGTTGGACCCGGCCGTGAATGCCGCAGGCAAGTTCGGCTCTTCCACCCAACCGAAATGTCTCTGCAACAGAGACAGCCACCATTGCCGACTGCGCCGAAGATTATGCCCTCCATCCTTTTCCGCCTTGGGGCTGAGATACCTTCCCCCGTCGAACCGCGCCAAGGGAACGACGACAGCGAGGCCCGCCCCCAGCGTTTTGACCTCGGACATGAACCGCGCTAATTCCGCCAACGTCAAGTGCTCCAGAACATCCTTGGCCAGCACCCAATCCGCCCGGCCCATGCCGGTTGCCGTCAAGGAAGTCGAATGGAAAACGCGTTCGGCGATAGCCGCGTCTTTTTTGGCGGCTTCGACAGCATGGCGAGAACAATCTATGCCATAGGCTTTCAATCCGCGCATGCCAAAGGCCTTGACATAAAAGCCATACGCTGCTCCGAAATCTATGACCACCTGCCCAAGGCGGGCATTCCACAGGGAGATCAGGGCGTCCACTTCGGACAGGGTCTTCTCCGGCTGCCAGCGATAATCGCAATAATTTCCCTTGCCTGACTCCGGGCCGCGTTGGAAATAATCCCGGTCATAGAAGCGGCTCTTCGCATCGAGCCCGTTCCCGGAGGCCTTCGCCTCAGTGCCGGTCGGATCCAAGCGGAGAAAGCAGAGCGGGTCGAAGAAAACGTCCTCGTGATCGAGGGTTTCCGCGGAGCATCCGCCACTGCAGCGGGTCCCCAGCCGGTCGCAGTTCCGGCATCGCTCCGCCCGCGGAAGTTCCCGATAGAGACGAAACTCCCTGGCCTGGCTCCAGATCTCCATGAGCGGCTGCTCGAGGATGCTCCCCCCGCAGAACCGGTCGCCGATATGAGCCAGGAAATCACAAAGGAAGACTTGCCCGTTATTAAGGATCGAGACATTCTTCGCTGCGGGACAGGGATCGTTCAACCAAAGGGGATGATAGGGATCGTGCTGTTCGTTGAAGTGATCATGGTAGGCGAGGATGATCTTCGTGGCGGGATGGGCGCGCCGCAAATCCCGCACGGCAAGGGCGATCTTCCGCATTTTCCGGGGGCTCAGCCTGGCCCGGAGATCCATCCCGCAGCCCGCTCCGAGAAGCCTCATCGGAGCGTATCCGGCCACGAGCCCGAGGGCAGCAGCAAGCTCAGCGATATGCCCCATGCAGCCGATGTTGATCCCCGATACGGTCATATTGATCCTGGTCGGCACGCGGTTGGCCGCCAGATCCTCCAGGAGCCTGACCGCCGACCGGTAGGACCCCCGGCCGCGGATCCGGTCATGGACATCTTCCGGCCCTTCCAAGCTCACCAGCACTTCGTCGAATCCCAGGCCACAGATGGTCTCCCGCATCTCCCGGCCGTAGAACCCGTTCGTGTTCAGGACCTGATAGAAGTCCTTTTTTTTGGCATACGCGCTCAACTCAGCCAGATGGGGGGAATTCGTCGGCTCGAATCCCACGAAGCGCAGCTCGAAGACACCGGCAGCCTCGAGCTGGTCGATAATCCCGCATAGCTGGGATCGCTCCAGCCCATGCGCGTAGCCGCGCTCAGGCTTGAAGCAATGAGAGCAGGCCAGCGTGCAGGTTCCGGCGATCTCGATATAGGCCGCCAGGGGAGCGGCGAGGCCTTGAGCGGGATCTGCGCTGCCGTGCCCGTTTCCAACCAGTCGCAGCTCCCCCATTTCCATGGCGGGACGACCCAGCATTCCCGCGACCCGGCCGGGGGTGACGACACTCGGGGAGTCCAAGAGCAGCAGATATTTCCGGTTCCTGGGGTCGAAAACAATGCTGCCGAATTTTTCTCCACGGATCTTGACAGCGAGCGCACCCATGACTTCAGCTGCCCGGGCGCTTATTTTTCCTGCTGCGACTTCTCGATCCTGGCCCAGGAGTCGCGCAGGGTGACGCTGCGGTTGAAGACGGGCTTCCCCGGCGTGGAGTCGGGGTCGACGCAGAAATAGCCCTGGCGCAGGAACTGGAAGAACTCGCCGGGCCAGGCTTCGGCCAAAGCCGGCTCGACCTTGCAGCCCTGGAGGATCTCCAGCGAAGCGGGGTTGAGATACTCCTTGAAGTCCTTCTCCTCCTTCTCGGTGGCCGGATCGGAGACGGAAAGCAGCTTGTCGTAAAGGCGCACCTCGGCATCGACGGCATGGGCCGCTGACACCCAGTGCGAGGTGCCCAGCACCTTGCGGCCGTCCTTGGTGCCGCCGCCGCGCGATTCGGGATCATAGGTGCAGCGCAGCTCCACGACGCAGCCGTTCGCGTCCTTGACCACCTCGTCGCAGCGAATGAAATACGCGTGCTTGAGGCGGATCTCCCTGCCGGGCGCGAGGCGGAAGAACTTTTTGGGCGGGTCCTCGCGGAAGTCGTCCTGCTCGATCCAGATCTCGCGGGAAAAGGGCAGCTTGCGCGTGCCGGCGGCGGGGTCCTCGGGGTTGTTCTCGGCGTCGACCTCTTCCACTTTACCCTGCGGGTAGTTGGTGATGACGACCTTCAGGGGCTTGAGCACGGCCATGGCCCGCCTGGCCTTCTTGTTCAGGTCTTCGCGCAGGCAGTGCTCGAGCAGCGCCATGTCGACCATGCTCTCGCGCTTGGCCACGCCGACTTTCTCGGCAAAGTCGCGGATGGCCTCGGGCGTGTAGCCGCGGCGGCGCAAGCCGGCCAGCGTCGGCAGCCGCGGGTCGTCCCAGCCGCGCACGAAGGCCTTTTCCACCAGCTCCAGCAGCTTGCGCTTGCTCATCACGGTGTAGTTCAGGTTCAGGCGGGCGAACTCGATCTGCTGCGGGTGACAGGGGACAGGGAGGTTGTCCAGCACCCAGTCGTAGAACGGCCGGTGGTCTTCGAACTCCAGGGTGCAGAGGGAGTGGGTGATCCCCTCGAGGGCGTCGGAGATGGGGTGGGTGTAGTCGTACATCGGATAGATGAGCCAGCGGTCGCCGGTGCGGTGGTGGCTCTCGCGGCGGATGCGGTAGAGCACCGGGTCGCGCATGTTCAGGTTGGGCGAAGCCATGTCGATCTTGGCGCGCAGCACGTAGGCCCCGTCGGGGAACTCCCCGGCGCGCATGCGCTGGAAAAGGTCGAGGTTCTCTGCGATCGAACGTTCGCGGCAGGGGCTGTTGATACCGCATGCGGTCAGCGTGCCCCGGTACTGCCGCACCTGGTCCGGGCTCAGGTCGCAGACATAGGCCTTGCCGCTGCGGATCAGGTGCAGGGCGTATTCATACAGCTTCTCGAAATAGTCGGAGGCGTAGTACAGGCGGTCCTCCCAGTCGAAGCCCAGCCAGCGCACGTCGGCCTTGATGGAATCAACGTATTCCACGTCCTCCTTGCCGGGGTTGGTGTCGTCGAAACGCAGGTTGCAAAGCCCTTGGTACTCGGCGGCCAGGCCGAAGTTGAGGCAGATGGACTTGGCGTGGCCGATGTGCAGATAACCGTTGGGCTCGGGGGGAAAGCGAGTGTGCACGCGGCCGCCGTTCTTGCCGGCGCGGATGTCGGCCTCAATGATGGTGCGGATGAAATTCAAGCCCGGTGTGAAATCTTCAGCGCCCATGAATACCTCGTTGATGGAAATAACGACGCGTCTTGCCGGCCATCGTCTTCACGCTCTGTCGCCGGCGGCGATCCATTCCCGGGCCTTCTGCAGACGGCGGCGGACCGTCTCGCCACCCAGCAGCTCCAGCATCTCGAACAGGCCGGGCCCGAAGCTGACGCCGCTGACGGCCAGGCGCGTCGGGTGGATCAGCTTGCCGGCGGAGACGCCCAGTTCCCCGGCAAGCCGGCGGAACAGATCTTCCAGGGCCTCGCGGCTGAAAGGCTGCAGCCCCTGCAGGGCGGGGAGGATGGCGTCAAGGAGCGGCAGGGCTTCGGCCCGGAAATACTTCCTGGCCGCCTGCTCTTCGTAGCCCTGCGGATCGCTGAAAAAATAGAGGGAATTTCCGGCGATGTCGCCGACCTTCTTGCTGCGCTCCTTGAAGAGGCCGATCACTTTTTTCAGGTAGCCTTCGTCAGCAAGGGCGCGCGCTGGCAGGCCCGCTTTTTCCCAGAGGGAGCGCACGTCCGCGAGCAGGGAATCGACGCTCTTCCCCTGCAGGTAGACGCCGTTCATCCATTCCAGCTTGGTCTCGTCGAAGACGGCGGCCTTGGCCTGGACCCGCTCCAGGGTGAAGGCGGCGATCATCTCCTCCAGGGTCATGATCTCGCGGTCAGCGCCCGGCGCCCAGCCCAGCAGGGCCAGGAAGTTGCGCAGCGCCTCGCTCAGGAAGCCGGCGCGCTGGTAGTCGAGGACCGAGGCGGCGCCGCGGCGCTTGGAGAGCTTGCCGCCGTCGGGGGCCAGGATCACGGGCATGTGGGCAAAAATGGGCGGAGCCCAGCCGCAGGCCTCGTAGAGCAGGATGTGCTTGGGCGTGGAAGCGATCCACTCGTCGCCGCGCAGCACGTGGGTGATGCCCATCATGTGGTCGTCGACCACGTTGGCCAGGTGATAGGTGGGGAATCCGTCCGACTTGAGCAGCACCAGGTCGTCGAGCTGGCCGCTGTCATAGGTGATGTCGCCGCGGATCAGGTCGTGGAAGGCCACGGCCCGGTCATCGGGGACCTTGAGGCGCACCACGTGCGGGGCGCCCGCTGCCAGCAGCGCCTGGACCTCGCTTGCGCCCAGGCGGCGGCAATGGCGGTCGTAGCCTGAGCCCTGGGCCATCTTCGCCTTTTCCTGCTCGGCGCGCAGGCCGGCCAGCCGCTCCTCGCTGCAGAAGCAGCGGTAGGCCTTGCCGGCCTCCAGCAGCTCAGCGGCACGGCCGCGATAGAGGGCGGTGCGCTGCGACTGGAAGTAGGGGCCGGCGTCGCCGCCCGCCTCCGGGCCCTCGTCCCACTGCAGCCCGAGCCATTTCAGGCTGGCGAAGATCTCGGTGAGCGCCTCGGCCTGGTAGCGCTTCTGGTCGGTATCCTCGATGCGCAGGATGAACCGGCCGCCATGGTGGCGGGCGAAAAGGAAATTGAACAGGGCGGTGCGGGCGCCGCCGACATGCAGGTAGCCGGTCGGCGACGGGGCAAAGCGTACAACGGGGGGCATTCTTTCTTTGCTGTCGGCCATTTGCCCTATTTTGCCGCAAATCCCCGGTGGTGTCAATCGGTTCGCCTCCGGCAGCGCGGTCCGCCGCCCGGCCGCGGGTTTTCCTTATTGTAATTTGCCGGTGCTTGTATTAGAATCGGTTCATGGACAACCTGATCGACATCCAGTGCCCGGTCTGCCACGCCCACATGTGGGTGGACGCGGAAAAGAAGCAGGTCGTGCAGCACAAGCGCAGCGAGAGGAAGGCGCACTCCTCGTTCGAAGAGCTGCTGGACAAGGAGAAGCAGAAGAAAGAAGCGGTAGACGAGCGCTTTTCCCAGGCCAAGTCCCTCGAGCAGGCCAAGAAAAAAAAGGCGACGGAATTCTTTGAGCAGACGATCAAGGAAAAATAAAAGGCAACCAGGAGAACAACCATGGATTTCAGTGAGTTGAAAAAAGCGGTGAGAAAGCAGGTCGACATCCAGGAACCCGACTTCATCAAGGACAACGAGGAAGCGCTGAACATCGGCTTCATGGAGATGAACGCCACCCAGAAGCTCATCTTCTCGATCTCGACCTTCAAAGGCAAGAAGTATTTCAGCGTGCGCACCTGGTTCCAGGCCGAGTCGGGCGAATGGGCGCCGACGAAAAAGGGCATCAACCTTAATTTCGACAAGTTCGAGGAATTCGAGAAGATGGTCAAGGTGTTCGCCCAGGCCATCCAGCTGGACAAATAAGCCGCGGACCGCGACCGGAATTCCCGCCCCAGGAGAGAGGCCATGCCCAAGGCGATCGGTTTTGACAACGACAAATACCTGAGCGAGCAGACGGCGGCCATCCTGGAGCGGGTCCACGCCTTCGACAACAAGCTCTACCTGGAGTTCGGCGGCAAGCTGATCTACGATTACCATGCCGCCCGCGTCCTGCCCGGCTTCGACCCCAATGTCAAGATGCGCCTGCTGCAGCAGCTGAAGGACCAGACCGACGTCCTGCTGTGCATCTACGCCGGCGACATCGAGAGAAAGAAGGTGCGTGCGGACTTCGGCATCACCTACGACGCCGACGCCCTGAAGCTGATCGACGACCTGGCCGCCTGGGGCATCACCCTGCGCGCCGTGGTCATCACCCGCTTCGCCAACCAGTTCGCCGCCAAGGTCTTCC